>CAZNLT010000049.1:0-35039 GCA_964573705.1 uncultured Desulfobacterales bacterium
ATCTCAAAGAAAATATGCAGGATTTGAAAAACGAGATCAAAGAGCTGTATGAATTCATCAGCAATTTCCAGGACAGGACCGCCAACCGGCAGATGAACAACCTCACCATTTTGGGTTCCATTTTTCTCCCGCTGGTCGTTTTGACCGGATTTTTTGGGATGAACCTTTTCTTCATCGACAATGCCTTTTTATCTGAATGGTTCAATTGGACGTATACTCCGCCCGGCGGAGATGCGACAATCGGTATCGGACAGGCCGTTCACCTTTTTTTCAGTATTTTGATTTTTATTGTTTTTTTTGTTCTTTTGATCAGGATTGTACGCGGCGTGGTCAAGAATCTTGACGGTGAAGATTCAAATATGGAGAAGTATCTGACGTTTAAGCACTGGTGGAATGCTTTGCGGGGAGAAACATAACGAATAAAGCGATTCTCTAAATAAAAACCGAATTGACCTCTTACCCTTCGCTCGAAAGGAGGCGCCGTGCAGTTTCACGTACCGCTGAAACAATATTCCGACCTGATCCATTTCCAGTATGATCAGGCGGATGCCTGCCTGAGACCCACCGAACTCAAACCCAAATTAGATCGTTATCTGAGATCCAAACTCCAGCTGAAAAAAGATGACCGTCTTCGTTACCAAGTTCGGGTACGTCCAAAAGGAGATTGTAAAACAGGCCAACCTCAAAGAGGTTTATATTTTGGAAATATTGGTGGCAAAGAAAAGAAAACCGTTTTCTATCCCAAAGGCGCCATTTTGTCGGTGAACACCTATTTTGACCAACCCCTCGCTGATGCGACCCCCCAGACTCTACCTCTCTGTTTGGCCCTGGAAAATTTCGGCACCCGCCAGAACAAGGGGTTCGGCAGTTTCTATACCGAAGACAATGAATTCCCCAAAATCGAGGAGGCGCTTAAAGAAGCAGAAAGGCCAGTCTTTTACTTCCCTTGTCGGGATCTCAAGGATGCCTATTCTGGAATTGATGCCCTTTATAGAGCAATGAAAGCAGGCATCAATGAATCCTACAGAGATAATAACTCCGATGCTTATCTGAAGTCGCTTCTGTGGCGGTATTTTAATGACAAAAAACCACCAAATGAAAAGATCACCTGGGAAAAGCGGTTCATGAAACAAGCAGTCGACGGACAAATTATTCAGGATGCCCTATATATTCGAGCACTACTAGGACTTGCCGATAATTTTTCTTTCCTACATGGCGGTAAGATCCGCAAAGATCCCGATTATGGGGATGAGGGGACCGTTTATATTCAGAAAGGAACCAAATTCAAAGTGAGCCATTCCGACATTTCTCGGTTCAAATCCCCTATCACCTTTAAGCCGGTGGACAGCCGGGTTTACATCATTCTCAATCCGACTGCATACCAGAACAACGGCCAAAAAATCCATGGAGCCGCTTTCACCTTCCAAGGCCCACGAGGCAGCTATAAATTGAAAGTGCCGGAAGCGGATCAATTCGATCTGAACGCGTTCATGCAGTTCGTCATGGACACGATCAACAAGAATGATTTCGGCAATTTCCAGGGGAAATCCGCCAATCGACTGAAGCAGATGAAAATTTTCGCACTGACATAAAGGAGGTCTAAATGCCCGACCCCGCCGTGCAGTCCTATGCCGGATTCACCATCGGCCCCATCTACGAGGTGATGCGCCATTCGCGCAAGACCCGGGAGCTCTGGTTCGGCTCGTATTTCTTTTCGTGGTACATGGAAACCCTGATCGACAAGCTGATTCGAAGCGAGGCCGGCGAATTCCTGACGCCGTACACGAAACTTTCCGGCGGCGGCCTGGAACCGAACCGGTCGGTCACCGGAAAATACCACGACCGGTTTGTACTTCGCTCCCCCCACCCTGCCCGTCCACTGTTCGATACCATTGATGCCAACAACTCGGAGGTGCTCGAATTTTTCACGGATCTTATTTTCGATCTTGCCCGGGAAGAACACCGGCGGGGCGGGGAATGGATTGATTCGGATCGGGACAGTATTCGTGGGATCCTGACCGGGTTTCTTCAGACCCGGTTTTTCACCACCGAGGCCGAACACATCGACGCTCAAAAACCGATCGCCCAGGTGGATCAGTACCTCAATTCCCTGGAAGAATCGTTTATTTTCCGGCCGGGAAAAAGCCGGCACACCTGCGAGCGGTGTAAAACCCTGCCGGGAATCGTCAAAATCAAAGAACGGGTCGCGGAAGGCAGGCCGGAGGCTCGGCTGAATATCGCCCCGCTCTGTCCGGTCTGTTTCGTAAAATTCCGGGCCAACCGGATCGATCCGCTGGTAAAGCACAAACTCCCGCGCGAAGCCCTCAAGGACGGAAAGCTGATCTATCCTCCGATCCAGGAAATCGCCGCGCGGGAACTCTTCGATGACGAATCGGTCCGGCAGCGTCTGACACCGGACGAAGAAGGCGAGATCGGCTTTGATCAACTGGAGACGGTTCTCGGTGAACTCCAAAAGCCGGGACCGGCGCCCTATCACCGCTATTTCGCGGTCGTTCAGGCAGACGGCGACAATCTCGGGAAACTGGCGGCCACCATCAGCGACCCTACGGAACTTTCCAGACGCCTGTTCGAGTTTGCTGAAGCATCGGAGCGGCTGATCACCGGTTTCGGCGGCACCCCGATCTTTATCGGCGGCGACGACCTGCTGTCCTTCATGCCGGTGTATTTCGAGGGCAAAACGGTGGTTGATTTCGCGTCTGAGATCTCTGCGATTTACCGAGAGACGGTGGATAAAAACGAGGGAAAAACCTCCCTGTCTCTCGGCATCAACATCGCCTATTACAAATTCCCCCTGTCCACCGCACTGGACCAGGCCGGGGGCCTGCTTTTCGGCGACGCCAAAGCCGATAAAGACAGCCTCGCCCTCTGTCTGACCCAGCATGCGGGCAGTCAAACCCGGTTTGTCCTTCCCATCGCCGGGGATAAATTCGCCAGGTTTGCGGAACTCCTTCGCGGGGCTCTCAATGCGGCCAAGGCCGACCGTGAAAAAGCCGAACCGCCCGAAGACAGTATCCGCCTTCCCGGCGGTCTCGCCCACAATCTGGGGCGGTTTCAGCGGCTGATCGCCGAGATTCCCGATACGAACCGGCTGAACGCTTTCTTCGAGAACAACTTCAACGAAGGGGACCATCTCGATTTCCATAGCGGTCTAGACACCGTCAACCGACTTCTGGCCCACTATCTTTTCGAACGTGAAGCCGACGCCGGCGAAGCGGTGGGCACGGTGCTGAAAATGCTCAAGTTCATCCGATTCCTCACCCGAAAGGAGGACGCATGACCACCCCTTATCTGGTAACCTTCACGCCGGTCGGCCGCTTCTTTTTCGGCGGGCCGGTCACCTTCAATGACGGCTTTCTGGTCCGGTCCGACCGGTTTCCCCAGCCCACCACCGTCCTGGGGGCGCTTCGGGCCGCCCTGCTGGTGGGCGACGGCCTGCTGGTGCAGCACAAACGGGGCCGGTTCGTCCCCAAGGAACAGAAAGAAGCGGCGGCCCGCCTCACCGGCACCGCCCGGGTCAACGCCTTTGAAGAATCGCCCCAATTCGGGGTCATCGACCGGCTGACCGCGCCATTTCTTTATCGAACCGCCGAGAGCGGTCGCAGCCGGGAGGCCTTTTTCATTCTGCCGGCGGATGTGGCCCACAGCCCTGAAAAGGGGCTTCGGGTGGTCGACTACACCCCTCTGCCGGCAACAGCATCCAACTGCGGCCGCCGCCGGGAGGCCGTTTATCAAAGCGGATTTGACCCAAAAACCGACAGCCGGTCCGGCCGCCTGGGCGGCCGGGACGCCTGGCAAACCTATCTGGCCGGGCAGGCCCTGCAGGGAGAGACCATCGATGTCGATGGAGTTGGTGACGACAACCCTTTTTTGGTACGGAGACAGGTCGGGATCGGCCTGGAGCGACGCCGGGTGGCCGAAGGGCAGTTTTATGTCAAACGGGAATATGCTTTCCGTAGGGGATTCGCCTTCGGTACGGTGGTATGGCTGAAAGATCCGTCTGCCGCATCGACCTTTGCCAAAACCATTACCCTGGGCGGAGATCAGTCGGTTTTTTCCCTCGATATCGCACCCATCAAACCGGAGGATCCTTTTTTTGCGGATCACCCGATTCTCAGATGGCTGCTCACCGGGGAACCCGAAGCCGAAATAAGAAATGCCGAACCGGTGAAAGCGGTCGCCGTATCGCCCCTGGTTCTGAAAGCCGAGGACGGCCTGTTCAACGAGGCGGTTCATTCAGTGGTCTCCCGCATCGACAATGTGCGGATGCTCCAGTCCATTTCGGTTCCCAAAACCGGTGTTTCAGGCGGCGGCGCTCAGTTTCGAGACGGCAAGAAGGTGCTCAAAAGCGACGCCTACCGGGTGGTCCCGGCCGGGTCCGTCTTCTTTCTTGGAAAAGGCCCCGAAAAAGATACCGCGGAAGCGGTGAACACCGTGCAATCGGAACTGCCCAAAGCCATCGGCTACAACCGGATTTTGTATTGTCCATCCCAGGTCACCCCGCAATGACAATCCGATAAGGAGGAGATGCATGTTTGAGCACAACGCCTATTTGATCGAGACCCTCACCAATACCCATGTCGGTTCCGGGGACACCACCTTCGGGATCGTGGACAAACAGATTCAGAAAGACCCGACCACCTCGCTGCCGGTGTTTCACCCCTCCAGCATCAAGGGTGCGGTCAAGGACCATTTCGAGCAGTTCGTGGACGGCAACAGTCAGCCCAAGGGCAGCGATATGGTCAAAAAATTTACGTTCGAGGCGATTTTCGGCGGTGAAGAGGTGGAACGTCTGGATCAGATAAAAACCGAAACCGAAGACGATGAGAAGGCGAAACAAATCCTGAAGAAAGCCCCCCAGCACGGTCTCATGAAATTTTACGAGGGACGGCTTCTGACCCTGCCCCTTCGCTCCTCGACCCGGGTTTACCAGAACGCTACCTCGGCTTCCGCTGTTTTGGATTACCTGGATTGTCTGGTCCGGTTCGGGGCATTAAATGAAAACGGAAACGACGAAGTCCAGAAGCTGATCGGGTTTTTTCAAGAAATTCGTCAAGCCTTGAATGAAAACACGACGGTGGATTTTATTGTGTTCGACACCGGCAAGGACACGGCCGTTCCTATCGTGGAAGAATACGAAAACGGCAAAGTGATTCCAATCTCCACGGATGTAATTCCGTCAGTAGCGCCGTATTTATCCCCTCGCCCATTGGATGAGGACTTCATCCCCTCCCTGGCGGTTTTTCAGGATGCCGTTTTCCAGCAGGTCTGCGAAGCCGGTCTGCCGGTCATCGCGCGAAATTCCCTGGATGAAAAAGGGATCAGCAAAAACCTCTTCTACGAAGAGGTGCTTCCCCGACGGTCGGTGCTCTGGTTCATGACCGGGAATTACCATCTCTTCAGTGAAAAATCTGAAGATTCCTTCACCAAAATGTTCGAATTCTTCGAAAACAAACTGGTCACCGACAATATCCAGATGGGCGCCAACGCCTCCATCGGGTACGGGGTCACCAGCATCAGCCGGATTGGAGGAAAACGCCATGAATAAAGGAAGAGTCGAACGGATGATCCCGGCGGCGATGACGCTCCTCAAGGGGGATTCCGATATCGTGGAAAAGAGTTCCGGCAAAATTCCGTCCCGCTACAACGGCTATATCGCCTCTTTCGGCCCCTGTGTGGTCCAGGCCGGGCTGCTCCAGACCCTCGCCTTTTTCAGCCGGGCCGACCGGGATGAACGGGAAGACGTCGAGGGCAGGGAACGAAAACGGATCGTATACCTGATGGAAAAGACCTTGGCCTCCGCCGGCTATCTGAAAGACATGAAGGGGGCCGACCTGTATGCCATGGCCTGCGGCTGCCCCGACGCGGTCCGGCGGACCCGGTTCAAGAGTCTGGTGCTGGAAGCCTCCGTGGCCTGCAAGCTGGCGATGCGAACCTTTCCGAAAAAGGATGAGGATTAGAAATGGGGAAAAAGAAGTCTAAGAAAAATAAAAAGCCGCCCGTTGCTAAAAAAACTTCTCAAGGGCAAAGTTATAAAACTAATGATTTCTCGGAATTAAACAAGCATATCTCAATTAACCAATCCGGATCAAACTCGAGAGCCAATAACATCGGTTCAGGCTCGAGTCAGAAGACAGGGAACGAGGATATATCTCAAATTATCAAACCCGGTTCCGCAAATAAACCGGGGACACAAGGGCCACATCGACCACCGCCAGGACCGGGCAAAAAAAAGCCTTCACCGTTGCCACGAAAGCCAAGCCACCCGACCAACGCCGGCCACTACTACTACGTCAAAGGCGAGGGGCCCGGCCGGGACTTCGGCAGGCGAATGGATACCTTCTCGATCTGGCAGCTCCTCGGCACCCCGGAAAAGCCGCTGGACGCGATCCGAATCCATGGCGTGCCTTACCACGACTATTTCCGATCCCCGGCGGCCACCAACTCCTTCGACCTGACCACCACCTACCCCGGGCTGCTCGTCGGCACCGGTTACATGCATCCGGTGGCCGAAAAAAACGAAAACGACTTTCAGGCCGGGTTTCATTTCGACTGGTCCACCGGCCTGCCGGTGATCCCCGGCTCCACGGTCAAGGGGGTGCTCCGGTCGGTCTTTCCGAAACCCAAGGACAGCCCGGACGCGACCCGGCAAAAACAGGACTACCTCACCGGCACTCTGGCCGAGGTGACCAAGCAGGAGATTCCGGACCCGGCCGGTTTTGTAGAAAACCTGGAAACCATGCTCTTTCTCGGCTTCGGGGCCGCTTATTTCGATGCCTACATCTCAGACATTCCCCGAGACCCCGCGCACAAAGGTCGAATCTTTTCCGAAGATTACATCACCCCGCACAAAGACCGCTTCAGCGATCCGATCCCCCTCAGGTTCCTGAAGATCTCGCCCGAGGTCTCCTTTCGGTTCCAGTTCCGCCTGGCGCCGATCGAACCGGCGGGGGTGCCGGTGAAACCGGGCCATATCAAAGATTTTTTCAAGACCATTCTGTCTGATTTCGGGGTCGGGGCCAAGCGCAATACCGGGTTCGGGGCTCTGATGGAGGCGACCGGCTGAGGGGCAAACGGAAAGGATGATGATTCATGGCGAACCAGAAATCCGGTCCGGTCTGGGTGACTTATCTCGGCCGAACCGAGTATGAAAACCTGAACTCCTATTGGGCCTTCTGCGAGTCGGAATCCGACCCGCCCGCTCGGGTGGCCCTGCTCCATGCCGCTTCGGCCGCTTCGGAGGCCGATCGGCTCGCGGACCGTTTCTCGGCGCTCTCCAGGGTTTATCTGAAAGATCCGCCCGGGATCGAACCGATCCCCTTCGACGGAGAAGATGTGGACAGCTTCCAAAAGGCCTCGCTGGCGGTTTTCGAAACGGCCGCCGACGAATTAACGGCAGACCTGATCGTGGATGTCTCCCCGACTTCGTGGAGCCATGTCCCCATCCTTCTGATGAAATCGGTGTGGGCCTTTCGGCACCGGGTGCGGCGGGTCGTCTATTTTCAGTACGCGGAACCGGGCCTGCGGGAGATGCCCTATCCCCTGATTCCCCGGCAATCCATCTTTCGGCATGACCTGTTGACCGTCTTTCCGGAACCGCAGGAGAAAAAAGCATGAAGACTGATTCCTTCATTTTCACCAAAGACCGTCTGATGCCCCTGTTCAATGGCCTGACCGATCTCGGGTATGACAAGAATCTGCACTTCACGGCGCCCCTGGTGAAAAACCTGGACCTGTTTCAGGCCAACCTCTCCGGCGGCGGGGTCGCCGTCACGGATTTCATTTCGGCCGCCGATTACAACCGAACCGTCCGCCCCCTGGTTTCGCGAATGAAGCCGGCGGGGCAACGGGAGATCCCCGATTACGACCCCCTGCTGAAAACCCTCTACCAGTCCGGGATCGTTCAGCCGGAGGGGCTCGACCAGCTGGAAGAGATCTTTTCGATGATCGAGGGGCAGAACATTCTCGAAGGGGGCGACGTCTACCCCATCGCCCTGGATACGAACCTGCTTCGGGACCGCTTCTTCAGCGTCTATCTTCGAAACCGGTTTCCCCACCGCAATCTCGATTTCATTCTCTGTGAAACCGTGCGCCACGAGCTGAAAAACCGCAAGGACAAGCTTAAAAAGCAGGTGTTCCGGAACATGGATCCCCTTCCCTACGATCTGCTGGACGGCTGCTTCATGAATCAGAACTGCCTGGAGGACCGGATGCGGAATATCGGCTTCCTGGAGTACAACCGGATGCGTGGTACCACCGCCTGCCGGGAACTGGACGCCCGGTCGGTTCGTTCGGGTGCGGAAAATGATCAGATCATTCTGGAGACCTACAGCAATTTCGTGGATGTCGGCAGAAAGGTGGTCTTTATTTCCCGGGACCACGAGGTGGTCCGGATGATGCGGGGTGAAGACAACGTCCTTCCGATTCTTCTGGAGCAGACCCGGATCGAACAGACGGAGTTCAACGCCTCCTGGCGCGGGTTTTTCAACCTGCTCTATCTGGCCGGGGTGCTCTTCGGCAAGCTCCACCTGGTGGTGGGCGGGGTGGAGGTCGGCGCGATCTGCGGCGTATGGAAGGGAAAGGACCTGGAAGCGTGGGAGAATGACTCGGTCCGGCTGGATCTCTTCCGGCCCGTCAATAATGAGCCCGGCGAGGTTATGGAATATGATTTTCTGGTTCGTATTGTGAGACGAAGTCTGTCGGCCCTGGAGGCCCTGGAGCCTTAATTGAATCCGCCCACCCTTCAGGAGATCGCCTCATCCGATCGGCTCAAGGCTGCCTGGGACCGGGTTAAACTGAAAAAATCGGCCGGCGGGGTCGACGGCGTCACCGTGGATGATTTCGCCCGAAACGAGGCGGAAAACCTTCAGCAGCTGGCGGAAGCACTCCGCCAGGGCACCTATGTGCCGGAGCCGCTTCGCCACGCACGGATGGAAAAACCGGGCAAATCCGAATACCGGAACCTGGGCATGCCCTCGGTGCGTAACAAGATCGTCCACACCGCTCTGGCGGACCTGCTGGTCCCGTTCTACGACAAACTGTTTTCCAACTGTTCCTATGCCTACCGGCCGGGCAAGGGAACCATCAAGGCGGTGGGCCGGGTAAGGGATTTCCTGAAACGCAAATGCCGGTGGGTCGCCCTCATCGATATCGACGATTTCTTCGACACCATCGACCACGAGAAGTGCATCGAGATTCTTTCCCGCAAGTTGACCGACCCGGGGGTACTGCGGATCATTCGGCTTTATCTGTCCCAGGGCATTCTCAAATACGACCGATGGGAAGACACCTACGACGGGGTGCCCCAGGGCGGGGTGCTCAGCCCGGTGCTGAGCAACGTCTATCTCAACGAGCTCGACCAGTTTCTTCACGGCCGCCAGGCTGACTTCGTCCGCTATGCCGATGATCTCGTGATTCTGGGCCGGGACCGGGAACCGCTGGTCGAACTGGAAGAGGCGGTCCGCACCTTCCTCAAAGATACGCTGAGCCTGGGGATCAACCCGGCCGACGAACCGGTGATCAGCACTTCACGCGGGTTTCCCTTTATAGGCATCTTCTTCCACAAAGGCCGGATTAAAATCGACTACGACCGGATGGATGAAAAGGTCGAACGGATTCGCCGCTACCTGGCGGGCCGGAAAAACCTGGATGCGGCGGTAACCCGGACGAACCGGTTCCTGAACGTGGTGAGCCGGTACTACGCCAAACTGATGCCCGACAGCCATCAGGTCGTCACCCTGGAAAACCGCATCCTGAATGAAATCTCCCGGTTCATCGCCCGGGGAAGGACCGAGGGGTTTATCGAGACCAAAAAGGCATGCCGAACCGCCCTGGAGGCTCTGGAATTCATCGGGGAGAAAACCGAAGCCCAGCGCAACCGGCTGATCGAGACGATTATCGATGACGGGTTTTTGCGATCCAAAGCGGCCGAAACCGATACCGCCCGGGAACCGAGCCTCCAGTCGGTGCAGTCGGCGGTCGGTAAAAAACGGCAGCAATACGCCCGGAAACTGGCGACCGAAACGGAGCTGGTGGTTTCCAAATTCGGTCATTTCATCGGATACACCCAGCGCAAATTCACGGTCAAGCATCGCGGAGTAGTGGTCGCCTCGATTCCCAAGGAACGGCTCAAGCGGCTGGTGATCAGCTCCCCCGGGGTGACCCTCAGCTCCGACTGCATCCATCAGTGCTGCAAACGGAACATCAGCATCGAGTTTCTCTCCGGCCGGGGCGAACCCTTCGCCATGATCTACACCCCCCAGTTCGGCATCACTCAGGCCTGTTCGGCCCAGATATCGGCCCGGGACACTGAAGTCGGGCCGTTTCTGGCACGGCAATTCCTGAAGGGAAAGGCGAGAAACCAGGCCAATCTGCTCAAGTACTTCAACAAATACCTGAAGCGGGTGGAACCGGAAAAGGGGGCCGTGGTGGCGGCCAATATTCAGCAGATGACCGTACTGGCAAAAAACATTACGGAGAAACGGGACGACGAGCCGCGGGAGACCTTTAGAAACCGGATCATGGGGATCGAGGGCAACATCAGCACCTATTACTGGAATTCCCTGAAAGAGATACTGCCGCCCGAACTCGGGTTTCAGAACCGGGTCACCCAGGGGGCCCGGGATCTGTTCAATTCGACCCTCAACTACGGCTACGGCATCCTCTACAACCGGGTCCAGCAGGCCCTGGCCGATGCAGGGGCCGCGCTCCATGTCAGTTTTCTGCACGAACCCCAGGGCAAAAAGCCGACCCTGGTGTATGATCTGATCGAAGAGTTCCGGCAGTTCGTTGTGGACCGCACCGTAATCGCCCTGTTCAACCGGCAGGAGCCGCTCAAGACCGACGCCAAGGGGTGGCTCACCCCGCCCGCCCGGCAGCTGATCGTCCAGAACGTACAGGAGCGGCTGGGGAGCTACGTGCGGTGGCGGAAGAAGCACTGGAAAACCGAAGACATTATCTTTCACCAGGCGCGGCTGCTGATGCACCATATTCGGGGTGAAAAGCGGTACCGGCCGTTTATCGGGAGGTATTGACCCATGATTCAGGTGGTGGTGGCCTACGACATTGTGGAAAACCGGCGGCGGAACAAGGTCGCCAAGTGTCTGGAAGGCTACGGGGTTCGGGTCAATTATTCGGTGTTCGAGTGCGTGCTGAAGGCGCGAAAGTTGACCCAGATGAAAAAAGAGCTGAAGCCGCTGCTCGATCCCAAGACGGACAGTATCCGAATCTATCGGCTCTGTAAGCAGTGCATCGGCCAGACCGAGGAAATGGGCCGGGGACCGGTGGGGTTTGAGCATGCGGGTCTGATGTATGTTTAAGTGGATCGGGGGTTTTCCTGTGTGTGAAAAAGGGGGTGACAATTTTTGTCAAAGAGAGGTTCTCTGCATTTGATGGTTTTGAGACTTGAAAACCGATTTTTTGGGGACAGCCTGCGGAGATTCTCTACATTTCAGATACCGGGTTAAAAAACCGAAATTATTAATTTTTATAAGTAATTTATTATATTTATGTTGATTTTCGGCTCAACCCGTGGTAGGGGTGTGGTGTCAAAAAAATGAGGAGAAACCCGGCAATGGGGGTTCCGGAGAGGAGATTCTCTACATTTACAAAATTTGTCAAGAATGACAATTTTTGTAGTAAAATATTAAAAAAATTCAAATACTTATTATAGTCTAATATTTCACAACTCTGGATTTTGCAAAAAGTTCGCGAAAGTAAAATTTCTGTTCGGAGGCGAATATGTTCTCTACATTTGACATAAAGAATTTAATATTAAATTCAGATAATTAGAAATTTCGATGTCGAAAAGGGCGGGGTTTTTGAATTTCTGAAAAATACCTTTCTCCACATTTTTATTGAAAAAGGAGGCAAACCATTGAAAAACAGGTTTATTTTACCAGGGCATCAGGCCGGAAATTCCTCAAACCGCCGACCTGAAGCCCTGAAAAGTAAAGGGTTGGAGGAAGAGCGTAAGGCTCGCTGATTTCGAGACGGTAATAGGCTGAACGCTTGTACTCCTTCCAAAATTTGGAAGCGTTGGAGGAAGAGCGTAAGGCTCGCTGATTTCGAGACAATGGATGAATCAATGCCCTGAGATTGACCCTGAACATTCGCGTTGTTGGAGGAAGAGCGTAAGGCTCGCTGATTTCGAGACTGATTCTGCAGACCCCCTACATCTCCAGTTATCTCAAAATTTGTTGGAGGAAGAGCGTAAGGCTCGCTGATTTCGAGACTTTGCAACTGGCCACCACGGTCCATACCACCACCCCCAGCGGCTAAGTTGGAGGAAGAGCGTAAGGCTCGCTGATTTCGAGACTTCTGGGACTGGTCTTGACCCTGGCCCTGGAGGTTGGGTTGGAGGAAGAGCGTAAGGCTCGCTGATTTCGAGACACCAACATTCCGATAACTAGTGCATTCATAACTCTCCTTTCTGTGTTGGAGGAAGAGCGTAAGGCTCGCTGATTTCGAGACCAATGATTTGATCATTAAGATTTTTCCATTGCTCAGGAATTTCGTTGGAGGAAGAGCGTAAGGCTCGCTGATTTCGAGACAGAAAAGGCTTCCGAAGTTCCCTATACTTTTCCTCTTTGTTGGAGGAAGAGCGTAAGGCTCGCTGATTTCGAGACACTCCACGTTTTCGGTGCCCTGAGCCACCTCGATCTCCGTTGGAGGAAGAGCGTAAGGCTCGCTGATTTCGAGACTGATTTTGACTGACAATGGGTCCAGTTACAGACACTCCTCCGAGTTGGAGGAAGAGCGTAAGGCTCGCTGATTTCGAGACTTTTCGGTTTTGAAAGCAAGATTTTCGTGACCAACGTTGGAGGAAGAGCGTAAGGCTCGCTGATTTCGAGACGGGTTGAATTCCCGCTATTGTACCTTCCGTTAAACATCAATTGCGTTGGAGGAAGAGCGTAAGGCTCGCTGATTTCGAGACATTGAGGGTGAAAAGACAAAGGACGATTGCCAAAACGAGTTGGAGGAAGAGCGTAAGGCTCGCTGATTTCGAGACCCATGGGCAGGCGAATCGGGTCACTGTCTATTTCGCGGAGTTCAAGGTTGGAGGAAGAGCGTAAGGCTCGCTGATTTCGAGACACCCCCCAGAGAGGGGTTCCCATCCGGGGTGTCGAGGTCGGTGTTGGAGAAAGAGCGTAAGGCTCGCCTATTTCGAGGTATGTATTTGTTAAAAATTGCATCGCGCTTCAGTTGCCATTTTTGAGCAAGAGAGAAAAAAAGATAGCCAATCGCAAAAAAATGTGAGATAATCCGCCCCCAGAATTCGGGATTTAGTACAAACAAAAAGGGCGAGGTGAAAGACCCTCGCCCTGAACCCACTCGTTAAAAAGGAGCCCGATTTCAACTAACCCTCAATCCAGCCGCACCCCCGAAAGCCGACGCCATGACCTTTGCCCGCATCATCGAAAAACTAGACAAAAACACCTTCGCCGCCACCTTCGGGATTCACCTGCACGGAATTCACATCCTCCCCGAAGACCACCGCAAAAACCGCGAAGAGTTCGCCATGGACCTGCTGGGCCGGCAGATGGACTTCATCAACAGCCTCTTCGAACTCCCCGCACGGTACGCCGTGGAACTGCGCTATTATTTCACCCCGGAGGACCCTTACCAGGTCCATATCTTCTTTCTGATTCAGGTGCGGGAACCCACCCGCAAAGCCGTGGCCGAGACCGCCGCCAAATGCGAGCGCTATTTTCTGCGCCTGCTTCAGATTCACAACCACCTTCACGAATTCGCCCCCATCGAAACCGATGAAAAACTGATCAACCTGCTGGAGCCTTTCAGGATCAAACATCTGGTAGAGCTGGTCCGGCGGGAGGACCTCATCCCCCTCGATTCCACCCACAAGATCGCCGCAAAGCCGGTGGGGTTTCACACCGGGCCGGAGGACCCGGAATCGGCCGAACCCGCCCCGACTCCGATCCACCCCGAGACCCCCCATATCTATTACGTATTCCCTTACTCGCTTCACCTGGGCAACATGGAGCGGCTCTGCCAGACCCTGCTGCTGCAATCCCACCCCTGCATGATCAACGTCTGCATGCGGCCCTATCACCTGACCGCCGACGATGAAATCCATTTTGAAGAGCGGATTCAGCTTTGCGAAAAATACGCCCAGCTCGGCCTGGTCTCTACCGAGGACGTGGAAAAGCTGCGGCCCTTTCTGCGCAACCAGGCCAATACCCTGTACAAGAACTGCGCCCGGGAACTGAATCAGCTTCAGGACGCGGGGTTTCTGCAGCGGGTCCAGATCGCCTCCTCCCACCCCATCTCCCATGAGCTGGTCACCGTCCTCGGCGCATCCCTCACCGAACACACCGGCCACCCCAAACCACCTTTTACATGGGACAAGGAGGACCCCTTCATCGGCGGGTACGACTGGTTCATCCCCAGAAACAAACCCCAGGCAGCCACGGCCCTGCGCAACCTCAAAAAGCTCCGGTTCGATCCCTGGATCCCCACCACCGCCGACACCCAACGGGTTCACTGGCGGTATCTGCTCGACGTGAGCCAGGCCAGCGCCGCCTTTCGCCTGCCCTTTCCCCTGGCCTCGGAGTTCCCCGGCCTCAATACGGTGCAGTACACCTCCAAGGCCGCCCCTTCGGACCTGCCCACCGAGGGGCTTCTGCTGGGCGAGCACACCTTTCTGCGGTACCGGCGGGAGGTCCGGTTCGAAACCCAGGACCGGCTGCGCCACACCTATGTGGTGGGCCAGACCGGCACCGGTAAGTCGACCCTGTTTCTCAACATGATCCTTCAGGACATCGAGGCGGGGCGGGGGGTCGGCCTGATCGATCCTCACGGCGAGCTGATCGAGGCGGTGCTCCCCGCGGTCGCGCACTTCCATAAGCAGGACAAACTGATTTACATCACCCCGAAAAATTACGAATTTCCGGTGGGCATCAACCTGCTGGAAAACAAAACCCCCTTTGAAAAGGATTTCTGCGTCAACTACCTCATCGAGGTGTTCGATGCATTGTACGATCTGACCACCAGCGGCGGCCCCATGTTCGAGATGTACATGCGCAATACCCTCTATCTGCTGATCGAACAGGAGCAGGAGGACCCTTTCACCGTGTTGGATGTGCCGCGAATTTTCCAGGATGCCGAATTCAGAAGCAACCTGATCAAGGGGTGCACCAGCGATTATGTGGTCAACTTCTGGCGGAAAGAGGCGGAAACAGCGGGCGGAGATGTCAGTCTGCGAAATGTGGCCCCCTATATCACATCGAAGCTGACCCGGTTCGTCTACAACGACATGATCCGCGGAATCGTCGGTCAGCGCCGGTCCACCATCGATTTCAGGGAGGTGATGGACCAGGGGAAGATCCTGCTGGTGGATCTGCGCAAAGGCATCCTGGGCGAAACCAACAGCCATTTTCTGGGGATGCTCATCGTCGGCAAACTCCTGGCGGCGGCCCTCAGCCGAACCGGCGCCCGCAACGAAGAACGGTTTGATCTGAAGAATTTCTTTTTATATGTCGATGAATTTCAGAATCTGGCCACCCGATCCTTTGTGACTATTCTCTCGGAAGCCCGGAAGTACGGCCTGTCCCTGACCGTCACCAACCAGTATGTGAGCCAGCTGCCGGAGCCGATCATTCGCAGCATTCTGGGGAATGTGGGTACCCTGGCCAGTTTCCGGGTGGGCTCGGACGACGCGGAAATGCTCGGAAAAGAGTTCGGCCAGGTGGTCTCGCCTGCAGATCTGATGGGGCTTCCCAACTGGCGGGCCTACATTCGGCTGCTGATTCGGGGAAACGTCAGCGCCCCCTTCGATCTGCACACCATCGCCCCCCGAACCTTCGATGTGCCCCTCCGGAAAATTCAAAAGATGCTGATCCACACCCGCGTCAAATACGGCAAGCGGCGAGAGGATGTGGAACTCGATCTGCTGAAATCGACCCTGAACAATACCAAGAAAAACTGAACATTGGGCACAATCCCCAAAGGAGTCTCCGATGAATTCGAAGCCGATTCTCTCTCACCACCTGTTTCTGTTCCCCTTCACCCTTGAAAACCGAACCCCTGAAAAATCGGCGGGCTTCATGGAATCGGTGACCCGGGCTCTGTCGCCGCAATGGCGGGAGAGATTCTTTTCACCCGAAGAAAGCAACCTCAAATACAGCGAGTACGTTTATTACCACCCCTTCATCCGCAGCGCCCTGTTCAGCCGAAAGGAAGACGCGGCCCTGCCCTTTATCCGCTATTTCACCCCAAAGGAGACCGAAACGGGAGAATTCACCATTCATATCAAGGACCGGTCCGAACCCTACCGGCTGGATATCCGCCACATCGCCCTGCGCATTTTCGATACCCGGATCGGGATTCTTTCCCTGGAACTGGTCAATACCCGGTATCCGGCCATGGAAGACATCCTGCTGATGAACGATTACGGACGCCGGATCTACCCCCAGTTTCTGGATGAAAATACCGGCAAAGAAGGGACACAAGGAGCCTTTTTACCGGAAACCGTTTTTTTTCAAATGGGCAATGAAACCCTTACCGAAGATTTTGACGAAGAACGGTTCAGAAAACCCCATCCGGTGGTGGCCGCCTATATCGACCACCTCCTCGGAGAAAACTTCACCACCGATCCGGCCCGGTTCAAGGAATCCAAAAACCGGTTTCTCTATAAACCCACCGTCGACGATCGCATGTACACCGTCTGTTGGTACGGCTCGGACGAAGTCTCCGAGGTGCTCACCCACCGGGATCCGGATCAGAACCGGTATGCCTACGAAGATTCGGACACCTGGTTCCAGTTCGTCTTCATGGACGGAAGATCCCCCACCTGCCAGCATTTCCGCATGAAGCACCGCCTGATAGAGGAGGCCACCTACGAGCGATGGACCGAATGGGGCACCCTCTACGGCATCAGCCGCTATGGATTTACCTGCCTCACGAACCGGGGCTGGTTCCCCACCCACATTCTCCGCCAGCACATGCGCCGCCAGTACGCCCAGTTGGCGGTCCTGGTGCTGGCCCAACGGGCCAGCATCCTGCGGTTCTCCGAATCGGTGACCGACATCAGCCGGCGAATCAAGGGCCTGGAAAAAGCGACCCGCCGCGGGGACCGAAAAGACCTCGACGCCATCGCCGCCGATGTGGAAACCCTCCACGGGGCCTACATCCGGTTTATCAACCGGCTCTGGTTTTCCGAAGTCACCCCCCAGGACCAGGGGATCGAGATGTACCATCAGATGGTGCGAATGATGCGGCTCAACACCGATCTGGAGGAGCTTCGAGAAGAGATCAAGGAGCTGTATGAGTATGTGGGGATCACCCAGGAGCGATCGGCCAATACCCAGATGTATTATCTCACCCTGATGGGCGCCTTGTTTCTGCCGCTGACGGTCCTGACCGGCTTCCTCGGCATGAACCTGTTTATTGTGGACAACCCCTTCCTTCAGAACCTGTTCAAACCCACCGCCCCCCAGTTCTGGCACTGGCTGTTCAGCTTTCTCATCTTTATCGGGCTGACATTCGTGCTGTACGCAGGGGTCCGCGGCATCATCAACACCATCGACCGCGCCCATCACCCCCTGACCCACTATCTTAAATTATCCTATTGGATCTCGGTTTTCTTGAAGCGGGAGTAAAGACGTCTTTCCATTCAATCAGCTTATTGATCCTCGGTTCCGGACACGCTCTCGTGCGGCCAGATGAGATCAGAGAATATAGGATTATATGCAAAAAAACCGGCGATCACGAGCCCTCTATCTCAAAATTTCCTATCCCCGGCGAACAGTTGAATGACCACTCCTGAAAAATCCAACAACGATTTCGACAGCCCCTGGAAGGAAGCCCTGGAGGTATACTTCGAGGCGTTCATGCGATTTTGTTTCCCGAGAATTCACGCTGAAATCGATTGGAAAAAGAAATATGAATTCCTGGACAAAGAGCTGGAAAAAATCGTCCGGGACTCAGAGATAGGCCGTCGATATGCAGACAAACTGGTCAAAGTCCATTTGCGAAATGGCCGGGAGACCTGGCTTTTGATCCACATCGAGGTGCAAGGATATCCGGATGCGGCTTTTGAAAAGCGCATGTTCGTTTATTATTACCGAATCTTCGATCGATACGACGTAGAGGTCGTTAGTCTTGCAGTTTTGACGGATGACGCCCCGTCCCGCAGGCCGTTCGAATACCGGCGCGAGCGGTGGGGCTGTGAAATTTTGTTTCGGTTTCCCACGGTAAAAATATTGGATTTCGGATCGAATTGGGGTAAATTGGAAAAGGATCCCAATCCATTCGCGGTCGTGGTCATGGCCCACCTCAAGGCCCGATCCGAAAAACAGGGGCCGGCGCGAAAAGAGTGGAAGCTGCGCCTGGTCCGCCTGCTCATAGAGCGGGGATACGATAAAAAGGACATTCTGGAGCTTTTCCGGTTTATTGACTGGTTGATCACCTTGCCGGAAGATCTGGAAATCGCGTTTAGGTTCGATGTCCTTCAACTCATGGAGGAAAAGAAAATGCCATACGTAACCAGCATAGAAAGACTGGCCAGAAAAGAGGGTAGGAAAGAGGGTAGAAAAGAGATGCTGCTGGATTTAATTGAAGGCCGTTTTCATGAAATGCCTGAGGATATTCTTTTTAAAATCGATACCATAGATGACCCCCAACAAATGAGGGACCTGTTCAAGCAAGCCCTGATCTGCGAAGGGTTGGACGCGTTCAGGGAAATACTCAAAGAAGTGAAAAGGGATCAATAAACCCTGCAACAGCAATTTTCATACCCTTGGAAGTGAACCGAATCTTTTGAAGGCGGAGACTTAACCGCCAATTCAGTGCGGGCAGAACACGGCCATCACGCAGGAAATAGCGGTTCAGACCCTCACCCCGGCAAATACACCGAAAACACACTCCCCTTCCCCACTGTACTCTCCACCTCCACCCGGCCGCCGTGGGCCTGGACGATGTGCTTGACGATGGCCAGGCCGAGGCCGGTGCCGCCCTGTTTGCGGTTACGGGATTTATCCACTCGGTAGAAGCGTTCGAAAAGCCGCGGCAGGTGTTCGGCCGGCACACCCATGCCCTGATCCAGAACCCGAATTACCACCTCTTCTCCGGATTTTTCGGCGGAGATCTCTACCGCACTCCCTTCCCGACTATACTTGACGGCGTTTTCCACCAGGTTCACCACCGCCTGCTCCAGAAAGGGCGGGTTGATCCGGGCGGTCAGGTCGGACGGGCAGTCGACCTCGAGGGTAATCTCCTTTTGCTCGGCTGCGGTGCGGCATACCTCCACGGCGCCGTCGATAACCGGTTTGATCCGCTCGCTCTGAAGGGCGATCCCGCGCTGGCCCTTCTGCTCGATCTCGGATAGCTTCATGAGGTCTTCGATAATGGCGGTGAGCCGATTGACGTGGGTGTCGATAATTTCTAAAAACCGCTCTGCCTCGGCCGGATTGTCCTTGGCCCCGTCCCGCAGGGTTTCCACGAATCCCTTGATGGCGGTGAGCGGGGTCTTGATCTCGTGGGAGACATTGGCGGCGAAATCCCGGCGCATGTTCTCCAGCTGCCGCAGCCGGGTGATGTCGTGGAAGACGATCAGCGTCCCCAGGCGGTGGTCCTGGGCGTCGCAGAGGGGGGAGCTGTGGGCGCTCAGGATGCACTCGCCCTCCAGGTAGAGAGTCACCTCCCCTTCGGTGGGGCCTTCCTCCGAGAGGGCCCGGCGCACGAACCGGTGCAGCTCGGGATTTCGAATCACCTCCTGAATGGAGCGCCCCTCCAGGTGCCAGGGGTCCCGCTTGAACATTCGGGCCGCGGCCTGGTTGATGTTGAGGACCCGCTCCTCCGGATCCACCGCGATGACCCCCTCCAGCATGCTGGAGAGCACCGCTTCGGATTCGTTCCGCTGCCGAATCACCGTTTCGATACGATTGTTCAGGTCGGCGGCCATCTGGTTCATGGCCCGGGCCAGACGGACCATCTCCAGGGATTGCGGGGTGGGCAGCCGGTAATTGAGATCGCCGGCCGCGAAGGCTTCGGCCCCTTTGCGCATTTCTTCAATGGGGCGGGAGATCCGGCGGGAGATATAGAGGCTCACCCCGGCGGCCAGCAGGGCCACGATCAGGCCCACCAGCAGGTTTCGGAATTGAAGGGTTTTCTGTTTCCGGTCGACGATGTCCACCGCTAATGAGGTGCGGACCACGGCCAGGGACCGGCCCCTCTCCTGAATGGCCGCCGCCACGTACATCATGGGGGTATTCAGGGTATCGCTGTAGCGGATGGCGCTCCCGGCCCGGTCCCCCAGGGCCTGGAGGAATTCCGGACGATCCGAATGGTCGGCCATATCCGCTGGATTCTCTTCGGAATCGCCCACCACCCGGCCGTCGGGAAGAATCACGGTGATCCGGGTGCCGGAGCGTTGTCCGGCGGATTTGCAGACCGCATCGATGGCGGCGGCGTCGAGAGGGGTGAGCAGAGGAAGGACCTGTCCTTGCAGAATCCGGGCCCGGGCCCTCAGATCATCGGCGGTCTGGCGGAGGTAAAACCGCTCCAGGGTATAGGAGTTGTAGAGGGTGATCGCCAGCAGGGCCATCAGCGTGACCAGCAGATAAGAGGGATAGAGCCGCCAGAAAAGGGGACGGGGGGATTTCATGCAATCTCCTTGAACCGGTAGCCCACGCCCCGAACCGTCTCGATGTAGCTGCCGCAGCCCCCCAGTTTTTTGCGCAGCCCCACGATCTGCACGTCCACACTGCGGTCGGTGACCGGGTAGTTGTCGCCTCTCACCGCATCCACAATCTGGGACCGGGTGAAGACCCATCCGGGCCGTCGGCTCAAAAACAGCAGAATCTGAAATTCGGTATAGGAAAGATCCACCTCTTTGCCGCGCACCGAGACCTTGCGGCGACCGGGGTCCAGAATCAGTTCATCGGTCCGCACCAGCGCGGCCTTGTCGGGCTGGACCTTATCGGTCCGCCGAACCACCGCCCGGACCCGGGCGTTGAGGATTTTGGGGCTGAAGGGTTTGGTGACATAGTCGTCGGCCCCCAGCTCCAGCCCGGTGACCACATCCCGTTCCTCACCCTTGGCGGTCAGCATGATGATGGGGATGTCCCGGGTCTCCGCTTCATCTTTCAGCAGCTTGGCCACTTCCAGCCCGCTGATCCCCGGGAGCATCAGGTCCAGCACGATCAGGTCCGGAGAATCGTTCCGGGCGATCTCGAGCGCCGCCTCTCCGGTTTCGGCGCAGACCACCCGGTAGCCTGCCGCGGACAGGTTGTATCGAACCAGTTCGAGGATGTCTTCCTCATCGTCCACGACAAGGATCCGTTCTTTGGCCATTTCATCCATTTCCTGAGGGTCGTTTTGTTCTGCCGGCATCATAACAAGACTCCTGAGCTTTTCGCAATATTTATTGATTGTGATGTAAGGTTATTTTCCATATCATGGTCGTCAAATACCCTGTCGACTTTTGTCATGCGAATGTTAGAAAATGATTAAATCGGGAGAAAACATGAACTGGAAATCGATTTACGAGGCCTATCCGGTGAACCGGGATATGATTTGGCTCAACAACTGCGGCACCACCCCGGCCGGAAAACACAATCTGGAAGCCATGGCGGTCTTAATGGAGGGATACGCTCGAAGGGGGGTGCTGGCCGGGGCCGCTGATCTGGGAAAGATCGGCGCCCGCATCAAGGCCATCTTGGCGGACCTGCTCCACTGCGGCCCGGAAGAGGTGGCCCTGGTCCACAACACGGCCGAGGGGATGAATTTCATCTCCCACGGACTCGCCCTGGAACCGGGGGAGGAGATCATCCTGCTGGAAAACGAATACCCCAGCAATGTCTATCCCTGGCGCCACTGGGCCCAACGGGGAATCACCCTTCGCACCGCGCCCATGGGGGAAAATCCGGCCGGTTTTCTGAAGGGGCTTCGCGAACAGGTCACCGACCGCACCCGGATTATCTCCGTTTCGGCGGTCCATTGGTGCACCGGCATGCCCCTGCCCCTGGCGGAAATCGGCGCACTCTGCAAAGACCGGGGAATCACCTTCGTTGTGGACGGGGCCCAGGGCGTGGGCATGCAGCCGCTGGATGTCGAAAAGATGCACATCGACTACATGGCGTTTTCCGCCTGGAAATGGCTGATGGGGCCGGTGGGACTGGGGGCGGTCTATATCCGGAAGGAAAAACTGGCCGACCTCGAACCGATCTTTATCGGCACCGATTCGGTGGTGGATGCGGAGGAATACCTGCCCTACAAAGACGACCTCAAACCCGATGCGGACCGGTTCACTTTCTCCTCCCCCAGCCTCAATGACTGGGCCTATTTTCTGGCCTCCCTCGAATTTTTGTACAACATCGGCTTTGAAACGGTGCGAAAGCGCATTTTCGAGCTGACCGACTACCTCAATCACCAGCTGAAACAGCTCGGTTTTCAAATCTACGCGGATCGGTTTTCGGACCATCCCACCGGCATCACGGTCTGCGATAAGGAAGGGGTTCCGGCCGGTCGCATTCTGGCCGGGCTCAAGGCCCGCCGAATCGTGGCGGCCGAGCGGCTGGGCAGGGTTCGGCTTTCGCCGCACATTTATCTGTCCACACAGCAGCTGGACGAAGCGGCCCGGGCCCTGGCCGACATCTGCAATGCGCCCCGGTATTCGGCCTGAACCGAAGAACCCCGGGGCGCTTTTTGATCCCTGCATGCCCAAGGAGAAACCGATGGATTCCAAAAACGAGAGGACGTCTGACAAATCCCCTGAAAAGACCCGATCCCGCCCCGGCCTTCTAAGCAGAGTCCTGAAATGGCTCGCCCGAGGAGCGGAAAAAGCCGCCCGGGACGGCAAAACCTGCACCACCTGACAGAGGAAATAAGATGGATCCGCGGTCCGCGGCATCCTCGATCGACCAGAAACGGTACCGCCGGGTGCGATGGTTTTTCCTCAAGATCTTTCTGGAACTTCTCTGGTGGGACATTTTTCTGAACCGGCCGGTGCTCCGGTGGTTTCGCACCCCGGCCCTGGACCGGTGGCGACGGACCGCCAGGCGGTTCCGAAGCCTGGCTGTGGAAATGGGAGGGGTCATGATCAAGCTGGGCCAGTTTCTATCCATCCGGGCGGACATCCTGCCGGTGGAGGTGACCCGGGAACTGGCCGGACTTCAGGACGAAGTTCCCCCCGAACCTTTTGAGGCGATCCTCGCCCAGATCGAAGCCGATTTCGGCCGACCCGCCGGCGAGGTGTTCCGGCATATTTTCCCGATGCCTCTGGGCGCGGCCTCCCTGGCCCAGGCCCATCGGGTGGTCCTGCCCTCGGGGGAGGATGCGGTGGCCAAGGTCATGCGGCCCGGCATCGGGGTGCTGGTGGAGACCGACCTGGCCGCGGTGGACCTGGCCTTTCGGTGGCTGAAACTGTTTCGGCGGGTCCGGGAGCGGGCCGACCTCGACTGGGTTTTCGAAGAGTTCAGCACCATCACCCGGGCGGAACTCGATTTTTCGGCCGAGGGGCGAAACGCGGAGCGGTTGGCCGAGGATTTCGCCGACGATTCCCGCCTCTACATCCCCCGGGTCTACTGGGATTTTTCCGGCCGCCGCATCCTGACCCTGGAAAATGTCGGCTATATCAAAATCGGGGATGTGGCCGCCATTCAAGCCGCCGGCATATCCCCGCCCGAGGTGGCCGACCGGCTCTACAATCTCTTCATGCGCCAGGTTTTTGAGACCCACTTCGTCCATGTGGACCCGCACCCCGGCAATCTCTTCGTTCGGCCCCTGCCCGCGCCAGAAGAATCGGCCGAGGGCGTCACCGGATTCGCCCCCGGAGAACCGCCCCCCCACCGCCCGGACCGGCCTTTTCAGATCGTCTTCGTCGACTTCGGCATGACCGCCCATATCCCGGAACGGCTGCGAACCGCGCTTCGGGAATATGCGGTGGGCCTGGGCACTCAGGATTCCCATCTGATCGTCCAGTCCTTCGTTCATGCCGGGGCCCTGCTTCCCGGGGCCGACCTGAAGCGCCTGGAGGAAGCCCATGAAGCCCTGTTCCAGCGTTTCTGGGGGGTGCGGGTGGGCGACTTCAGAGAGATCGCCAGGAAGGAGGCCCGGTATTTCATGCGGGAATACCGGGACGTGATTCAGGCGGCCCCGTTTCAGGTCCAGGCCGACATGCTCTTCGTGTTTCGGGCCCTCGGCATTCTCTCGGGCATGGCCGCCCATCTCGATCCCGATTTCGACGTCTGGACCAAGACCCTCCCGTTCGCCCGCCGCTACGCCCGGGAGGCGCTTCAAAAGGACCTGGGGGAAATTTTGAGCCGTATCCTCAACTACACCCGCACCCTGTTTGAACTGCCCGAACATCTGGATCACTTATTGAGCGAGGCCCGAAAAAGCCGATGGTCGATCCGCGCCGAACCGCCGTCGGAATACCGGCGGATCCTGGAACGGCTGGTGCGGTCGGTGGACCGGTTCGCCTGGATGGTCTTGAGCGCCGGGCTGATGGTTTCGGCCGCAATCCTGCATGGAGAAGGGGCCGAGGGGCTTTTCTGGAAACTGGTGGCCGCAGCGGCGGCGGCGGCGTTTCTGCGGGGGGTGTTCAAGAACTGAGCGGCCCCGGTCTCGGGCCGTGCGGCTTGCATCCGCCGAGGGGCGGCATTATATTTTATGAGCATTTTGTTAACACCCATTATCCACCGAAAGGGGAAGCCATCCATGTGCGACATCAACGCCTACCTGCTGGAAAGCGGCCGGGAAACCATGATTCTTGAAAATGTGGAAGAGGTGCGGACCGAGGGCGACCAGGTGTTTCTTGCCAACATCTTCGGCGAGGAACGGACCCTCAAGGCCCGAATGAAATCCTATATCAACAGCCAAAAAAAAATGATCCTCGAACCGACCCGATGACGGACGGTCGCCTCAGGATGTTCTCATCCGGACCGGGCCGTCCGCGCCCGGTTCAAAACGCCGCCTAATGAATTCTCTTGAAAATAGACCGGGCCTTTGATACGATTTAGAGATGATTTCTCAGTAATTTCAGCCGGGCAGCGTGGTCTTCCGAAACCGGAAACCGCTTTGAGCCCCGGATCTTTTTGAATGTCTAAAGGAGAAACAGAATGCCGAAATGGTTGCGCTGGCTGATTCTTTTTGCAATCCTCGCCCTGGGTCTGGGTATCGCCTATCTGGTCTTCGTCTTCGTCTTTCTCGATTTTCTCGTCAACCTCTGGTGGTTTGATTCCAAAGATTACGAGGCTTACTATATCCTTCGGCTCACTTACCGCTATCTGATCTTCGGGGCGGTGGTGGTCTTCTTTTTTCTGATCTTTTTTCTCAATTTCTGGATCGCCTCCCGGTTTCTGGGGCTTGCGAGCGGCTATTGCGAACCCCGGGAGTTCGGCCGACAGAAAAGATTTCAGCGGCTGCTGATCCACTTTCAAACCGGGTCCATGAAGGTCTATACCCCGCTGTCCCTGCTTCTGGCCATCCCGATCGCCATTCCCTTTTTTAAAAAATGGGAAGAGGGGCTGCTTTTCTTTTTCGGGTATCTTCTGGCGCCCGGTGCGGGCGTAGCCGACCCGGCTTACGGCAGAGATATCGCCTATTATCTGTTCGCATATCCCATCTATACCTTCCTTCAGTGGGTGCTCCTGATCAGTTTTTCCATCCTCTTTCTGGCGGTTCTTTTTCTCTATTTTGCAGAAAACCGGCTTCTCTGTTCAGAGAGCACAGGGCTTCCGAAACGTGCGAAAGTCCATTTAACCCTGATCGGGGCGGTGGTCATTCTGCTCCAGGCCTGGTGGTTCTACCTGGAAACCATCGGCCTGCTGTACACCGACAGCCACATGCCGCGGTTTTTCGGGCCCGGCTTTATAGAAATGCGGATCATTCTGCCCCTGATCTGGGCTTCCATGGTCACTTTTCTGACCGCTGCCTGTTCAACAATATACTTCATTCACCGGCGAAGGGGCCTCAAATTCATGGTCGTTTCCGTGGCCCTCCTCTTGCTGATGCTGGGTCTGCGCCACACCACCGTGCTCACCAGCGCGGTGCAAAAATTCTGGGTCCTGCCCAATGAAGCCATACGGGAGCGCCCCTTTATTGAAAACAGCATCGAAGCCACCCTCAAGGCGTTCCGGTTGGACCAGGTGGAAACCCGGGACTATGACATCGTTCGGAACCCCGAATACAAAACCAATCTGGCGGTTCAGGAGACCCTTCACAATGTACCGGTGTGGGACCGGGAATTGTTGGGCAATGTCTACAACCAGCTTCAGGGGTTCAGGCCCTATTACGAGTTTCCCAACGTCGATGTGGACCGCTACACCGTGGAGGGGATATACCAGCAGGTCTATCTGGCGGCCCGGGAGCTGAATACCGAAAAGCTGCCGCCCTCCGCCCGGCAGAGCTGGGTCAACAGCCGGCTTCAGTATACCCACGGCTACGGGGTGGTCATGACCCCTGCGGTTCAGGGAGGCGACGAACCGATCACCTGGTTTATACGGGACATTCCCATCCAGTCCGATTTCGGCGTGGAAGTGGGACGGCCCGGCATCTATTACGGGGAAGGAAACTACCAGTATGTGATCGCCCCCAATGAGATCGGTGAGATCGACCACCCTCAGGGCAACACCAATATTATGACCGATTACACCGGGGGCGGCGGTGTGCCGCTCGATTCCATCCTGCGGAAAATCCTGTTCGCCTTCTATTTCGGGGACCGGAACATCTTCTTTACCACCAAAACCACTTCCGAAAGCCGGATTATTTTCCGCCAGAATTTCGTTCGGGCCATTCAGATCATCACCCCCTTTTTCCTTCTGGAAGACGACCCCTATATCGTCACCACCTCCGACGGCCTTTTCTGGATTCAGGACGCCTACACCCTGTCGAATAATTACCCCTATGCCCAGCCTTATGATACCGAACTCGACAAAAGAATGTTCGGGGACCTGGATTTCAATTACATCCGCAATTCGGTCAAAATCGTGGTGGATGCGTATAACGGCGATATCCAATATTATATCTCCAACCCCGCCGATCCGATTGTCCAGGCCTACCGGCGGACCTACCCGGGCCTGCTCAAAGATATGGAGGAGATGCCTCCGGAGCTTCGAAAGCACGTTCGGTACCCCCAGCAGTATTTTACGGTTCAGATGTCGATGTTTAGCCGGTATCATCAGATCAATCCCATCCTCTTTTATCAGGAGGAGGATGACTGGGAATTTATCGAGATGAACTACGGCCCTCTCCTGCCCTATTATCTGACCCTCAACCTTCTGAATCCCGAGAAGCAGGAATTTATTCTGGTCAGCCCCATGAGTCCGGCACGCAGAGACAACCTGAGGTCCCTGGTGATTGTTGGGTGCGATGAAGAAAATTACGGAAAAATCTTTGTCTACAGCTTTCCAAAGGGGGAACAGGTCTTCGGGCCTGCGCAGATCATCGCCCTCATCAACCAGGACACCGCCATCGCCCAGGAGCTGACCCTCTGGGACCAGGCCGGCTCCAGGGTCCTTTTCGGAAAGATGATCGTGCTGCCCATCGGAGATTCCATTCTCTATGTGCAGCCGATCTACCTGGAGTCGGCGTATCGCCTGAAAATCCCGGAACTTCGGCGGATCATCGTCAGCCAGGGCGACCTGGTGGTAATGGACCGCACTCTCGAGGAGGCGCTTCAGAGGCTGGATGAACGGCTGTCGGAAAGGTTCGACCGGATTCGACAGCGGCCCGGCATACAGGAGGCGCGGGATATCCCGCTGAAGAAAAAACCGCGGGAGAAAGCCCTGGAAGAGATGGGCGAACTGAGGGAAACTTTAGAAGAGATCGAGGAAACGCTGCAGCCCGGGGAGGGGGAAGAACCGGGGCGTCAAGGGCCCGTGGAACAGAGGCCGGCACCCGGAGAAGCGGCCCCCCAACCTTAAAATACCGGTAAAGAGAGCATCAGAATGTCCAAAGCCAACATCATGATCGTCGAAGACGAGTACATCGTCTCCATGTACATGAAAACCCTGCTGGAGCAGATGGGGTATACCGTCTGCGCCATGGAGACCTCCGGTGAAAAGGCCTTTGAAAGCATTGCAAAATCCCGGCCGGATATGATTCTGATGGACATTTCCCTGGACGGGCAATGGGACGGCATCGAAACCGCCGAACGGATTCGAATGCAGTGGCGCATCCCGGTCATCTTCAGCACCGCCTTTACGGATGACGACCTGTTGACCCGGGCCAAACAGGTGGACCCGGCCGGATATCTTCTGAAACCCCTGGATCCGAGGCAGCTCACCATCGCCATCGATATGGCCCTGCACCGGGCCGAAATGGATGAACGGCTTCGCAAGAGCGAAGAGCGGTTCCGGCTGATGGTGGAAGCCTCCCCCTTTCCCACCTATATCGTGGATAAAAGAGGCGGGTTCCTGTACGCCAATCGGAAGTTCACCGAGGTGTTCGGGTATACCGCCACGGAACTGCGCGACCTGGAGACCTGGTTTACAAAACTCTACCCCGATCCCGCCTATCGCCGGGATGCCCGGGAAAAATGGTCGGCCGGACTTCAGAACGCCCCGTCCGGGGAGCCCAATCCGCTGGAGTTCGATATCCGCTGCAAAGACGGCGCCATCAAGACGATCCTGTTCCGGGTGGCCCGGGCCGGCCGGGATACCGATATGATCACCGCCGAGGACATCACCCACCGAAAGCAGATCGGCGACGAGCTCCTGAAGACCAAAAAGCTGGAGGCGGTCGGCATTCTGGCAGGCGGCATCGCGCATGATTTCAACAATCTGCTCTCGGTCATCATGGGCAACATCAACCTGTCTCAAATGGCGGTGGCGCCGGAAAGCGACATCGCCCGATGGCTGGGAGAGGCGGAAAAGGCCTCCATGCGGGCCAAAAACCTGACCCAGAAGTTTACCACCTTCTCATCCGGCGGAAAACCGGTCAAAAAGGTGACCTCCCTGCGGAATATCGTGGAAAACGCCGTGGGGCTGGCGATCACCGGCTCCTCCGCGGCGTGTTCCTACGACATCCCCGGAGACCTGTGGAAGGTGGAAATCGATTCGGAGCAGATGAATCAGGTCCTCAACCACATCGCCCTGAACGCCATCGACGCCATGCCCCGGGGCGGCACCATTCGAATCGGCGCCGAGAACATCGAGGTTTCCGACGGCAATGACGAACCCCTGGCCTTTATAGAGGAAGGCAAGTACGTCAAAATCGCCGTTCGGGACGAGGGGCTCGGCATTCCCCGGGAAAACCTGGCAGCCATTTTCGACCCCTATTTTTCCACCAAACGACGCGGTTCCCAGAAGGGTATGGGTTTCGGCCTGCCCATTTCCCACGCCATCATCAAAAAGCACGGCGGCCACATTCAGGTGGAGTCCAAAGAGGGGGTCGGCACCACCGTCTTCATCTTTTTGCCCGCTACCGAGGTGGAGGGAACCGATTCGAAATCCGCCTCCACGGGGAACCCCTCCCTTAAAAACCGGCGGGTTCTCCTGATGGATGACGAAGAAATGATCCGGGACCTGGTTTCTCAGATGCTGGAATTTCTGGAATACCGCACCGACACGACCGCCAACGGCGAAGAAGCGGTGGCCGCTTACATATCGGCCCTGGAATCCGAAGACCCGTATGATGCGGTGATTCTCGACCTGACGGTTCCCGGCGCCATGGGCGGAAAAGAGGCCCTGGAAAAACTTCGGGAAATCGATCCGGAGATTCGGGCCGTCGTCTCCAGCGGATATGCCACCGACGACCTGGTCTACCACTATGAACAGTGGGGATTCGTCGGCCGAATCGCCAAACCCTTTCAGATCAAGGACCTGGACAAACTCCTTCGACGGGTCATCGGCGGCCGGAATTTCTGATTCCGGCCGCCGCCGTCTATGATTATGGTTTCAGAATCAGGGTGGCGTCCACCGCCACCGGCTTTCCCCGGCTGAGGATGAGCGGATTGATGTCGATCTCCCGAATACCCGGGCAGGCCGATCCCAATCCGCCCAGTGAGGTGAGGATATCGGCCAGGGCTTCCCGGTCGGCCGCAGGCGAACCGCGGTAGCCGTCGAGGAGCCGGCGGCTTTTGAGCCGATCCAGCAGATGAAGGGCTTCCTCCCGGCTCAGGGGCGCCACCCCGAAGACCACGTCGTTCAGCACCTCGGCCAGGACCCCGCCGAAGCCGATCATCACACAGGGCCCGAACTGGGGGTCTCGAAGAAACCCGGCGATCAGCTCCAGCCCCGCTTCCACCTGTTGCTGAATCAGGACCTTTGCGGTTTTCCCCCCGGATTCGCCCCCGATTTCTCCCATGATTCGGCTGAGTTCATCGTAACCGCGGACCGCGGCCTCGGCCGAATCGATGCCCAACCGCACCAGGCCGGATTCGGTCTTGTGAATACCGCCGGGGACCAACCCCTTCATCACCACCGGAAATCCAAGGCGGGCTGCCGACTCAGCGGCCTCCTGCGCGGATTTCACGACCCTTTCCGTCACCACCGGCATGCCGGCGGCCCGAAGCACCTTTTTGGAGTCATATTCATCCAGGACCCCGTTGCCGGTTTCGATCAACGAAACCGCTTCCGAATCCAACGAAAGGGGTTCCCCGGACGGAAATGCGGGGACCCTGGTTTCCGACATGCGCTTTCGAACAAACACCGCCTCCATGCATTCCAGGGCCCGATGGACCTCCCGGTACACCGGCGCCCCCAATGCCTGGGCCTGGACCTGGAAGTCCCTGGCATCCGGTGCGTCTCCCAGAAGCCAGCAGAAAAGGGGTTTTCCGGCGGATTTGGCCACCCCGGCCAGGAACTCGATATTGGGGTCCAGGGCGAACCCGCCGGCAAAGGCGTGCAGAAACACCGCATCCACCCCCGGATCGGCGCACACCGCCTCGACCGCGGCGCCGAATGCCGCTTCCGCCCCGTTTCGTTCCACTGCGGGCCAGAGATCCACCGGATTGGACACCGGCATCCAGTCGGGAAACACCGATTTCAGCGCTTCCCGGGTTATCGGAGAAAGATTCGCCAGTTCCAGGGCCATTTCATCGATAAAATCGGCGGAAACGATTCCGGCGCCGCCGGTATAGGTCAGCACCGCCACCCGTCCCGGGCCATCGGTTTGGATATCGGGATACATGGACAGGGCCCGACAGATATCCATCATCTGCTTGAAGTCCCGGGCTTGAATCACCCCGGCCTGGGCCAGGGCCCCGGCCACCACCCGGTTGTCGCCGGCCAGGCTGGCCGTGTGGCTTCGGGCCGCGGCGGCGCCCTTGGGGCTTCGCCCGCCCTTGAGCACCACGATCGGCTTGGGGGAGCGGCGGCAGATTTCGATGAACCGCCGCCCCTCGGGGATGGCTTCAAGATAGAGGCCGATGGCGCCGGTGTCCGGATCATCGATCAGGTATTTAAGGAGTTCGCATTCGTCCACATCCATCTTGTTGCCGATGGAGCAGACCTTGGAGATGCCCATGGTTCCGTGGGTCATGCTGTCGATCAAAAAAGCGCCGGAGAGCATGCCGCTTTGGACGATGAGGGACACCTCGCCGGTTTCCAGATCATTCCAGATGGTGGGGGTGACAAAAGAGAAGATCCGCCTTTTTTTGGCATCCACCAGCCCCATGCAGTTGGGGCCCCAGAGGCGGATACCGGCGGCCTTGGCGATGTCGGCCACCTCCTCCTGAAGCGCTTTACCCTGTTCGCCGCTTTCGGCGAACCCGCCCGATTCGATCATGACCCCCCGAATCCCCCGATCCGCGCAGTCCCGAATGACCCCGGGCACCAGACGGGCCGGCACAAAGACGATGGCCAGGTCCACCGGGTCGGGCGCCTGGGACACCGAGCCGTAGCAGGGCAGCCCTTCGATCTCTGGATACCGGGGATTCACCGGATAGATACCGCCGTCGAAACCGGTCATGAGATTTTTGAGTATGGCATATCCCCCTTTGGCGGGGGTAGCGGTGGCACCGACCAGGGCGATTCCCCCGGGTTCGAAAAAAAAGTCCATACAGTGTGTCCTCCCTGTTCAGTTCAGGTACGTTCAGTCGATTCAGGTTCAGTCCGAATAAAAGCGCTGCCCCGACCGGGCCATCTCTCTCACCTGATCGGCCGGCTGAAAGCGGGGGCCCTTTTCCGCGGCCAGCGCCACCAGGGTTTCATGAATGTTGAACATCCCCGCATCATCCGCATACCGGAAGATGCCGCCGCGGTAGGGCGGAAAACCGGCGCCGTAAACCATGGCCATGTCCAGATCGCCGGGCCGGTCCGAAAACCCTTCTTCCATCATCCGCACTCCTTCGTTCAGGGACCGGGCCAGGAGCTGATTCAGGATCTCCGTCTCGGTCATGGCTTTGGGGGAGATCCCCAGATCCTTTAAATGGGCTTTGACCACCTGAAGGTATTCAAAATTGAGGGTCGGGCGGTCGGACCCGTAGTCATACCATCCCGAGCCGGTTTTCCGGCCGTAGCAGCCGGTGGCGTAAAGCCGGTCGAAGATCGGCGGCAGGGGCCAGGTCTCCCCCAGTGTATCGGAAAGACAGCGGCTCGCCTTCACCACCTCGTCCATGCCGATCAGATCGCTCATCTGAGCGATTCCGATGGGCAGACCGAATTCGGTGGCCGCACGGTCGATGCTGAAGGGATTCACCCCTTCGGAGACCAGGAACCCGAGTTCATTGATCATGGTCAGGACCTGCCGGTAGGTGAACCCGCCCGGCCCGTCGTTGACCACCACCGGCACCTTGCGCATCTTTCGGGCGAACTTCAGCACCGTGGCCAAGACCTCATCCGGGGTTATGGCGGTTCGGGAAACCTCGAGAAGGCGAATCCGGTCCGGGGGTTTGAAAAACCGCAGCCCGATCAGCCGATCCGGCCGTTCCAGGACCGAAGCGATGGGACCCAGGGGAACGGCCGAGGCGCAGACCGCCAGCAGGGTGTCTTCTCCGCAGGCCGCCTCCAGACGCTGAAAGAGGTTCCGTTTCACCGACAAGGCGTCCCATCCGGTATCGAGGGCCAGATCGATCCCTTCAAAATCCCCTAAGGAGATGGACCCTTTCAGCCGATCCCTGAGCAGAACCTCCGCCTGCCGCGTGGAGATACGCCCCTTTCGCAAGGCCCGACCGAACCGGTGGTGAACAGCGGCCATGCCTCTGCGAAGCCCGGCTTCGTGGTCGTCCCATAACCGGACCTCCATTCCCCGCTCCAGAAGCAAGGCGGCGATCCCCGACCCCATATCCCCGCCGCCCAGAATACCGACGGTGCGGATTTTTTTGGACATTCCGCCGTGGATGGCGGAAAAGGCGCCGGCGTTTCGGGTATTCAGATAAAGGGTAATCAGATTTCTGGAATCCGGAGACAGGGCGCAGTCGCAGAAGCAGTCGGCCTCCCGTTCGAGGTCGGCGCCGAAATTCGGGCTCAATCCGTTCGCCATCGCCTCCAGGGCCTTGAAAGGAGCGATATACCCTTTGCCCGACTGGACCAGGCGCTTCCGGCATTCTTCTGTTATGCGGGCTTTTTCCGCTTCCGTCGGCAGCTTGTCGGACCTGCCCGAGGTCATGCAGAAGCGGAAATGGATACGGCCCAGAATGAACTGGCGAACCGCACTTTCGGCCCGGGCCGCCAATTCCTCGGCGGGGGCGGTTTCATCGATCAGCCCCGATTTCCCGGCCTCTTCCACCGGAATGTCCCGGGCCTCGGTAATCATCTCCAGCGCCTTTTCCATCCCCACCAGTCTGGGGAGTCGCTGGGTGCCGCCCATCATGGGGATCAGCCCGAACCGAACCTCCAGCATGCCCAACCGGGCGCCCTTCACTCCGATGCGGTAATGGCAGCCCATGGCGATCTCCAATGCGCCTCGTGAGCAGTTCCCGTTCATCGCCGCCACCACCGGTTTGGGGCCTCTCTCAATTAAACCGATCAACTCATGGCCCGAGGCGATCTGGTCCAGACAATCCGCCTTGCTCTCCAGGCTCGGGGCCCAGGAAATATCCATGCCGGAAATGAAATCGGACCCGGAGCCGGTGAGGACGATCCCCTTCACCTCCGGATCCTCATGAACCCGCTCAAACGCCTGGCGCATCTCCTCGATCAGCAATGCCGATATCTGATTCAGGGGCGGAGGATGAATGCGGATCACGGCGATATCGCCGTCCACTAGTATCCGAAGGGTGGTGAACTCATTTTTCACGGGGACCTCCTCCACAAATTCGGGAATCGCTCAAACAAAAAAGGGATCTGCTATTGTATTCATCCCTTTGCATGTCAAAAAAGCCGGAAAAAATACAGGCTTTTTTACCTCCCCGTGAGTGAAGCGCTCTTTTTCTGCACCGGTCCGGCCCGATTCGATCTCTTCAGGATCAAATCATCGCTTTTCCAGATCCAACATCGGATGTTGAATTGTTCCCCACAGGAAGCGCTTTTCGTAAACCCTCCATCCGCTCTCCTTTCATCTTGACATCTATCTTCTTATCCTTTACGTTAACGGCAACTATAACGGCAAACGAATTCATGAGCAAGCGGAAAAGCGACAAAGAAAAAACCTATTCGATTTCCGAGTTGGCGTCTCAACTGGAGATCAGTCCCCGGACCATCCGTTTTTATGAAGAAAAGGGACTGATTTCACCGAATCGCACCCCGGGCAATCAGCGCATCTACACCCGGAAGGACCGGGTGCGGCTCAAGCTGATCCTGCGCGGAAAACGGTTCGGGTTTTCCCTGGATGAAATCGCCGAAATGATCGGCATCTCCGAGGCGGATATGAACGAGGTCGATCAGATCGAAAAGAGCCTCCGCTACGGAGAAAAAAAGCTCGGTGAAATCCGCCGGCACAGGGAGGAACTGGACCTTCTGGAACAGGACCTTCTGGAAACACGGGACAAACTGTCCAGGCGCCTGAAAACCCTCAAGCAGGAGGAAAAATGAAATGAACATTATACCCCCACCGGCAAGGTGATGAAATACAAACTTCGGGCGGAATTCAAATAGCCGGCCGTTTACGTATCTGTGCATATATTTCCGTACCTGATTTTGTAGGGGCAATCCCCCTGTGGTTGCCCCGGTTAAGGGCAG
>CAZNLT010000050.1:0-34890 GCA_964573705.1 uncultured Desulfobacterales bacterium
AGATCGTTTCACGTGACTGGAGTTCAGACGTGTGCTCTTCCGATCTGGTTGCGGCGACGGTCGGCCCGGTCAACGAGCCCTACGTGCAGGCATTTCCGGTGCCCGAGATCTTTTTTCGTTTTCTGGCCCAAGGCCGATTGAGTCTGGCCGAATGCTACCTGATTGCGCTGCCGTATCTGTCCTGGAAGATGGTTTTGATCGGTGATCCGCTGTACCGGCCGTTTCGTGCCGCCGGGCAACCCGCCGGATCGGAATGAATTTTCAAATCAGTTCGTGGTCATCCCCCGGCTCACCCGCGGAAAGCGCCTTGAAGGGCGCTCCTCCCCTCTCGAATTCCTCCCAAGGGCGAGCCCGCTTCAGCGGGCTTTTTCGGATTCAGCCGGGGGATTCATCCCCCGGCGCGTTCGCATGGGATTCTAACAACCGCGAATCGCCTACATCTGTTCCGCGTAGGTCTCCATAAATCCTCGAATCCGCTCCCGCGTCTCCTCTGAAATCTCGATAAATTGACATCCCAAGCCGATATGAGACAGGGAACGGTGATCCAGGAGCCAGCGGATTTCCAGTTCAAGGTCTTGAAGAAAGGATAACACCCGGATGTTTCGCACCGATGTCATCATCAGGTGATCGCCCTGGTTCAGCTGTGTTGCGACCGCTCTTTCCAGGGTGATGCCGATTCCGTCGGGGCTGATATCCATGATGCTGCCCGTGAGCGGTTCCGACCGGGGGGGCGGCAACTGAAATTCGGCGGTGATCCGGTCTTTCACCGAAAAAAAGATCCGTTTGGAACGTCTTCTCTCTTGGCTGGGTGGTTTCATGAGAGGGTGATAAAATCGATGTATTCCCCATGCCGCAGGCAATGGGCCCAGATTCGAACTTGATCCCCGGGTTCGACATCCGGCGGCAGTTTCGCCAGATAGATCGTATTCTTTCCGCTGTCTTCCTTTATATCCCCGCCTCCGTATACCGCATATGAACCGGTGCTCGGGTCTTTCGGTTCGGGCCAGTTCGCATAGGTACTCTCCGCGGTTTGCGCCCACATGGGCGTCGCCTTCCGAATTTTAATCCAGTTGTACCAATGGCCTTCGTGATTGTTGCTTTCGTTCGGGACCGCATTGGGGTGTCGAACATATCCCAGTGAGGGGTCCCCCCACATCAGCGGAATAAATCCCCCGGGCGCCACGGCCGGGTCCACGTCGGGGAGATAGGGGAGGTGTTTTCCCAGATGCTTCTTTTCGCCATCCGGGCCGTTGATGTCGGGCAGATAGCTGTCCGGAATCGCGCCGGCATTCCCCCGTTTCCGGTTGTAGGCGATCGGGTTCCAGTCCTCCGGCTCGGTGAAGGGGATGTTGTCGAGCAGGGTGCCCGAAGTGGGCGTGCAGGAATAGATCGTCGGGAAAACGACCAGGGTACCGGCCATACCGGTCATATAGAGAAGAAATTGGCGACGGGTCTGCATGGGTGGCCTCCTTATGTATGGTGGGATGGGAAAAACAAATAACATGTTACCTTGACAAAATCAAGATGCTGGATCCGGCTCAATGAATCCGAAACCTTGTATCCTTTAATAAATTGGTATAGGGGAATGAACCAGGATGGCCAGGATATTTATAAGGATTTCCAGGATAGGACTGGACCATCCCGGCCATCCGGATTCAAAAAGCAGGTCCATTTATGAGAATATTAAATGACTTCATCTCTCTCTAAAGACAAAAAACCCGACCTGGTCGCCAACTGGCAGACCCTTCAGCGGATTTTCATTCGGCCTGAAGATGAAGCCGGGCGAACCGTCCTGATGAAATATATGGAGCAGATCCTTTTCGGGCTGCACGAATTTTTGGGTGAGCATGTGGGCATCACTCGAGAGGCGAGCCTGGAAGCCTTGTCCCGGCGGTTCACCGACAGCCTGATCCATGAACATCCTCAGAAAAAGCTCTCGGATGTGATCAAAGGGATTATCGAGGAGATCGCCCCCCATGCGGTGAATGTGGCTTCCCCCTATTTCATCGGCCACATGACCTCGGCCATTCCCTTTTTCATGGTCCATCTTCAGACCATCGTCGCGGCTTTGAACCAGAACATGGTCAAGCTGGAGACCTCCAAGGTGGTCTCCATTCTGGAGCGCCAAGTGCTGGCCAAAATGCACCGACTGATTTTCGACCGGCCCTCCGCCTTTTACGATGCCCACATTCAGAATCCCGAGAGCACCCTGGGCGCCTTTGTGGACGACGGCACCCTGGCCAACCTGACGGCCCTGTGGGTGGCGCGAAACACCTTTTTTCAGCCCCGAGACGGTTTTAGAGGGGTGGAGACGGATGGCACGGCGGCGGCCTATGCGGCCTACGGGATCGAGCGGTGCGTCATTCTGGTGTCTCAACTGGGCCATTATTCGCTTCAAAAAGCGGCCGGGGTATTGGGGATCGGCAATGCCAATGTGCTGTCGGTTCCGGTGGATGAAAACAGCCGAATGGATATGGGCCGGCTTCGGTCCCTGATTCGGGAGATTCAAAACGGCCGCCCCCGCACCCGGGTCCTGGCCGTGGTCGGAATCGCCGGGGCTACCGAGACCGGCACGGTCGACCCGCTGCCCGAGATCGCCGGGGTTTGCGCTGAACACGGCATCCATTTTCATGTGGATGCGGCCTGGGGCGGACCGACCCTCTTGTCCGAAAAATACAGATCCCTGCTGGCCGGGATCGAACAGGCCGATTCCGTGACCATCGACGGCCACAAGCAGTTTTACATGCCCATGGGCTGCGGCATGATCTATTGTAAAGACCCCGAGATCATGGATGGAATCGCCTACCATGCCGCCTATGTCAACCGGCCCGGGTCGGTGGATCTGGGGATTCGATCCATAGAGGGGTCCCGGGCCGCGACCTCCCTGATTCTGGGCAGCGCGCTGGAGATCATGGGGGCACGAGGCTACGGCCTGTTGATCGAGCACGGCATTCAGACCGCCCAAGCCTTTGCGGATGAAATCGAGGCACGGCCGCTGTTTCAGTTGGTCACCCCGCCGGAACTCAACATCCTCACCTACCGGATCTGTCCGGGGCCCCTGCGCACCGCCCTGAAAACCGCGACCGTCCGGGAAAGAAAGGGGCTTACCGAAACCCTGAACCGAATCAATATCCGGGTGCAGAGACTGCAGCGGGAAGCCGGCAGAAGTTTCGTCTCCAGGACCACCCTCAAACGGCCGGGCCGGGAGGATACGGTGGTCCTGCGCTCGGCCGTCATGAACCCGATGACCCACATCGGCATCCTGCGGGAAATCCTGGATGAACAGGAATTCATTTATCAGACCCAAATCGCTCCCAAGGTCTTGACATTTCACAAATAGCTCCCATTATATTGCAAAAAATAACGCCAAAAATTATTTTCGTTTAATGGGAGGAATACAGGTTTATGGAAGCAAAAAAGGAAACCCGTCAATTTAAGACCGAAGTTCAGCAGCTGCTCAATCTGATCATCAATTCGCTCTACTCCAACCGCGACATCTTTCTGCGGGAGTTGATCTCCAACGCATCCGATGCCATCGACAAGCTGCGGTTTCAGGCCCAGACCGAACCGGACCTGCTGGGGGAGGATGCCGAATTCAAGATTCGCATCGATACCGACACGGAGGCCGGGACGATCTCGGTCTCCGACAACGGCATCGGGATGACCTATGACGAAGTGACCGAGAACATCGGCACCATCGCCAAGAGCGGCACCGCCGGATTTCTAAAGGCCCTGGAGCAGGCCAAAAAACAGGATGTGCTGACCCCCGAGCTGATCGGGCAGTTCGGCGTCGGTTTTTACAGCTCCTTTATCGTGGCCGAAAAGGTGACCCTGCTGACCCGGGCGGCCGGCGCCGACACCGGGGTCAAATGGGAGTCCACCGGCGACGGCGCCTACACCATCGAAACGGCCCCCAAGGATGCGCGCGGCACCACGGTGACCTTGACCCTGCGCAAAGAGGAGGGCGAAGACGAAAAGGATTATACCCGGGAGTGGGAGATTCGAAACATCGTCAAGCGCCATTCCGATTTCGTCAACTACCCCATCGTCATGGAGGTGGAGCGGGACGAGCCGATCCCCGAAGCGGAGCAGCTCAAGGACAAAGACGGCAAACCCATGGGGGAGACCACCCGCAAGGTAAAGAAGGAAGAGACCCTCAACTCCATGAAGGCGATCTGGTCCCGGAACAAAAACGAGGTGACCGAAGAGGAGTACACCGAGTTTTACAAGCACATCGGGCATGACTGGAACGAGCCCCTGAGCCATCTTCACATGAAGCTGGAAGGGGTGACCGAATACAGCGCCCTGGTGTACATCCCCGCCAAGGCGCCCTTTGATCTCTTCTTTCCCGAGCGAAAACACGGGGTTCAGCTCTACTGCAAGCGGGTCTTCATCATGGAAGACTGCAAAGAGCTGGTGCCGGAATACCTTCGCTTCATCAAAGGCGTGGTGGATGCACCGGACCTCAATCTCAACGTCAGCCGGGAAATCCTGCAGCAGGATCGTCTCGTCCGGAACATCAAAAAGAACCTGGTCAAAAAGGTCCTGGACCATCTCAAGGGGCTGGATGAAGAAAAATACAACACCTTTTATGATGAGTTCGGACCGGTCCTGAAAGAAGGTCTCCACACCGATTGGGACAACAAAGACCGGATCGCCGATCTCATTCAGTACAAAACCACCCAATCCGACGGCAAATTCGTGCGGCTGAAACACTATGTGGCCAACATGAAGCCGGATCAGAAAGAGATCTACTACATCACCGGCGACAACCTCTCCACCCTGCTCAACAGCCCTCACCTGGAGGCCCTGAAGGCAAAAGACTTTGAGGTTCTGCTGATGAGTGATCCGGTGGATGAGTGGGTGGTGCAGTCTCTGACCGAGTACGATGGAAAACCGTTGAAGAGCGCGGAGAAGGGCGACCTCGATCTCGGGGAGACCGAAGAAAAAGAGAAGAAAGACAAATACCAGCCGCTGTTCGCCCATATCAAGAACATTCTGGAGTCCAAGATTCGGGAGGTCAAGCCCTCCAGCCATCTGAAGGATTCGGTGGCCTGTCTCTCAGGCGAGGCCCATGATATGAGCGCCTACATGGAAAAGCTGCTGAAGTCTTCCGGCAATCCGATGCCCGAGGTCAAACGGGTGCTGGAGATCAACCTCGGCCATCCGGTGGTCGAAAAGATCAACGCCCTGTATGAGAAAGACCGGAATGACCCGTCCATCAAGGATTACAGCGAACTGCTTCTGGATATGGCCGTCATCGGCGAGGGCGGCAAGGTCGAGAACCCGTCCCGGTTCAATAAAATGGTGGGGGACCTGATGAGCACCGCGATCCCGAATCAGGGATAAGCGCAGGCTTTTGAATGACCCGGATATGAAACGCCGGGGCAGGCCGCCGCGCCTGCCCCGGCGTTTTAAACCATCCCCGCCGATGCCAGAATCTTTCGGGTCTCCTGCAAGGTTCGGGAGAAAATCGATCTGCCCGAGGCGATGATCAACGGGTTTTCTTCATCCCCGCAGACCTTGGCGAAGGTGGGGCCGATGACGGCGGAGGGGTCATCCACATCCGAATAGACCTGCAGGGCCTTGACATAGATCTCCACCCGTTCCTTCAGGGTGGAGAAATAGTCGATCTTCCGGTATCTGGACGGCCGCACCAGACATATGACCGGCACGGCCGTGACCTACCGGTTCTATGAATACGCGTCAACGCCGATAATACGCAGTGGACCAAGGTCTACACCGGCAGTGCGGACAGCACGTCTTCCATGTGGGAGAAGGCCGTGGTCGATCTGCTCAGCCGCACGGTCCGCACCGAAACGCCGGCTTTCGGCGGCGGAACGGAGATCACGGCAAACGAATACGGCTGTTTCGTTTCCGGGTTCTGCTCGATGAACTCCCGCCACAGAATAGATTCTATGACTCCTTGATCTCATCGATACTACTCAGGTAACCGAGGTCAAGCATCCGCTGTGCTGTACGGTTGTCACCACCACCGTCAACGACTATGACGAAGTCTCAGAGCCGGGCCGGGGACACGATGATAAACCGCACCCATGGCTTGGCACTGCCTTCTCAAAAAAATAGGGATTACGCCTCAAAGCGGAATCCCTATTTTCAATCATTTATGATGGCGAATCAGGATGCTGCCAATGATATGTCTAACCCCGAGCAGCAGTTCGAGAAAATTCCCTCTTGTTGTAACGTTCAGTATCGTTCATACTTCAGTTTGGCAGCAAAACCGTATCGATGACATGAATGACGCCGTTGCTGGTTTGGATATCCGCCTTGGTGACCTTTGCATCGCCGATCATTACCGAACCGCCGCCTGTTTTGATGGGCAGACTGCCACCGTAGACGGTTTTCGCCGAATCGATCTGGGTTACATCTGAAGCCATCACCTTTCCCGGAACGACATGATAGGTCCGTATGGCCTGTAGTTTGGATTTATTCTCCGGCTTCAGCAAATTGTCGATCGTCCCCGCCGGTAATTTCGCAAAGGCCTCATCGGTGGGTGCAAAAACGGTAAACGGTCCGTCTCCTTTGAGCGTATCCACCAGGTCCGCCGCTTTTACTGCGGCTACAAGCGTCTCAAAAGAACCGTCAGAGGCGGCCGTATCTACGATATCCATTTTCGCTTTCCCGTGGTTCATGGCGGTAGCGGAAACCGCAAGAGTAATGAGCAAACCCAAAGAAAGGACAACGGTCAATATTCGGGAAAAATATGGGGCATAGCACAGGGCGGCAAAGGCCGCTCCTTTGCCGACCGCTTTCTTGTGGGGTGCCTTTCGAAGTGTATTGTGAGATAAAGAATGTTGTATTCCGCATATCATATCATCTGACGGAGTCAACTCCGCACCCTCTCCACAACAGCCCAAACCCCGTCGAGCACCTTCCCTTTAAAACGAAGCGATAGCGCGGAGTCGAGCATTTCCGGTGTGAGCATTCGGCGGTTTTCCGCAAGCCGGGCCAGAGCGACCAGGGCCCAGTCGGGGGATTTGAGCTTGAGGGCTTTGAAATCAATTGTTTCCACCCGGGCCGGGGTGTCCGGCAGTTCCAGACCGGCGGCGGCCAGCACCAGGGTGTCTTCGGAAAGCCCGGCGAACATCTTTTTTCTGCGGGCAACCCCCTCCGGAGCCAGGGCCACGACGACCGACGGGTTTTCGATACCGGTATAGCCGATCTCGTGTTCATCCAGAATCATTTCGCTGACCGAATGGCCCCGCATCACCGTGATCGGATAGTCGTTTTTCTGGGTGGCGTGAAGCCCGGCCGTGGCACCCGCCAGGCAGAGGATTTCGCCGGCGGTGAGGATGCGCTGGCCGGCGCTGCCCAGAATCACCATCTCCCGGCGCCCGCTCTGCGGGGCCCGGTGTTCTGCCTGAATCCGAGCCGGCGGCGGAACCGGCGCCAGTTGGGCGGCTTCCCGGCGGTAGGCCGTGCCGTATTCGGTGCGGTCGTTTCGGGCCGCGAAATGATCCAGGGGCGGAAGCCCGGATAATTCGGTCTCGATGGCGTTCGGTGTGAGCTTGTTGCGTTTGGTGTAGCGGCCGGGGCAGAGGCCCCGGATATCCATCACCGAAAAGCCCTTGAATCCGATGGCGCGCTGCATCTGATCCACCAGGTCTTTCCGGTAGGTGGAGGCCCGGACCATCATGGCCGCCCCGGCCGCGCCGGCTACCTCGCAGATGTCCACGGGCCGCTCGATCCGGTTGAGAAAGCCCGAGCCCACCTGTGCGTCCTGAGGGGTCGTGGAGGAGCACTGGCCTCCGGTCATTCCGTAGTTGAAATTGTTGAGCACCAGAAGGGTGAGATCGATGTTGCGGCGGCTGGTGGAGAGCACGTGGGCCCCGCCGATCCCCAGGCCGCCGTCGCCCATGGTGACGAGGACCGTGAGATCCGGCCGGGCCATTTTGATGCCGGTGGCGTAGGTGAGCGCCCGACCGTGAAGGCCGTGAAAGGCATGGGTGTTGAAGAAGGTGTCGAAAAGCCCCGAACACCCGATATCGGTGACGATCACCACCTGCTCGCCCGATAGCCCCATTCCGGTGAGGGCCTGATCCAGGGCGCGGACCACCCGCTCGTGGGCGCAGCCCGGGCAGAAGACCGGGGGGCGGCTGCTGTTGAGAAGACTATCCATGAATCACCTCCATGATCTGGCCGGGTTTGACCAGCTCTCCGTCCATGCGGCCCACGAATGAAATGCGTTTTCCGGGCAGCAGGCGCTGTATCTCCCGCAGGTATTGGCCGAGATTCATTTCCACCGCCACGACCCGTTCGCACCCTGCGGCGGCTTCTTGAATCCGCTTTTCAGGGACCGGCCAGAGGGTCTTGAGCACCAGGAGGGAGGCCGGACGATCGGTTCCGGAAAGAGACCGCACCGCATCCCGGGCCGCCCGTCCGCTGACCCCGTAGGTGATGACCAATGTATCGGCGCCGGGGGTGATCTCTTCATCGTAAAAAGTGAAATCCCCGACAGCACTCTCCAGCTTTTCCATGAGCCGATCCTGGGTCTGGGCGATCCGGACCGGGTCGGTGGTGATATAGCCGTCCGGGCCGTGGGTGGAAGAGGTCTGGCGGACCAGGCGATCTCCGCCGATGGGCAGAAAATCGGGGGTCGGGCGTCCTTCCGGCACCGCAAAGGGCAGGAAGGGCCGGTCGGGATCGGCGGTTTTTCGGTTCTGAATCTCGGGTTTGTCGAGTCCATCCAGGTCGAGGGTCTCCCGGGTCATGGAGATCTCTTTGTTGGCCGCGATGAACACCGGGCAGCGGTAGGTCTCCGACAGATTGAAGGCGTGGCGGGTGAGAAGATAACAGTCTTTCACGTCCACCGGCGCCAGCACGATCACCGGCTGCCCGCCGGAGTTGCCCCAGCGCAGAAACTGGATGTCGCCGTCGGCCCCCTTCGTTGCCGAGCCGGTGGAAGGCCCCAGCCGCTGGACATCCACGATCACGATGGGGATTTCGCTGCCGACGGCAAAAGAGATCTGCTCGCTGTACAGGCTGATGCCGGGCCCGGAAGTGGCGGTCATGGTCTTGAGGCCGGCCATGGAAGCGCCCAGACAGAAGCCGATGGAGGCGATTTCATCCTCTCCCTGAAGACAGATCCCGCCGGACGGCGGCAGGAGTTGGAGCATGGTATTGTAAATGGTGGTGGCCGGGGTGATGGGGTAGCCGGCGAAAAACCGGCATCCGGCATCCAAAGCCCCCCAGCCGATCGCCTCGTTGCCTTCCAGTAACGTCAGTGCCATAAGCAGCCCTCCATATGATCATAAATTTGATGCCCCGGTGCGATTTCATTGTGGAAAAGCATGTTCCGGATGCCCTGACAGGCATTTTGAGTGTGGCCTTCCGCAGGCGGCGGAACGCTTTTTTTCGGAAAATTTTTGGCCATGAGATCTTCCGACCCTGTGGGATGGACTACTCAGCGGTTTCCAAAAGCTGGTCATTCAGCGCCCCGAGCGAGTCGATAATTTCTTTCATCTCCTGATGGACCTTGTCTCTGCCCATTCGGTCAAGCCCCTCCAGGTCAATTCTGCTCGCCACACGGTGGAGTGCGTCAATACGCTTTAAAATTTCGAGTCTGAACCGGTCGGAGTCGATCATTTTTCAGGGTCCTTTCTGTTGTTGCAGATTACTGTGTCGGGTTTTCAATTCTATTTTATCGCAGAGATTTCTTACGGATTCATACATGAAACCGAGTGCTGAGAAAGAGATTGTTATCAAGAACGAGAATATGACATAAGGAGCATGCGAAAGCAAGAACGTAACGGCAGGTGCGTTTTGCAAACCGGAGAACTCGGCTCCCCCGGATAAACGGCGGTGTTCTTGACTTTTCGAGAAACTTGAATAATACCGTAATCAAAGACCTTCGTAATTTGCACAAGAGGGGGGAACATGAGGGGAATACGGGTAAAAAAAGCCAAATCACAGTGGATTCCTGTTTTTCTGGTAGGGATCGCCATCCTATCATGCGCTCAAGCCGAGGAAAGGACGGCCTCTCGAATGGCCGATTCGGCACCTTTCGGACCTGCACGAAAAATCGGCAGCATTCAAGATGTCCGCCTCACCGAGTGCTCAGGCCTGGATGCCTCTCCTATAAACCCGGATCTGTTCTGGGCCGTCAACGACGGCGGCAACGGCCCCTATCTTTATGCCCTGGGCGGGGACGGCCGCAGCCGGGGCCGGGTGCGGGTTTCAGGTGCGCGCAACCGGGACTGGGAGGGTTTGGCAACCTTTGTTCATGAAGGCCGGTCCATGATTCTCATTGCAGATTTCGGGGACAACCGGGAACGGCATGCGACCCATACCTTGTATGCCGTGGAAGAACCAAGGTTGGCCGGCGAACGGATCGAGGATTCCGCCAAAATCGATGCGGCATGGCGGATCATCTTTTCCTATCCGGACGAAAACCATGACGCCGAAGCGGTCGCTGTGGATTCGGCAGGTGAAAGGGTGCTCATTCTGAGCAAGCGGGACGCCCCGCCGCTGCTTTTCGAAGTGGACCTGAAACCCGTACCCGCCGATGTGCCGGTGACGGCCCGGAAAATCGCCGAGGTGAACCGGATTCCCCGGCCCTCTTTGACCGACCTGGCCCGGAAATACGGAATGGTCTATTCCCATCCCACCGGAATGGATCTCTCTCCGGACCTCCGCCGGGCGGTGGTCCTCACCTACAAACATGCCTACCTTTTTCCTCGGGGATCAGAGGAGACCTGGGCCACGGCCTTCTCCCGGAAACCGATCCGGGTCCCGCTGCCTCATCCCCGAGACCACACCGATCTCAGACAGCGGGAAGCGATCTGTTTCACATCCGACGGCCTTGCGCTGATCGTGACCTCGGAGGGGGAAAATGCGGGGATCTATCGGGTGGATACCCCGTGATGCTTTTCGCCCGCGGTTTCTGAAGGCGAATGCAAAGATATCGGTAACTTTCTATGAAAACAAAATCATCTGACCCGGAACAACATCTTCTGCGGAATCGGTGACTCGATGCCGGATGTTGCCGTCCGGGTCAATCAGCGTGATTTCGTCGCCGGTGTTGTTCAGGGGGAGTTTGCCCGGCTGAATCGAACATCGAGATGGGTTTCGTGGATCATGGTTCATGCTTCCTGTTTGGGAGTTCATGCGACCGGTGGAATATTATTTGCCGAATCGGTCGTAAACTGCCGGCGGACGCGGTGGTTTACGACATGGAAACCTATAAATATAAACGGGACTATGCAGGAAAGGGTTTTTCCCTATTGAGAACATTGTCCAGAATCGGGCCCAGTTCGGGAAACTGTGGAATGGGAATGGGATGCTTCTGAATGACGGGCAGGGGAGCCGAGACCAGTTCCTGAATACACCGATCCTTCTGTGCCCAGAGGGCATTGACCCAGTTCTGAAACGCCTGTCTGAAATGGTCGTCATTGAAATAATCGCCCAGCATTTCCGGGGTGATCGGCAGGGAGCGAATCTGGACCCGAATATCCCGGACGTTTCCGCACACATAATCCCAGAAGCTTTTGGCGCCCTCCGGATACGCGATGGTGACATCGATAAAGCTGTTGAGGTGTTCGCCCATGGCCGAAAGGGCAAAGGCGATGCCGCCGGCCCGGGGCTTGAGCAGGTGTTGAAAGGGGGAATCCTGTCTGGCGTGTTTGGCCCGGGTGAACCGGGTGCCCTCCAGAAAGTTCATCACCGAGACCGGCAGGGTTTTGAATTTTTCGCAGGCCTTGCGGGTGATTTCCAGGTCGCGCCCCTTGAGGTGGGGATTCTTGCGCAGAAAGTTTCGTGTATAGCGTTTCATGAAGGGGAAGTCGAGCGCCCACCAGGCCTGGCCCAGCAGGGGGACCCAGAATAGCTCTTGCTTCAGGAAAAATTTCAGAAACGGAATTCGCCGATAAAAGACCTTCTGAAGGACCGGAATATCCACCCAGGATTGATGATTGGAAACCACCAGATACCAGTCTTTTCCCTGAAGCGATTCCAACCCCTGAATATGCCAGCGGGTATTGCAGAATACCCGCTGGGTCAGGTTGTTGACCCCCACCCAGGCGGTGGCGCATCCGTTCAGGACCACGTCGAAATATTTGCGGAAGGGCCTATACGGAATGATCAATTTCAGAAGCGCCGTCACATAAATCGGCATTGCCCAGAAAAACGTGTTCAGTCCGTAAACGGACAATACCAGGACGCCGCGAATATTGGAGAGCGTTTTGGATAAAAAAGAATGGGCTGTTTTCTGCATGGAAGATACCGTATTGATAAGTTGAGGTTTGTTCAACACCCTCAATCTTAACCATGCTTTGGCGGGCACTTCAAGCGGCTGAAGGGCTTTTACAAAACTTTTACAAATGTTTGCACCCGAAATAATTGATCATCTCCTCGATTCGAACGGCGTTCGGGGGCGGCTGATAGCCGCTGTTCAAGGCCCTGCGCACGAAGGCATAGGAGGCGGTATCCACATCGCTGGAAAAGGTGGAGACGGGATCTTCGGCCACCCGGTGAACCGGATTCGGGGTTGGGGATTCGAAGCGGTCCCGCCCGAGATAGGTTTGATCCGATTGGGTATACGCCGTCGAGGGGTCCCGGATGGTGCCCAGCGGGGTTTTGGCTTCCCTGAGTTTGGCTGCTTGCTGAAAACTGCCGTAGTTCGGCATCATGATGGCGAATACAACGGTCAGTCCGAATAGGATGCCGGCGGGCATGAGGATCATTTTTTTCATGGAAAAGCCTCCTTTTTGCCCCTTAATGAAGGCATCCAATGCGGATCAGGTTTTCAGGCTGAAATCGATACCTCCATGACGGTTTTCCGGAGGCGAATGCGAACCGGGAATTATCGGCTCGGGCGGCTTACAGAAGATTCTATGCGCCGCTCTCCAATTTCATAACAAACCGCTCCAGGTCATTCGGCTCGCCCTCCCGGTAATCCTCGGGATAGAGCAGGGCCCACATGAAAAAGACGCTGTCCAGCCGCAGGGCATTGGCGGCCGAGGCGGAAAACCGCTCCAGCCGGTCTTCCACCGGCTCCCGGACGGTGTCGGGCAGGTCTTCGGTGATCGGGGCCAGGGTTTTCGGCAAACGCTGAAGCAGCCGGGCCTTTTCCCTCATTTTTTCGGTGTATTCGGCCTTGTCGCCTTGCTTCAAGGCCCAGTCGGCCGAGGCTTCGATGTCTCGAACGGTTTGGGCCATCTCCTTGAGTCGGGGGATCAGTCTGTCCATTCCTTTCTCCTCCATTTTTTTCATCCGATGGATAAATCGTGATCTTCATCCGGATAGGCCGCCCTTTGGCTCTTCTGCGGAAGGGTAGGGCGTTACCCGACCATCTGTAGTTTATGAGCGAAACGAAACGAATTTATCAGATTTCCGAAAAAACACAACCGCAAAAACCGGCTTGCCAAACCCGGTAAATGAAGCATACACTGAACCCATGAACAACCGCATTGAATAAGGACAAGGGGAAGGAATACGGAATGGAACCACTCTGGCGATATGAAGACTTCGTTGAACAACTCACTCACCCCAATCCGCTGGTGCGCCGGCGCGCCCTCGATTTTCTGAATTACCGATACCGGTATCGGTATACCGATGCCGTGGCAGGTCTGATCGATGATCCGGATACGTACTTGGCGAATGCCGCATACCGCTACCTGGCGCGGCATGAGGCGACGGCCCATGCACCGGCGATTCTGGAGCGCTTTGAATCCGAGAAAGACGGCAGCCAACGGTTGCCCCGGCAGGCCGAAACCTTAGGAAAAATGAAGTATGCACCGGCTTTGCCTGCGGTCCTCCGCCGGTTGAAAAAGAAACCCGATATTGTGTTTTTGGAATCCGGGATCTATTATCTGAGCAAGATCCGGAGCGAGGAAGGCCACCTGTTTCTGAAAAATCTGTTTCGTGCCGTCAAAGATCCGTCCTGTCTTGAGCCGGTAGCGGGAGGCCTGCTGGCGCATCTAGATCCGGAAGACATTCCGGATATCTTGAACCGCCAAATTCGAGAGGTGAAGCTGGAAAGATCTTATGAAGACGGGCTCTGGAAGACGATCGCCTTCGAGCTGAGCGGCGGAGAGGGATATTGGCGGGAATTGAAAAACGTGAAAAGGCATCCGCAGTTAGGCGCTCCGGACGAGGTCATGATGCGATGCGGGGAATTTTTCCCGGGTCTTGAAGATGCTGAAGACCTTCTATGGGAGATCGGAGATGCGCTTCTTGAAAAAGATTATCCTGAGGTGGTCGATCTGGTTTTGAACGACAGCCGGTCGGTGTTCCAAGCCCGCTATCCGGATGATCCGCCTGCCTGGCTGACGGAGATTTTTGAGTTGGACCGGCTGGCCCTCATGGTATTGGAGGAGGTGAAGCGACGCCCCCGAATATGGAAAAATGTGAAGGCCAAGGAGGCGGAACTTTGGATCCACATGGTCCTTTGCGCTTTTTTCTCGATCCGCGGACGGGCCGCCTATCCGGCTGCTTTGGATCCGGCGGCAGACCCGGAAACCCTGATAGAGGCGGTCCGCCATGCCGATGAAGTGCTCCCGGTTTCGATTCAGAAGCGGATTGTGGAACTGGCTCCGGTGCAGGCGCTTCCGACGGTCCTCACGCCTGAACTCTACCACTGGTGCGATATCTGGGCGGTGCATCTGATGGGGCGCATCGGCGACCCGGCCTTTTTTCCGGAACTGCTTCGGGTGTTCAAGGCAGCGGATTCCCTCGACTATGTCTATACCGATTCCAGTACGGCATTGGCCGCACTGGATGAATCCGCGGATCCGGCCAAATTGAAGGCGATTCAGGAGAAAGCGGTAACCGGATTGGAGTTGGTCAGTCTTGCAGAGTACCTGCCGTATCCCCAGGCCCACGACGCGCTGGTGCGGGAATGGCAGGAGAGTGAGGAGGTGGGTTTTTATGAGCCTTACATCGAAAGTCTGCTCCATGTCGGAGACCCCCGGGCAATTGATGAGCTGAGAAGGGTATACCATGAAGAAAACGATTCGGTTATTGTCGGAGAGGCCCTGGAAGGCCTGAGCGAGCTGCATCAGACCGACATTCCGGAGATGGAGGAGATCCTGACCAAACGGGAGGCGGAAGCACGGGAAATGAAAAAGCGGGGCTCGATGCTCGAGCAGATGTTTCAGGGTGGTGTCGCACCGCCGTTGTCCGCTAAGAAGCCGGAATCGGTGGTCCGGGAGGGGCCGAAGGTAGGCCGAAACGATCCTTGCCCCTGCGGCAGCGGCAAGAAATACAAGAAATGCTGTCTGAATAAATAGACCGAATGCTCCCGGATACCATCAACACCTCTATCTCGGACCGGCGCAAGCATCTCGACCGGGAAGCGGTGAAGGTCCTTTTTTATAAGGAGACCTTCACTGCGGTCGAGCGGTACGCCATCGATGTCATCTTTACGGAGGCCTCGCTGCAGGAGCTGATCGATTTTTTAAAACAGAACCGGATTCCGTACCATCGGGCGGCCCGGCTGTACGGGGCGTTTAAGAACCTTTTCCATCCCAGGACCTCTCCCAAACATGAGTGGCTTTTCGGATCATTTCAAGGACCAGATCGAGGCACTGAAAACCGCCGTTGATTGTGCGTTATCGAAAATACCCAGTTCCGCCTGGACCTTCGGGGGCGGCACCGCCCTGGCCATGTTCTATTTCGAGCATCGCCTGAGCTATGATGTGGACATTTTCATTCAGGACCCGCAGTACTTCGCCTTTCTGTCCCCGAAATGGTATATCGACGACGCACCGGATATTCAGGACGACTATCTGGAGCTCGCCCATCATATTTCCCTGACGACGACCCGTTCGGTGAAAATCGATTTTCTGTTGACGCCCTATCTGACCGATGAGCCGCCGATCCTGAAGCGTTTTTCAGGAATCGAATGCCGGGTGGATCCGGTGGTCGAGATCATTGCCAAAAAGCTGCGATACCGGTTGAAAGACCTGCGGGCCAGGGACGTCTTCGATGTGGCGGTGGCGGTGGACCAGGATGCATCGGTACTGAAAACGATCGTCGATCAGAGGGCGATTACGTGGGATGAATTGTATGAGTGGGCGGGTTTGCTGGGCGCCATGGACATCGACCGATACCGAAGTCAGATTCGGGTTTTAAAGCCCCGGGAGCGGTTTGCGAGGTTGGCCATGGGGGCCCCGGGCCGGCTTCTCCAAAATATCGAATCCTTGAAAAAATCTGAAATGAACCGACTGTAAACAGGAGGTGAACCATGTACAAAACCTTGACCCCGTCGGCGGACGGCAAATACGACATCGGCGAGTGCCGAAGCGTGCGGATCACCTGCGTATCCGAAATGGGATGGTTCGACAACGATCGGCTGACGGCGGACATCAAGTCGGCGGGCGGGGAGACGGCCAATCAGTGGGAGGTCCCCTGGGACCCGGAGAACGCGGCGGGGAGTTGTTCCCTGGTGGAGGTGGAAACCCTCGCCGGCCACCGGCGCCGGTTTCTGCTGGATGCCGGGTGGAACCGGGAGTACATGGATGCGGCCTTTCAGCGGGAGGGGATCGACCGCATGCTGACGGACGGGGAGATCGACTTTCTGTTCATCAGCCACGAGCATATGGACCACTACTGGGGGCTGGAGACAGTGCTCAAGTACTGGCCGGATATCCCCATCGTTATCCCGTCCACCTTTCACCGGGAAGGCCGGGCTTTTCTGGACGGGACCTCCTTTCCCGAATCCGGGGCTGAAAACCGAATTCCCCACCGGGGCGAACGGACGGAGCTGCATCCCGGAACGGTCTACCGGCTTATGGAGGGGTGCGCCGCGGCGGTGTTCGATCTGAAGATTCTGATCGGGGTGCGCGGGGAGGAATCGCTCTTTTTTAATGTGCGGGACAAGGGGATCGTCTGCGTGACCGGATGCTGTCATCAGAATATCCTGAAGTTTGCCGATTTCGCCCGGGATCACCTGGCCGGCGGCGACCGCCTTCACGGCATCTACGGCGGGCTTCACATCGCCCCCTTTGGTCCGCTCAAGGAGGAACAGGAGGCGGTGATTCAATCCCTGGGCCGGTACGGATTCGACAAGATCGCCTGCAACCACTGCACCGGGGCCCCGGCGGTGGCGCGCATGCGGGAACTGGGGTATCCGGTGGCCGAGGGGCGGGGGCGGCCGGGCACGGACGGACCTCCCTTTCTCGGCAATGGGGATACGGTCGAGTTCGGATAAGACGGAACCGGCCGGGGGCAAGCGGATGTCGGGCTTCCGCCGGTTCGTCCATAATCGGAATTGCGAGTTCTGAATCTTGCTCCTCCAGGTGGCGGTTCAGGAGCGAATGCCGGTTTTCCGTCGCCGCCGCCGGCCTGGCATGGGTGTTGCGGAAGGGGAGAAAAAAATAGGACGACACCGTCCGGCAGCAGATACCCTGAACACAGGAGGTTGTTGAATGGAAGATGAACTCTGTTCCACCGAGGAGCTGGAACCTCCGAGCGCGGCGCCCGCGGCGATCGATTTTTTGAACACCCGGCCTATTCAGGCCCGCCGGCCCGACATCCAGCATGGATTGACCCGTTCCCGATTTAATCCGGTGGTCCGAACCGCCGCACCCGCCTTTCCCGAAAGCAAACAGTCCCAAGAATTCCGCCGCCGCTGGTATCCCGAAGCGACCCCCGCCGACTGGAACAACTGGCACTGGCAACTCAAGAACCGCATCATGTCTTCAAGCCGGCTGGCCCGCATGCTGGTGCTGTCGCCGGAAGAAACTGCGGCTGCCGATACCGGCCCTCGCGCCCTTCCTCTGGCCGTCACCCCCTATTATGCCGCCCTTCTGGACCCGATGCATGCGGACCAGCCCCTGCGCCGCACCGTCGTGCCGTTGGCGGCGGAGCGGATGATGGCTCCGGGTGAAGCCCACGATCCTTTGGATGAAGAAGGGGACAGTCCGGTGCCGGGGATCGTGCACCGCTATCCTGACCGGGCCCTGTTTCTGGTCACCGAATTCTGCGCCACCTATTGCCGGTACTGCACCCGGTCCCGGATGGTGGGCAAGACCCGCCGCCGATATGTGCTTCGGGACCAGTGGGAGCAGGGCCTCGATTATATCGCTGCCACTCCGGCGGTTCGGGATGTGCTGCTCTCCGGCGGTGACCCGCTGACCCTGCCCGACGCCCGGCTGGAGTATCTGCTGTCGCGGCTTCGGGCGATTCCCCATGTAGAGATGGTGAGAATCGGCACCAAGGCGCCGGTGGTCCTGCCCCATCGCATCACCCCGGCCCTGACCCGGATGCTCAAGCGGTTTCACCCGCTCTGGATGTCGATCCATTTCACCCATCCCGACGAACTCACCCCCGAAACCATGGCGGCCTGCGGGCGGTTGGCGGACGCCGGCATTCCCCTGGGCAGCCAGACGGTGCTCCTGGCCGGGGTGAACGACCGGACCGATGTCTTGAAGAATTTGTTCCAGGGGCTGCTGCGGTGCCGGGTGCGGCCCTATTACCTCTACCAATGCGATCCGGTGCCGGGATCGGCCCATTTCCGAACCCCGGTGGAGACCGGCCTGGAAATGATTCGAGGGCTTCGAGGCCATACCACCGGGTATGCGGTGCCCACCTATGTCATCGACGCGCCCGGGGGCGGCGGAAAGGTTCCGCTGCTGCCCCCATACGCCCTCGGCCGTGAAGAAGGGGATCTGCTGCTGCAAAACTATGCCGGACGGGTCTGCCGATATCCCGATCCGGGTCAAGAACCGGGCATCGAGATCGCCTCCGAGAGGAGGTCCTTATGCTGATCGGGATGACCTACGACCTTCGGGAGGAATACCTGGCCCTGGGCTACGGCGAAGAGGAGACGGCGGAATTCGACAAACCCGACACCATCGCCGCCATTGATGCGGCCCTTCAGGGGCTCGGCCACCAGACCGACCGCATCGGCAGCGCCGCCGGCCTGATGGTGCGTCTGGCGGCCGGGGACCGGTGGGACCTGGTCTTCAACATCGCCGAGGGGCTCTACGGCTTCGGGCGAGAGGCCCTGGTGCCGGCGTTGCTGGATGCTTATCGCATCCCCTACACTTTTTCCGATCCTTTGGTGCTGTCATTGACCCTGCACAAGGGCATGGCCAAACGGGTGGTGCGGGATCTCTCGATTCCCACGCCCGATTTCGCGGTGGTGGAGACCCCGGCGGATGCCGACCGGGTGTCGCTGCCCTTTCCGCTCTTTGCCAAGCCGGTGGCCGAGGGCACCGGAAAGGGGATTACCGCCGCCTCCCGAATCGAAAACCCGGCCCAGCTCTCGGCGGTCTGCCGGGAGATGCTGGCCGCCTACCGTCAACCGGTGCTGGTGGAGACCTATCTGCCCGGCCGGGAGTTCACGGTGGGGATTCTGGGCACCGGTGCCGCGGCCCGTCCGGTGGGCGCCATGGAGGTGGTGCTGAAAGACAAGGCCGAGCCCGGGGTTTACTCTTACACCAACAAAGAAGGCTACCAGGACCGGGTCGAGTACCGATGGGCCGACGACGATCTGGCCCACAGGGCGCTTGGAACCGCCTTGGCCGCCTACCGGGGGCTCGGTTGTCGCGACGGGGGCCGGGTCGATCTTCGGGCCGACGAGAACGGAGTGCCCCATTTTATTGAAGTCAATCCGCTGGCCGGGATTCACCCGGTCCATTCGGATCTGTGCATCCTCGCCCGCATGGCGGGGATGGACTATGCGGAATTGATCGCCGCCATTGTAACGTCGGCGATGACTCGAACAGAAACGGAAAAAACAGAAAATGAATTCATCCACCATCGGTATTCTGTACAACCGGCCCCTGGCCACCGGCCGGGAAAACTGGGAAGCCTCCGTTGACATTCTCAGCCAGGTGGGGGCGGTTGAGGAGGCTCTGTCCGCTCTGGGACAAATTCCGGTCCGCATCCCGCTGACCCGGGATGCGGCGGATGCCTTGCAGCGGATTCGGCAAGCCCGGGTCGATCGGGTGGTGAACCTCTGCGAAACCATCGAAGAAGACCCCGGGCTGGCCTGGCATTCGGCCGCGCTGCTGGAATTGGCGGGGATCCCCTTTACCGGGTCCCCCTCCACCGCCTTGATGCTCACTGCGGACAAGGTGTTGACCAAGCGACTCCTGGCTGCCCACGGGATTCGGACCCCCGAGTGGCGTGTCTTTGACGGCCGGGCCGGGTTCGATCCTGCCGGGCTTCGGTTTCCGGTGCTGATCAAGCCCCGGTTCGAAGAAGCCGGGATCGGGATCGATCAGGAATCGGTTTTTTTAAGTCCCGAGCGGTTGGCGGCCCGTATTGAAGGCTTTCGGCTTCAATACGGGCCGGTCTTTGTGGAGGAATACATCGGCGGACGGGAGTTCAACATTTCTCTTCTGGGCTATCCTGAAGCGAGGGTGCTGCCGCCGGCGGAGATCGATTTTTCAGATTTTCCGGACAGCCTCTATCCCATCGTCGGGTACCGGGCCAAGTGGGTGGTCGACAGCTTCGAATTTCGCCACACCCCGCGCCGGTTTCCGGATCGACTGAACCCGGATCTGGTCCGGGAGCTTCAGGAAACGGCTGCAACCTGTTTTCAGTTGCTGGGTCTGCGGGATTACGGCCGGGTGGACATGCGGGTGGATGACCGCAACCGCGTCTATGTGCTGGAGGTCAACGCCAATCCCTGCCTGAGTCCGGATGCGGGATTCGCCGCGGCGGCAGAACGGAACGGAATGGATTACACGGCCCTGGTGAAGGCGCTGATGGGATTTGTTCGGGAAAGGAGATCGAGGGATGATGATTCGTTCCGCGGTGCGGCCTGATCGAGACGCGATCGCCGCCCTTTTGGAGCGGCGGAAGCTTTTCACCCGGGAGGAGATGTCGGTGGCCCTGGAGGTGATCGATACGGCACTGGATCATCCGGAAAAGGAGGACTATTTTGTATTTTGTTCGGGGTCTACTGAAACCGACCTGGACGGCTACATCTGTTTCGGTCCGGTGCCGCTGACCGAGGGATGCTGGGATCTCTACTGGATTGCGGTGGATGAAGTTCGAAGCCGCACCGGGGTCGGAGGCCGGCTGCTGGCATGTATGGAAGAGATGGTCATGGGGCACGGAGGGCGACGCATCTATATCGATACATCTTCCACGCCCGGCTATGCTCCGGCCCGGGCGTTTTACCGGCGAAAGGGGTTTCATCCGGTCTGCGTCCTAAAAGATTTCTATCGGCCGGGGGACGACAAAGTGATTTTCAGATTGCGATTCCCGGTTTTTACGACAACCTCAGGCCGCCGGATTCGGCCGACCTGGCGCTCTTGAGGGCGCTGGAATCCACATTTGATGAGAAAACTTTTCTGAGAGAAATGAAGGGTTTCCAGTTCAAGAACGACCTCCACGGCATAGAGTTGCTGAAGGCAGGTTTGTTCATGCCGGTGATCAATATCAACGGCATCCATTCCGGGTACCAGGGAGCGGGCACGAAGACGGTGCTGCCCCGCAAGGCGGTTGCTAAAGTCGATATTCGGTTCGGTCCCGATCTGGAACCGGAGGAGGTGGCGGCCAAGTTCGAACGCCACCTGCACGACCGGGGGTTCGACGATATCGAGGTCCGGGGCTTCCCCAAACCTGCCCGGTAAGGCGGCCAATCCTTTCAGCAGGAAATTACCTGTTTTTTCTTTGGGAAATACCGAATCTTCCCTATTCCCTTTCAAACCGCACAATTCCAAGATAAGAGCTTCATCGGTCCTGTTTAAACGCGAAAGTTCACCGACTACCTGAAAAAGGAGTGTGCATCGATGAGGCGATTCTGGTCGCTGTTCGTGAAAGGTTTTCTGACCATTCTGCCGCTGGCGGTCACCTTGCATCGCTGGACATGAGTTTCGAAGACGCCACCAAACTGGTTCTGACCGCCGGGGTGGGAAATCAGGAGAACCCGTAGGGTTCTTTGCAAACAGAAGGGAGTACTTCATGGGAAACATCGTTCATCAATCCAAAATTACCATCACCCGAGAAAACGGCCCGACCCGAAAGGCCGAAATTGAGGGCTTTGATCAGCCGGTCTATTACGGAGTACACGGCGGTATCAAGAAATTCTACAACGTCACCCCTGAGGAAGAGCACGCCGCCACGCTGGATCACATCGTGGGCGCGGTGGGCGGGTGACTGATGGGGACATTGGCCACGGTGCTGGCCAAAAAGAAGATTCGAACCTTTCAGGATCGGTTCAAGGCGACGGTGACCGGGGATATCGAAGACGTGGACGGAGTGCTGAAGATCACCCGCATTCGGGTGCAATATTTGCTGAAGCTGCCGGATGAACAGCGCAAGGACGCCGAAGAAGGCTTCAACAATTACATCCATCTCTGCCCGGGTGCCCAGAGCGTGATCGGCTGCATCGACATCGAGGACGAACTGGAGATGGAAACCCTGCCGGCCTGAGACAAAGGAGATGAATGAAAACGGCCTCACCGGTTTCATTCCTTAGTGCGCTCATGAACAGTATCGCGTCCGCCACCCCGATCCCCAGGAGATCGAATATGATTTGTGAGGCCCGCCGGTCATGATCGACGCGGTGGGCCGAATGATCGACAGCCTGGGGGTGGAGGAGGAGATGCTCGCCTCGACAAGTTCGGCTGAGAGGAGCGAACATCAGTTGAAGTTGCAGATCATGCTGTCCTGGGCCCTAAATTTTTTGGACGGCAGGCCGACTTCCCGGGCTACATAGCCCGGAACGGCGATGCCCGAGTCGAATTGGGCATAATTGACGAAAGTCCTGCCGTCGATGCGGACCTTCATGCCGCTGAGATGGTTCTTCAGGAGCACCACCGCAAAGACCCGCCTGTAGTCGGTTTCCAGATCGGCGTAACCGAGTTGTTTTCCCAGTTCCCCGATATCCACTTCCAGGTAATTTCGCGCGCCTTCGGAAAGTTGTTCATTATAGATTTCTTCCAGTTTTTTAATGACGTCTTGCAGGTGCTTGTTCATGAGTGTCCTCCCTTTGGGTTGGCTGCAGTTTCTTTACTGGTCTGGTACCAAAAATAGGATCGCGCGTGATTTACACAATGGGAGATTTCGGGAGAGGATATAAGAGGTAAAAACTACCCTTCCGCCTCCTGAGGCGGCGGCGGTATGGGCAGCGGCCGGTTTTCTTGCAGGGGACGTTGCCACAGGGGCACCGGCGAGACCGGCAGTTCCACGAAGCGGCCTCCCTCGATTTGGAGCAGAAAAAGGGTCTTGTGGGCTTCTCCGGATTGGTCGAAGGCGGTCAGACCGGTGACCCCCTGAAAGCCTTCGAAGCGCATCAAGGCGTTTCGAATGGCGGTGGGGCTTCCGAATTCAGCGCCTTCGAAGATCTCCAGAAGAATCCGGGCGGAGTCATAGGCCAGGGCCTCGATAAAACCGGGGGCTTCGCCGTACCTGCGGGTGAAGGCATCTACGAATTGCCGCACCTGAGGCGATTCGCTGTCTTCGAAAAAAACATCCGTGAGTACCGCCCCCTGAACGAACTTGCCGGCCATTTTCAACAGCTCCTCCGAGTGCCAGAGGTTGGTGCCCAGCAGTTGTATACCGGTCACCTCGTAAAACGCCAGCTGAGGAACGATCAACCCGGTTTTGCTGGGTCCGTCCGGTATGAACAGGGCCTGGAAGTCGTCCTGGGCGGCCAGCCGTTTGATGGGGCCGGCGAAATCGGTCAGTTCGGTGTCGTAGGCCTCAACGGTGGTGACCGTGGCTCCCAAAGCCGCCGCTTCTTTCCAGAAGAGGTTCATGAAGGTGGTCCCGTATTTTTCATCCGGATAGAGCACCGCCAGTCGGTCCATGGCCAGGGTATTGACCGCATAAGCGGCCAGGGTCTGGGCCTGCATGAGAGGGGTCAGAAAATTCCGGAAAACAAAATCCCCCAACCGGGTGATCTCGGATTTCTGGGTCAGGGTCATGATCGGGATGCCCAGCTCCTGGGCGGTAATGGCCGCTGAATCGGCGGTGGCGATGGGGCCGATGATCGCCGATACCCCTTCCCGGGCCATTTCGCCCACCCCGGCTACCGCTTGGCCCGAATTGGAGCCGGTGTCCTTGACTACCAAGGTGATCTCCTTTTCGGCCCCCGATTCCTCCATGGCCAGTTGAACCCCGCGAAGGGCCCGGTTGCCGTAGACCTGGTAAGTCCCGGTCAGCGGAAGCAGGCACCCGACGGAGCGCCGGCTGAAACTCCCCAGGGCGTAACGGGTCTGAACTTCACGAATGAGTTCTTCGGCCTCATCCCCGTATTCGTGATCCGGATAGAGATTCGCAAACTGCGTCAGGGTGCGGATGCCGTCTTCGAACCGCTCCTCGTCGATCTCCTGAACCCCCTGGTAGAACATCAGGTACCCCCGGATGAAGGGATCCCGAACCCGTTCCAGAAGGGACATGATATCGGCGGTGGAGAGTCCCCGCACCGCTTCTTTGATCTTTTCACTCAAGCCATCCCCGGCCGTCCCCGGGCTTTGCTCGTCCGCCTTGGCGTAGAAGTAGACCGCATTGATGGGGGAGTCCATGGCCAGGTAGGTGTTTCCGAGGATGAGATAAATTTTGGATTGTTGATCCCCGTTTCTACTTTGGCGCAGAAAATCATCGGCCTGTCGAATCACCTCTTTGTAGGCCCCTTCATCATAATAGGTAGCCAGAATTTCGGCCCGGGCATCTCCGGCCCGAGGATGCCCGGGAAATTGGTCGATGAGATATCCGTAGAGTTTGCGGGCGGTAGCGGCGTCTTCCCGGTATCGATAGATTTCCGCCTCCCGCATCAGGGCGTCGGGGGCCCATCGTCCCTGAGGATACCGGCTGAGGTAGGTGTTGTACCGGGAGAGGGCCTGGTCATAGGACCGGGACCGGAAATCCCGTTCGGCCTGGAGAAACAGGGCCCGTTCCGAATCGGCATGCCGGGGCGGGCCGGTGACCATGGGCCGGGGCCCGCAGGCGGTGATCAAAAGGAGGAAACAGAGAATGGGGACCAGGATTGGGTGCCGTAATTTCATAATGGATACAATCGCTCGTTTGAATAGGTTCCGGTTGAAATCGGGTTGACGAAAATGGATTTCACTTAACCCGTTTTTCCGTTTTTTGTCAATTTGTTGTTGAGCAGTGTCACATTAGTCGATATACTTGATGCCGGATTTAGAAGGCGACAACCCGGTTGATATCCTAAAAAAGGAGGTTTTTTAATGTGTTGGATGAAATGGGCGATTCCGATGATTCTCCTGGCGTTTTCCGTTCCCGCGTCGGGGCAGTTTTACAAGTACACCGACGAAGACGGGGTTGTCCGGTTCACCGATGACCTGAGCAAAATTCCCAAGGACCAGCGGGAGGATATCCCCGCTTATTGGGAATCCCGGGAAGCCGAAAGAGAAGCGGCCACCGAGACGGAGAATGACGCCGAGGCGCCCCGGTCTGACCTTTCCGATGAGGCCACTGAGGAGGAACTGGCGCAGGAGTCGAAGCGTCTGGAAACCATGCGGAAGGAACTTCAGCAGGAGTATGAAGCCCTGGTTCAGGAACAGGAGCGGATTCAGCCCGACAAGGCGGTGACCCAATCCAAGGCCAAGGCCAAGGAATACAACCGTCAAAGGGCGGCCCTGCGGGAAAAGGCCGACCAATACGACGCCAAGCGCAAGGCGTATGAAGCGGCGGTTCGGATTTATAACGAAAAGGTGCGGGCTATGCACGAAGCGGCCATGGCCCCCGAGGAAGAATAATTCTCCGGCTTTTTTTACGCCCCGGTGCTCGTCTTCTGAAGCGCCGGGGTTTTTTACTCCTCGCTCAACCGAAAGACCGACACCGATTCGTTCAGATGGGCTGACATCTGGGCCAGGCTCTTCATGGATACCGCGGTCTGGCGGCTGGCCGAAGAGGTCTGGGAGCTGATCTCCCCCACCTCCTCCATGGTTTTGGCGATCTCCTCGGAAGCCTTGGCCTGCTGTTTGGAGGCCAGGGAAATAGACTGGATCAGCTCTCCCAGCTGAACCGAAACGTTTTCGATCTCCTGAAGCTTGTTCCGGGCCCCGTCGGCCAGCCGGGACCCGTCCACCACCCGTTGAATCGATTCTTCCATGCTGGAGCCGGCTTCGTTGATCTCTCCCTGAATATTTTTGATCAGGGTGTCGATCTGTTTGGTGGCATTGGTGGACCGCTCCGCCAGCCGCTGCACCTCCTCGGCCACTACGGCGAAGCCCCGGCCCGCATCCCCGGCCATGGCCGCCTGAATAGAGGCGTTGAGGGCCAGAATGGAGGTCCGGTCCGCGATGTCGTTGATGAGCTGAACGATGTTGCCGATCTCCTGGGAGCTTTCTCCCAGACGTTTGATGGCCCGGGCTGTTTCCTGGGCGTGTTCCCGAATCGATTCCATGGCCCGGTTGGTGGCCCGGACCGCTTCGGCTCCCTCCTTGGCGTGCAGGGTCGACTGTTCCGACACCGATGCCGACCGACCGGCGTTTTCAGCCACCTGCTGAATGGAGGTGGACATTTCATTGATCGCTTCAATGGTTTCGGAGACCTGCACCGCCTGCATTTCACTGGTTTCAGCCAGGTTTTCGGTGGATCGGCTCACCTCCCGGGAGGTAGCGATGACCTGAAGGGTGACGTCCTTGACGTTCTTGACCACCTCGCTCAACTGCTCGGCCATTTCATTGAAGGAATCGGCGATGGCGCCGGTAAAATCTTCCGTTACCTCGGCCCGGGCGGTGAGATCCCCTTCGGCCAGGCCGCTGATTTCCTCCAGCAGGTTCATGATGGAGCCCTGCATGGAATCCCGCTCCTCGCTGCTCTGGATCAGGGTCAGGGTGTTGTCGAGCATCTGATTGAGGCTTCGGGACATCTTACCCAGTTCGTCGTCATAGAGTACCTTGGCCCGGGCTTCGTAATTGCCTTTGCCGATTTCATCGAAGATCCCCATGATGTTGAGGATGGGCCGAACCACCGTCCGGTCGGCCACGAACCAGATCACCAGGGCGATCAGAAGAAACATGATGATGGTGATGCCGGCGATCTGAAACAGAAAGGTGTTGACCGGGTCGAGAATCTCTCGCTTGCTGACATCCATCAAAACGGTGCCGTTGCCGGCCGGCAGCGGGGAAAAGGCGAGAAAGACCTCTTTGTCGTCCATGGGCCGGTCCACCGAAATCATCCCTTTTTTGTTGCCGTTGATCATCTCCCGGTTGAAATAGGCCCGGTAGTCGGGAAATTCGGAAATCGGCTGCCCCAGAAACTGCTTGCCGAACTCGGTAATGCCTGCCACCACATTGTCGCTGTTGAGAAGAATGATCACGGTGCTTCGGTAGGGTTTAAAGGAACGGAGCTTCTGGTTCAGGGGGGATTCGGCATTGCCGGATACGATCAGCTGCCCGTCGATCATGGTGGCGGAGATATAGTTGGCCACCGCATCGGCCTTGGCCTGAAGGATCTCCTGAGTGCCGGCGATGATCTGGGTGCGGTATGAGGCGATGAACATCCATAACACCACCGCCAGGGCCGCCAGGATGGTCAGCACGATGCTCAGCTGCAGTTTGGTTCCGATGCTCCGGCTCAGTATCCATTTTTTCAGTTCCAAGATATTGCCTCCTTGTCAGATCGCGAATTTTCCAGAAAGGATGTTTTCAAGATGGGGGACGATCAACAGGCCCTCCGTCCATTCATAAACCCCCCGAATCAAAGGGGGGGGAACCTTCAGATCCCCCTCGGCCGGTCGGGCCTCGGCGGGCGGATGGATCAGCCGCAACCCGGGGTCGATTTTCAGGATTGCTCCTACCCGGGCATGCCGGGTCCGGACCGCCATCAGGCGATCGGGTGTCGTGCATTCGTTCTGGGCCAGACTCAGGCATCCCTCCAGAGAGAGGACCGGCACTACCCGGCCCCGCCACCGGGCGATTCCCGGCAGGTGGGGCGGCGCAAAGGGAACCGGATAGACGGCCGTCTTCCGCAGGACCTCTGTCACCTGACGCAGCACGAACATGAAGAAGACCTTTCGGGATGAAACCGCCGGCGTGCGGGCAGGGACCACCAGCACCTGTTGCGTGGCGGCGTCTTCGCCGGGGAATGGAAAAAGCGCGGCCTTCATCCCTTATCCCGCCTTGCCCGATTCGGCCGCCGCAGGGTCCGTTTCAGCTGGTCGACTTCACCTTCCATAGCCGCCGCCACCCCCTTTCTTATCCCATGAAGCATCTGTTCCGCCACCTTTTCGTCCCGAATCATAAGCTGAAGTCGCGCTGCCAGTTTGGCCTCGGCCGCCCCGCCCGTCAGCAGGGTATCGGGATCGAGAAGGGGGATCAGGCGGTTCGGCCCCATCACCACTCCGGGAAACCATTTCCGGGATTTGCCTTTGAAGACCGGCGGGAGCGGAACAATGTGATCGGGCTCGACATTCATCACCCGTTCGATTTGAATCACCCCCAGTGCTGCGGGCCGGCCCCGGATGTTCATCAGAATGATCCGGTGGAAAGCATCGGTTCGGACGCCGCCGCCGACCAACGATCGGGGCAGGTGGAACAGGTTCACCCTTCGGCCTTCCAGACGATAAGCAGGCGAACCAGGAACTTCTGAATCGACGGGCTGCAAATCTCCAAAACGATACACCCCCCGGATGTGAATCAGATCCAGGCCTAAAGGATGGTCACCGACCCGGAATACCAGGATCTCTTTCATTCTATTCAGCTGTTAATCGGTTAGTTTAAGGATAAGATCCACAAACTCCTCGTTGTTGAAGGGCTTGGCCGCAAACCCCTTCGCCCCGAGGGTGAGGGCCCGTTCCCGGTGTTTGCCGGTGGTCCGGGAGGTGAGCATCACTACCGGAATGTCCCGGTATGCCGAAGTCGAATTAAGGGCGCTCAAGAACTCATATCCGTTCATTCGCGGCATTTCAATGTCCAGGACGATCACGTCGGGCCGCGCTTCTTTTAATTTTTCCAGGGCGTCGATACCGTCCTTGGCGGTGCGAGCCGTCCATCCCTGGGCTTCGATCAGCCGGGAGACTACCTGCCGAATGGACACCGAATCATCCACCACCAGCACCGCCAGTGGGCCTTTGGACTGCGGCGCCGTTTCCGAGGGTTCAAACCGGGTATCGGGCCGGGCGGGGGAGATTCCTGGCTGTTCTCCGATCAACTCCGGCAGGTTCAAAATGGGCACCACGCTGCCGTCCCCGAGAATGGTGACCCCCGAGATCCCCTGAACATAGCGCAGGTGAGACCCGGTGGACTTGATGACGATCTCCTGTTGGCCCAGCAGGCGGTCGATTTTCAGAGCGATGCGTCGATCACCTACCGCCGCCACTAGAACAAGGGGGGGGGCATCGGAGGGGGACGCCGTTTTCTCATCCGTTTTCAGGCCCAGAAGGTCGGATAGAGAATACAGCGGAATCAGCGATTCCCCGATCCGCAGGGCGGGCCGGGGCCGGTGAATCCATTGTCCGGGTTCTACCCGGATGATCTCCCGAATTTCATTGAGGGAAAGAGCGAAGCGCCGGTTTCCAACCGTGAACAGCAGTGCCCGGACCGCGGCCAGGGTGAGGGGAATGCGGATGGTAAACCGGGTTCCCTTGCCCGGCCAGGAGGCCACCCGAACGGTGCCCTTGAGGGCCTGAATATTCTCCCGAACCACGTCCATGCCCACGCCTCGGCCGGAGACCTCGCTGATAGCGTCCCGGGTGCTGAAGCCGGGCTTGAAGATCAGGGCCGCCAGGGCCTCTTCGGTGATCTCCCGGTCTGCATTCAGCAGCCCCGCTTTGATGGCTTTCCGTCGAATCACCGGATAATCGAGACCGGCCCCGTCGTCGGAGATTCGGATTACCACCTGATTTCCTTCTCGGTTCGCCGAGATTTCCAGGGTGGCGGTCACCGGTTTTCCGGCCTGTTCCCGATCTTGAGGGGATTCGATTCCGTGGTCGGCCGCGTTGCGCAGCAGGTGCATCAGGGGATCGGTGATTTTGTCCCAGACCAGCCGATCCAGTTCGATCTCTTCACCGATGATGGACAGCCGAATCTGTTTGCCCAGCATTTTCGAGACCTCCCGAATGGTCCGCCGAAGCTTGTTGGTGAGGGTGGACATGGGGAGCATTCGGATCTGCATCATCTTGTCCTGGAGTTCACTCAGGACGACCCGTTGCCGGTTGAGATGGCCGTCGAATTCCCCGTGAAGATGGGTCAGCCGGTTATAACCGGCCCCCACCTCGATGGCCGATTCGTTCAGGCTGCGAATGATCCGGCTCAGTTCCGAGTACCGGTCCAGCTCCAGATCGTCGAAATCATCGAAAACTCCGAGCGGGTTTGGGGCGGCGGTTGCAGCCGCCGCGACTGTGTTTCGGGACAATCGGCCCAATGCTTTTACCTCGAATCCCACTTCGAGGTCGCGGGCCAGTTCCCGAATCCGTTTTCGAGCGGTTTCCAGTTCGGCGATTTCCCGGGTCAGCCGGTTCATCTGCTGTTCGAACCCGCTGGCGGCGATCATCAGTTCGCCGAGAAGGTTGACCAGCTCGTCCACCCGATCGGATCCCACCCGCAGGGTCTGCTGTTTGGAAAAAAGATCGAGGCCGGCCTCATCGGGTTCCCGGGAGATTGGTTCCGCGGCCGGCGTGATGGTCGGCGCCGCCGGAAGGCCCGCGTCGGACGGCGGTTCGGATGCCGGCGCCGCTGCCTCGGTGCCGCCGATGATGGCGGTGAATCGGTTTTGAAGCAGGCGGGTTTTCGGGGTCCGTGGATCCACCGGATCGGCGATGATGGCGGCCAGGAGATCACCCGATTCGGTCAACACCCCCAGAATGTCGGGGTCGATGGCGGATGCCCCTTCGTAGAGCCAGTCCAGAAAATCTTCCATGGTATGGCCCCAGGCTGAAACGGTGGGAAGCCCGATGACCGCAGCCGATCCCTTGATGGTATGCACATAGCGGCGAATCTGCCGAACGATCTCTTTCTGATCGGCCGTCATCGGGGCGGACCCGGTGACCTGGCTTTCCAGGGTCTGAAGGGATCGATCCAGGTCCTCCATGTGTTCTTTGGCCTCTTCAAAGAAGCTGTCCAGAAGCTCCGGGGGGATATCGGACAACCGGACCTCGGGAATCGGATCTGCCTCTGGTTGCGCGGAAGCGGACGGCTGCGGTGGTTCGGCTTCGGCCCCGGTGTCGAACTCGGGATCGGTCGGTTCTTGGTCCGGTTCCGTGTCTGGCTTTTCATCCGTTTCCTTTTCCCGGACCGGTTCACCCATTCCGCCGCCTTCGATTTCGGGGACCCCCTCCAGGAGTGCGGTAACGGCAGCTTCGTCTTCTTCGCCGGGAAGTTTTCGCAAACGGCGATAGGCCAGAGCGGTTTCCCGAACCTTTTCCCGGGAGGCCACCCCTTCGCCCAAGAGTTCTGAGCAATAAGTGCAAAATTGGTCGACGGTGAATGTCATAACCCGAAGGGTTTCATTTGAACATGTCAGTTTTCCGCTGAGGATATCGGCCAGGGCGGTTTCCATCTGAAGGGCGATGTTGCTGAGCCCCGGAATGCCGATCATCATGGAAGCGCCTTTGATGGTATGCACCAGCCGGTGCATTTCTTCAAACACCTCGGGTTGGTCCGGATTTTCTTTGAGCGAGATCAATCCCTCAGTCAGGGTGGGTAAATAGGTACGCACCTCCTCTACATACCCCTGAGTGATCTCGTTCATGCTCACCGGTCGCACCCCTGTTGGGTAAAGCCGGCCCTCCCGGAAGGGAGACCCTCGATAACTGCGGCGGGGATGATCTGTGGAGTGCGGTATTGATCTGGTGAGTAGTGGATCATTGTATCGAACAAATAGGAATCCTGATTTTGATGGGGCTAATGGGAATCGAAGGCGTTCATGCGGGATGATAAAAGCAGTTTTTCCGCGTCGAGGATATTAAGGACGGCGCCGTCCGCCATCGGCAAGGTGTTTGAAATATACCCGGTCCAGGCCGGGCACTCATCGTCCCGGCTGGTGTGGAGCGGGTCCTGATCCGGAAGATCGGCGGCCTCAAGGGAGAAAATGCCGAGAATGCGGTCCACCACGATTCCCACCTTCATTTCGGTGGTTTGGAGTATGATAAACCGCCGGTCCTGCCGGCGCTTGACTGAGGGAATTTCAAAAAAAACTTTGAGATCCACCATGGAGATGATCTCCCCCCGAATATTGCTCACCCCGAGAACCCAGCTCGGCAGGTTCGGGAGGGGCGTGATCACCGGCTGACGGCCGATTTCCAGTGCCCTGGGTAGCGGAACCGCCAGCAGAAGGTCGTCTACCATGAACTTGATCAACTGGGCCTCGTCTCGGTCAGCGGGTGCCATGCCGTCCTCCGACTGCTTCCGGATCGTATCCTCAGTCGTGAGATTCCGGTTGAGGACGGTGATCAATTCTTCGATGGTTTGGCCCCTCATTGAGCGGGAGTTCCGGGGATAGGAGTTTCGGTTCGGCTTCCGGCGGGTGCGCATGGTCGGAGAATCGGCGGATGATCCGGCGGTCATACCGCTTCTCCGAGAAGCCGGCCGACGCCGGCTACCAGTTCCTCATCGGTGAAGGGCTTGGTAATATAGAGATCGGCTCCCTGGCGCTCCCCCCAGAATTTGTCGCTCTCCTGGTTCTTGCTGGAAATCAGGATCACCTTAATGTCTTTGTAAAGGGGTGAGACTTTGATATCCCGGCATACCCGGAACCCGTTTTTTTTGGGCATGATGACATCCAGAACCACCAGGTCCGGTTTTTCAGACGCCACCTTGTCGAGGGCTTCTTCCCCGTCCATGGCGGTAACGATCTCATATCCCTGGGACATGAGCGGGTCACTCATAAGCTTCAGTTGTGTGGGGCTGTCATCCACTACCAACACTTTTTTGTTGCTCATGTCTTTTCTCCCTCTATCCGTCGGTGGAATTCATCGGGCATATCGGTCAGGATTCGGGTTCAAGATTCAGATGACGTTCGATGGTCTGGACCAGCACATTCGGGTCAAAGGGTTTGGTCAAATAGGCGGTGGAGCCGGCCAGTTTTCCTTTCATCTTGTTCATGAAGCCGTCCCGGCTGGTCAGCATGATCACCGGAATGTCCTTGAACACCGCATTGTTTTTAATGATGGACAGAATCTTATAGCCGTCCATCTTGGGCAGAATGATATCCAGCAGGATCAGATCTGGCTTTTCTTCGTTCAACCGGCTGAGGGCCTCCAGGCCGTCCCGGGCCTCGATAATGTCGTAGCCCTTCTGGCCCAGGGCGATGGATATGACCTTGCGTGTGGTGGAGCTGTCTTCCACCACCAGAATCTTTTTTCGGCCTTCTTCTTCGGACGGGGCCGCACTTCCCGCCCCCTTATCGGCTTTCGACCCGCCGGCCAGTTCCTGCTCGAAGGTGGAGGTGGTGGCGTCCATCGCCATATGGTTGACCAGGGCCCGAAGCTGCTCGGAAAATATTTCTTTATCAGGGGATAGCTTGACCGTCTTGTGAAACAGGTTCAGGGCCTCTTCCCAGTGCTCCAGATTGAGATGTGCCACGCTGAGGAAATAATAGGCGTTGATGTTCTTTTCCCGGCCGATGACCCGCATATACCGTTCGACGGCGTATTCGAGGATGTCGGTTTGGGCCACCCCAATGGAGGAAAAAAAGTTGGGGTGGATAAAGAGGTGGGCTCTGCAGTAGGGACATTGAACCGATTTGGTCTCCATGGCGAACCAGCAGAAGGGGCATCGTCTCACCTGTTCGGCGTCTCCGCCCCGTTCTTTGGCCAGTTTAAACCGTTTCACCTCCTCGATCACGTCGGGATCTTTGGGGGCCAGTTTGGCCGCATTTTTGAGGGCCGATTCGATGGAATTAATATAGACGGTGATGCGTGAAAACCAGAGCCACCCTTTGGCGCTGCGGGGATTTTCTTTCAGAAATTTTGCGATCACCTCATGTGCTTTCTTAAGGTGATGGGCCTCGGCCAGGCGAATACCTTCTTCGAGAAGATCGCCGGCTTCGCCGGCTTCGGACTTTTCATCCTTCAGCTTGGAAGATTCCAGAAGGATGTGCATCAGGGAGGATTCAATCGTCCGGGACCGATTGTGGGTGCCTTGAATTTCGATTTCGGCGTTATCCCAGCAGAGGATGGCGACGGCCGCTTCTTCCCCCCGCAGCCCCTCATCGTTTTCCGCATCGATCAGTTCGCCGTTTTCAAGATATAAATAGCCGGAGCGACCCTTGGAGACGATGCGAAGGGTGAGGGTTTTTTGCTCCACCTCCACCGCCTGAAGAAAGTTGGCCAGGGTGAACCCGTGAATATACCCCTTGGATTTTTCGCTCAGTATTTGGGAAGTGATCTCCTTGAGTTCATCCACTTCAAAGGGCTTTTCCACATAATGGACCACACCTTTTTGCTTGAGGCGCTTGGCGATTTCAGGGGAACCGTACCCGGTCATGACAACCACCGGGATATGGCGGTATTTTTTGCTCATGAAGGAGAGCAGTTCATATCCGTCCATTTCCGGCATCTTGAGATCAGTCAAGACCAGATCCACATTCCCGGCTTCCAGGAGCAGGACCGCTTCCTTTCCGTTGAGCGCGGTTTTGACCTCGAAGTCGTCTCCGAGGGATTCCAGAGCCTCGGTTGCGAGGCGCAGAATCATTTTTTCGTCATCTACCACCAAAATCGTTTTCAAGTTACACCTCGATCCGGCTCGGGGATCTTTGCTCAAGGATGTCGGCTCAGGAACCCGGTTCTGCTATGAGCGTGACGCGAAACACCCAGCGGTTTTCCTATGAATTCGATATATGCTTACCGGCGAACCCGCCGGGGGAATCGATTTTTTGAAATTTCAGCTCATATCCGTCTGATACCGCGGTCCGCCTGAATTTCGAGTCACGAATATATCGGGTTTACCCCATAGAGTCAAGGGAATACAATGGTTTAAATCCGATCGGAGATGGCCTCCAGAGCCTCCGAGGCCGCCTCTTCGACCTCCTCGGCATCGGCCCTGTCCATCGCCTCTT
>CAZNLT010000051.1:0-32528 GCA_964573705.1 uncultured Desulfobacterales bacterium
CCGGCCGGCCGGCGCCCATATAATCGAACATCTTGTTGCTGAAAAATATATCCCAAAACTCCCCCTGCTTGAACATGTGGACGCACACATCGGCTGCCGCACACAGACTGGGGATTCGATTCCGGGCAACCGCACCGATAAAATGAACTTTAACAAGTTTTCTTTCATGACAAAACCGCTCATACTCGCTCCGTTTCTGTCCCTCACCGGCGATTAAAAAATGGATATTTTCCTCTGCCAGTAAGCAGGCGGTTTCCAATAAAAGCTGAATATTGCTGAAGCTGCTCAAGGTTCCCGTGAAAACAACCACACCGAACCCATCCTTGAGCGACCACTCTTGTCTTGCAGCGCTCTTTTCAGGCACCTGCTCATATAACTCATCCTCCACGCCGTTGGTGATCAGCTTTATTCTATCACCGGAAACCCCTTTCTTTATCATCAGTCTCCGGATCCCGGGTGTAACGGCGATCAATCCACGACTGAGCTGAAAGCAGGTTTTTTCAAGCAGCTCAATCAATGCGACAAACCCTTTGATTCGAATGATGCCCCCGGCAACCAATCCATCCGAAAGTATATCACGAACCTCGAACACATTCGGCTTTCTCCAGAGAAGGGAAAGAAGGCAGCCGGTCAATGGGGTCAAAATCGGGGGCGAAGCCGATAAGATAATATCCGCATTCGAAGCCCGGGTGAAAGAAACCTTTAGTTGCAGAAAAGCAACGATGATGTCATGGGCAATCCGGTGCGCTTTGGATTTTCGGGGGTTGGCAATAGGGGAATTAATCTCGACCACCTGGAGCCTTCCGTTGTCCTCGGGTACCCTGATTTTTGATGCGGCCCCTTTTCCGCCCACCATGTAGTTCACAGCACAAGCCACCACCGTGACATGATGGCCGGCGGCCGCCAGATGCCGGCCGATCTGCCAGGCCCTCAGGCTGCCGGGCTGCCCCGGTGCGATGAAATTGTAAGTTAAAAAAAGGATCCGCATCAAACTGTCGGCCCCGCAATTCGAACCGCTTCGACTATCTGTTCGGCGTCTGCCTCTCTTAAGCCATGGTGCACCGGCAATGCCAGAATGGTTCGTGCCAGCATTTCAGTTGCTCTCAACGAAGAAAGCCCATAGAGTTCCTCGAAAATGGGTTGCTGGTGCAGCCCCCTTGGGTAGTGCACGCCGGAATCGATTCCTTGTTCTTTAAGCCTGGCGGCCAAGGCGTCTCGGTCCATACCGAACTGCCCCGGATCGACCGTTATGCAATATTGGTGGCAGGCATGCTCGCTGTACGGGGTTGACTGCTGAAAAGAGATACCTTTGACATTATGCAGCCCTTCATTCAGAATATCCGCATTCCGCCGCCGCACCGCTATCATGTCATCCAAACGCTTGAGCTGTTCACGCCCGATAGCCGCCTCTACATCGGTCATTCGGTAGTTGAGCCCCATCATGGTATGATAGTATTTGCCGGTCTGACCATGGGTTCTCAAAAAACGTATCCTGTTGTCGTAATCTTCACTGCTTGTGCAGACCATCCCCCCCTCCCCCACAAACATGTTCTTTGAAGGATAGAAGGAGTAGCATACAAAATCATCATAAGAGCCGACATCCCGCCCTTTAAAAGTCGCCCCGTGCGCTTGAGCGGCATCCCACACCACCACCAGGCGGTGCTTGTCGGCAAACCGCTTCACCGCTTCGATGTCACAGGCGTTGCCGAACAGATGCACCGGCACGATCGCCCGCGTCTTTACCGAAACTTTCCTCTGGGCATCCTGCAGGTCGATTAAACATGTTTCAGGGTCTACGTCGCAGAAAACCGGCTTCCCGCCGGCCATGGTCACCATGCTGCCGGTGGCAATAAAGGTGAACGATGGTACCAACACCTCGTCACCGGGTTTAAGAAATGCCATGTAGGCCAGGTGCAGGGCCGCCGAACCGTTGGCGCAGGTCACGGCATATTTGGCACCGGTTTTAGCCGCAAATTCCTCTTCGAACGCCAGGCACTCTTTGCCCTGTCTTAAAGCACCGGATTTCAATACACGGGTGGCGGCATCGATTTCCTGTTCGGCCAGCTTGATTTCGGCCATCGCAATACGGTTCATGTTCGCTCCTCAATCTGGGCTCTGATGGCATCCAGTATATAGGTCAGTTGAAGTGAATCATCGATAGTATTCTTTTTTGGTTTTTCATTCTGCAGAATACTCAAAATGAAGGTCAGCATCTGGTGATCGATGAGGTTGCGCTGGCCAAAAGAAAATACGCTCTTGCCGGCCTTATAACCGCCGCGGCTTTCCTTTAAAAACAGAAATGACGGGGAATCCTGCTCAATGGTGCCCCGGAAGGACCCGTTCTCACCCTGCGCCTCGATGTACTGGCTGAACGCCGGGGTTACCAGGTCGGCCTGGCAGAGTATATCGATTCCGCCCGCCCCGCTGCACTGCACCAGTATGTAATCTTCGGCATCCGCCGCGACCTTTTCGCCATTGATGACCCTTTGCGGCATATGCAGACGACTCGACAGTACGCGGGCATTTGTCAACGGGCCGAAGTACCAATTGGCCAGATCGATCATGTGCACCAGCATTTCGTTGACCGCGCCGCCGCCCGTCTTCCGGCGATGTTTCCATGCCTGGTGGGAACCGCGCCCCCCCAAACGGAAAAAGGCCGTGATGGGCCGCCCGACCAACAGGTTTTCACCGTTGATCCAATTCTCCCGGAAGATCCGATACCCCTCTTCGAATGCCGGAACATGACGGTAGAGATACCCGACCGTGACGATACAATCGGACAGATCGGCCGCCTCTTTCAATTCGATAATCTCATCGATGCGATCCGACAAAGGCTTTTCGCAGAACACATGTTTGCCCGCCGAAATCGCCTTTTGGATCAGGGGCACATGGCTTTGTGTCGGGGTGCATATGACGACCGCATGCAAGCTTTTATCCTCGAACAGTTCGTCCGGGTCTCTAACGCATTGACAGGCGGCCCTTCCGGCCATTGCTTCGGCGAATTCCGGGACAACATCCGCCATCACCATTTCGGTCCCGGGGATTTTCTTCAGCCCCTCCAGATGCTTTGAGGCCTGCTTGCCGCAGCCGATAATGCCGACCCTAATTGACTTCATCGAGATATTTCCTCCAGTTTTTGGCCATATTGAATTCCTTCAATTTTTCCGGCAGCGGCAGGATCCTGCCGGGCACACCGACGACATAGCTCATCGGCGGGACGTCTTTGGCCACCAATGCACCGGCGGCCACAAAAGATCCCCGTCCGATCCGCAACCCCGGAACGATCACCGTCCCGCCGCCGAGACTGACGCCATCTTCGATAATCGGGCCTTCCGGCTTGTACTGATCGCGCATTTTCTGCGGATACTTGTCGTTGGTCATCGTAACCCCGGGGCCGATAAACACCCGCGAGCCGATAGTGACATGAGTGGGGATATAGCAGTTGGTTTCGATTTTTACGAAATCACCGATGGTAACACTGCCGTCGATCACCACATTGGTGCCGACCACGATATGGCTTCCGAACGTTGTGTTTTCCCGGATAACCACATTGTGTCCGGTCTCAAAATCATCGCCGGCGATCACGTCCCCATAGATTATAGAGCCAGCCCGCACACAGCAGTTGTTGCCCATACGAAACGGCCCGCAGCCCTCCTTGTATTCGAGCCCCAGGATGGTGTTGTGCTGAAACCGACAATTTTCTCCGCATTCATAATTTAACTTCTGCACTCCTACTCCTTTTTTGTTTCTCAATCTTAGCCGAGCTGTATTCTAAAAACCATTTTTGGACTTAATGCACTAGTTTACCCTGACTTGGCTGCCAAAGGCCGCTTCAGGTTCACCTGCTTTTTGAACGAACGATAGACATTCCAGAGTAATCGCCGCTCTCCAGGGCCGCTGACCAAAAAGAAATAAATTAGGAAGGAGACAACTGCAATTGCACATGTGAATACGATGGGACCTATAATCAACCCAGCACCTGCGTGGTCAACAGCAAACTTGAACACGAAAATTACCGGCAGCAGCAGAAAAAACCAAAGGCTTTGGGTTGAGAACTGATTAAGCCGGTAGGTATGAAACAGTACGATATTCCGATAGATAAATATAAAGGTCTTAGAGACACATAAAGCGATTGCCGCGCCGACAATTCCGATTGTATTTATCAGCAGCAAACAGAATAGCAGGTTTCCTCCGCTGCCGAAAATAGTAATGCCGAGTTCAGAATGGTATTTCTGCGACATAATAAGGAAAGGATAATTAGACCCGGTGATAGCATTGATAAAGAAAGCGGTTGCGACCCAGACCATAATGGTTTTGCCCTGCACGTAATCAGGACCGTAAAGCAAAAACAGGTTTTCTGAATATAACACCATTACAGAAAATAGGGGAATGCTGAAGGTCGTTATGGCATTGAAAGCCACTCGGAAAAGGGTTTCTAGACGTTCCATATCCTTTTGTGCATAAAGCTTAGCGACGATTGGTGAAATTACTACATTGACCGCACCCAGTCCAAGCAGCAAAAGATTTCCAATGTTGAGAGCAACACTGTAAATCCCTATTTCTTCGGCAGTCCGATAATATCCAAGAATGAGCTTTGAAGCAGGTATCATCAACAAACTCACAAGGGTTTTAGACATCAAGACGCTATTGTACGCCAAAAACTCCTTTAGAGCGGTTTTTTTTGGAATGTTAGCTTTCAGGATGTTGGTTATTCTGAATACGCCCCCCCAATGCTTTCTGGACCAGGCCAAATAAATCCCGAAAGCACAAAGCTGACCGCAAAAAAATCCCCATATGAGCGAGCAGGCCGTATATCCTAACCAGTGCCCAATTGCAAAAAAAGCAATTATTTTGAGCATCCGTACAAATACTTCACGAATCGAATAACCGAAATGAGATAAACGCGCCCCTTCAAAAATGCCAAGCCATAGCGAACATAGTGAAAAGAGGATAAGCTGAAGAGCAGTCGGCAATATGAGACCATTGAGTCGTGGTTCTTTGAACATAGTTACGGATAAAAAATCCGAGGCTCCGATCAATATGCCAGCGGTGATCAGACCCGCCCCAAGTATATACAGGAGTGCTATTTTGATATAGCCAGCAAGGACCGACTGATCATTCCCATCATTTTGGCCGATTACTTTAACTACTGAAGCGGGAAAACCTGCCATGACAATCAAAGACACCACTGAAATCACGGACAGCGAAAGGTTGAAAATCCCGTACTGCTCGCTTCCCAGCTTTCTGGCAAAAACCAGATCAGTCACGAAAGCCATACCCAACCCAGCGATCCTGACTATAAAGTTAAAGGCGACCTGCCGGCCGGCGGCCGTGCTTATCTCGCTATTCTCTGACATCACCAAGAGGGTTCGTCACGCTTCTCATGGTTGAGAGCCGCGTCTGAAAGGTCTGGGATATCCATTTCACATCCTGACGTATTGACAAACAAAAAGCCATGCAAAACCAGAATATTTTAGTGAAAAACAGAGTCTCTCCGATCCCGAGCAAAACGGACGCGATTAGACCCATAACGAATGGATATGCATTAGACGCATACCGAAAAGAAAGCATGCCCGCTAACAGAGATTGGACAATAAGCGAAACAAAAGTAAACAAGCCCAAGAGACCGAGCTGCGCCCATAAAGACAATATTAAATTGTGGCTTGGCTTGACGATAGCGCCTGGCTGTGAATTAATGGCATTGTCATCCATGGCAGCCATTTCGTTGTGGCCGCCGAGTCCTACGCCAAAAATCAGATTTTCCATAACGATGTTGGACCACGAGTTCTTCAAAATTGAAATTCTTGTTTGGAATTCCGCCGTTTGAAACCGGTCCATCCACTGGAGATTAAATAACTTGGCACCCGCAGTCGCAACGATCGCAGCCGATATAGCTGTGATGAATGTCAGGTATACGATTGTTTTTCCGCTGATCAATCGCCCGTTCATTTTAAGGAACAGCAGGCTGCCGAATCCAGCTGTTAGTGAACAACAAATGATTGAATTGCGTGATTGTATGATGAACAGAACAGCAATAATGAAAAAAATGGTCACGAAAGAGGCAGCTTTCATTAGCAGTGGTTCTTTTTTTTTTAGAACTAAATAGAGCAAGAAGGGGAACAATTGCCCCAATCCGATCCCCAGTTGATTGGGATTCGTATGGATATCTAAAGAGAGGCGGGTGGGACCGAACAGCATTACGGTATCTTTAAAAGGAACACCGAAAAAAAAAGTGCGGAAGCAGACGTAAAATGTTACGACAAGACAGAAAGAAAGCCAATGCCTGAAACATTCTTCCTTTCCTGCCTGGTTTAGATTGATAACCATAAAAAAAAGAAGCAGATTCAACCCCATCATCAGTAAACTGATTACTGTTGCCAAAAAATTGGGTGCATATGTGACGCTGATAATACATAGTACGAAAAAAAAAAGAGGTAGGCTCAATTGCTTTAGCCTAACTTTATTATATCTTATTCCTCGTCTAAAAAAAAAGCCTATTAAAGTGCAAACAATCAACAATCTAGAGAAACTTCCTATAAATGCAAAACTGTAATTGATAAAATGGTCGGGGAAGGCATCCAGGCAGACACCAGCGGCCAATCCTGCGGCAGGATTTATTATTCCGATCAGGAGCATTCCTCCCATCGCCGACAGTGCGACAAAACCGCTAAGGTTGGCCGATGCTATCGAGCACAATGCGAGCAGAAGGCTTGCAACGGGGAAACGCTTGACGGTACGGTAGGATATTTTCACTTATACATCTCAAATAATACCATCAGCAATTATCTCCTATGCGGACCCATTTAATTGAAACACCTGGCCTACGACTTCATCAGTTCACTGAATAATTTCACATATTCTTTCGCGCTATTCTCCCATCGCAAATGCAGGACCGTTTCGGAAATCGCCGAGCGGTCGTAGTTCACCTTACATAGTCGCGTTAAGGTGGATTGGATGCTTTCGATATTTGAATCATTTAAAAATATGGCGTTTTCTTGTGTCAATACGCCTGGTTCCAGCGCTAAGGGTAGATTCCTGGGTATAATGACAGGGGTTCCGCAGGCGATGCTTTCTATGAACACCTTGCCGAAGCCCTCGGAAGAACTGGGTAGAATGAAAAAATCAGCATCATTTAAAAAATCAGCAATCTTTTCCTGAGGCATATATCCAAGCAGCCGCAGATCAACCCCAAGGCGTTCGGCTTCATGTGTTATCTCCCTGATATATTCAGGGTTTCCCCCACCAATACAATAATAGACAAACGAATTTGGATTCCCGAGGCGCCCAAGGGCTTTTACCACCTTTAGCTGTCCTTTCCGAGGTGTCAGAGATCCGACGGTTGTCAGCTTAATTTTGGACTTCTGAAGCCCTGACGTCATACTTTCATGTTTGCCGCCGGGTTGCTTTTGATGCCGAAACACATCCGAATCAAAGCCGTTTAAGATCACCCTGGAAGGGCAGCGCCATTGGCCGTAGTTCTGCTGCCAGACCTGCATGTCATTGTTGGATATATGGGTGACGGCGGCAAAGGTCTGCTTGGCTGCATACTGTTCCTGTTTTTTGGCCGATTCAGCGGTTTTTACGTTGGGGTCAAGCCCTGAAATACCGTGGATCCGGAGAACGACACGAATTTTGTTTATTCCATGCAGATTCAGTGCTTGAATGCCCCTCGCCGGACCGTGAGCGCTTATAAACCTGGGTTTTACTACACTTACTGCATAGTCGTACAGGAGAAATCTTGCCAAAGCGCTCTTAATCGACATTCCCAACCGTTGCTGAAAAGCTGTTGCGATCATAGCATAACGCAAGATTCTCCAGGGATGCGCCACAGCGTGCCGCAACAGAACACGCTTGTCAGCGCCTATGACATTCGTGCTCCTTATTTGTTGAAACCGACAAGGAAAATCCGGAGCGCAGATCACGAGTTCGCACCAAGCCTGGTTTTGGTTGATGGCGTCTACCAGATCAAAAATACCAGTAGCCAATCCATGGGTGGACCTGCCTCCCAGAGCCTTGGGGATACAACCCAGCACTAATATTTTTTCTTTGGATTCATATATACCTGGAGCCATAAGTTTTGATTTTAAGATTGCTGGCTTGGCACCCCCTCTTCCGGTTTTCATCTTTTTGAGGCGATGAAGCTCAAATACAGATCGCTTATCTTTTTGTTTCCGGGCTGATCTGCATTCCACCTGACAGTGACTTGATTATGCCCCTTGCTCAGGGCCTGGCATTCAATATTGAAAACGATGGAACAACGGTTCACTTCAGATCTGTGCCTCAATACGCTGCCATTCAGTTCGATTTGGATATCATCCAGGGCACTGATTTGTTCCATGCAGACCGTTAGTCGAATATGTTTATAAGCAAATTCACATATTTCTTGCCCGACAAACAAATCCATATCCTCGGCTTCACCAGGATAAAGTACAATCGGCATGTCCGGTGATACCCCCTTATAGTCAATGTATTTCAGGCCTTCAGTCAAAAAACGATCGACTTGATGATGGTAGTATGCCTCGGTTGTATACACTTGGTCTCTGCCCCGGACCGGAACCCTATCACCAATTTGCCGCCAGAGAGGACTTTTAGGGCTGTGGAAGTTGAACACATATATGCCATCCGCGCCCGAATCCAATGCGTTCAAAGCTCTCCCCCGCCAGCATGCCAATGATTTGTGAACATTCGCAGACGCCTGGGGGACATTCGAGAGACAGGGGAAAACCGGCACGTCGTATTTGTATCCCAGCTCCACACTTGCGCGCCATGGCTGCAAATGCGAGTCTCCCCCGGGAATCAGCAGGTCAATCAGTCCTTCATCCAGCCAAGTTTCGATATCGATGCCGATAGCCCGGCAGAACGCCACTGAATCCGGCACCCTAACGGCCATCAGAATCGGCACCCCCCGTCGGATTCCGACATTTTCGGTCATCTTTCTGATTCGCCGGATCAAACCCGTCAATTGGTCCCTTTCTGTATCAGTACACTCATAACCGTTCGATTGGACTTTAAACATCATCGGCGTTCTCATAAAATCCAGCTCAATTCCGTCGACCTCATATCGCTGACAGATTTCTTCAGCAAACCGGAAAGCAAGATCTCGGATTTCAGCGCGGCCATAATCGACAGCGGACCATGCTCCCTTCATGGGGCGCCTATATTTGTCTGCCATCAGAAATTCAGGGTGTTTTTTTTTGATTGCAGGCAACATGTATTTCGAATACCATACGGAGTATGAATCGTGAATGTCATTCATCCGCATAGACCAGAATATTTCGATCTGGTTTTCGCGGCAAAAATCGACGACGAGTCGCAGGGCATCGGTGCCCTCTCTAATAAATCCGGATGTTTGATTTCTTGAGAAGCCTTCCGCCTTGCTGGTGAATACTTCGCCAATATGCGTGTGATGTGTAAAAAGGCCGAAAGGACCGCTTGTGCTGTAGAATAGGGTATCGACCTGTGTACCGAGAAGAGGTTTAATACGCGAACCGAGAAAAGCTTGAGGATTTGCGGAATCACAACAGTAAAGCAGGTCGGCGCCATCATTGTTGTAGATGATTCTTCTTTTTTTGTGTGCGAGCTGTTTTCGAATTTTTTCCAGCATTCCCGGATTGCCCAATTCTGCCGGACTGAGGAATTCCAACAGATCCTGTGCCTTACGACCACTGCAGTTCATGAGCAATGCCAGAAAGATGCATATCATCCAGCTAAAAATGCGTTTCGGTTTAGACATTCTGCTCATAAGCGGATGGATGCCGCGCACCTGTAGAATTTATATTCGCAAAAACATAATGGATCTTTTCCCAATCAGGCTTTCCAGGCATAGCCAGAAAGTCGCGGAGTTTATTCCTTTCGCTTGTTTCCAGTTTTTTATCGAGACTCAACCTTAACACATTATCTCCTTGCAGCAATTCAATCGGCAGTGCATTTTTTCCGAGAAGGATGACTTTTTTACCCCGGGCCCATGCTTCAATTAAAAACGTACTGTGCTTGCTGCAGAATATTTCATAGGAATCCAATACCGTACTGTTATCCCTGTGTCTTTCTTCAGGCAGTTCCGGAAAATAACGCACCAGCCAATTTTCCGCATCTGGACGTGGTTTTACTGCTGCGGAAAAACCACTTAAGCCACCGGCCATAAGTTTCAGAAAGCGTGTAATCTCAAATAAAGGAAGCACATCCGGCTCCTGTAACACGATCAGCACCTTTGCAGAATCATCCGAAGGGTTGGTTTTTATTTCCTCCGCTGTTTTCATGGATGGGTGGCCCATAATGAGAATTTCCCTGCTTCTCGCTGACAACCGTCTGAATAAATCAGAAAAATATTCACCGAATACATAGATCCTGTCGTAATGGCAAAAAGCATCCTTTACATTGAACGTACGATATCCATGCATGATCAAGTTGTGTTCGATATTTTGCTGATTTAGAAACTCTGTAATGAATGGCGCGACGAAAGCCCGTTCGTTGAACGAGAAGATTCTATCCGGCATGTACTTGACAACACAGCCATTATACTGAATCAGTTTCATCAGCAGGATTAGAAGAAGATACGGGTGCAGTATCAGATAACGATGGGCAGACACTGTGTGGATAAGATAGTGTAAAACCTTATCATCTGCCATAAATACTGACTGGTAAGGGTTGACGGAAACCCGCTCTTTTATTTCGAAGCGATTCGCATGCCAATTTTGAATTTGGCGAAGCGTTGGATGATCGGCCATCATGTAGACGTTCTTTACTTTATAATGCTTTTTCGGCGTACATATAACTTTTAGTATTATGAGGAGGGGCAGGAAGATGCAAAGTACCGGGATAGCCAGGCAGTTTTTCAGGTAAATTTTTCTAGGCTCGAAAAGCCTAACCTGGGCCAAATACTTTTTGTACCCCTGATGGAAATCTTCTCCCTTCAGATCTCTCACAATTTTCAAGCTTGCAACAAAGCATGCCTCGTAATCCACATTCAAATGAATATTCACCAGGCTATTGATCGTAAATAGAAGCCTTTGGATTCTCTTTTTCATGTGTATATATTCTTGATCGGCGGTGACAGGCAAAAATTAGAGTGTTTCGCCACATGCATTCTTCAGGTTCGCAGGGGTACCCACATCGATCCAGTCATTTTCCAGGAAATAAGTTCCACACCGCTCCGCGTTTATCAGTGCGTTCACAAAGAGTTCCGTAATTGGAAAAAAACAATCAAGAGGTATATCTCTAACGGCCCTTGGACTTAATATATAAACCCCAGCATTGATATGTTTCTCCAAGACCGGTTTTTCCTGAAGTCTGATCAGTTTGCCGTTTTCATCGATTTCAACACAGCCATATGCAACCTGATGCTGATACGGTCGAACACCTATAGTTGCATAATCCTCCGACCGAATATGATGGTCGAGCATTGCGGATATGTTCGCCTGGATCACAAGGTCTCCATTAAGGACAACAATCGGTTTACTAGGGTACTCCGGCAACAAGGACAATGCACCACCCGTTCCAAGCGCCTTTTCCTCCTTCAGATACTCTATCCGGCAGCCATACTTGGCTCCGTTACTAAAATGTCTCTCTATCAGATGAGAGAGATAATTGACGGATATGTAGATTCTCTGAATACCGTAGCCGACCAGATGTAATACCAATCTTTCAAGGATAGGCCTGCCGGCGACTGGAACCATAGGCTTTGGGAGGTTTTCAGTAATGGGTCGGAGACGGGTGCCTTTACCGCCGGCCATAATCACCGCCCAATTGGGCCTTTTTTCGGTCCCCAAGATATTGTGCAGGGTATGCATACCGCATAATTTTCCGTTGGAATCAATGATGGGAATCTGCTGAAGCTGTAAAGCCTGCATCAAATCCAAAGTCTCGGTTCGTGTTGCGTCGGGTTTGACAGAAATAAATGACCGGCTGATGTGAGGAGATATAGGATCTTCCAGGCTTTTACCTGACAGCAAGGCTCTTCGAATGTCGCCATCTGTTATAACCCCGACAACAATTCCATCAGGTGATACAACAACCGAAAGTCCTATGGCCTGTGAGTCGATCACTTCCATAGCCCTTCTTATAGAATTATTTTCAGAAAGAAGGCTGTTGTACTTTCCACTTTTTTCTATTGCCATACCGTACATTTTCCCCCACATCGCTCCATTATTATGGGCTATGATTCACATATAGGTAACGCCAATTCACCTTTTTTATCCATAGTCAGCAATACTTCAGCCAACCTGAAGTCAATCTCCGAATCGATGTCCACACCGCATTTTTCTGGCAGTATGACAGCCTTTACCCTTCCTTCCATATATGAATCAGCCTTTAAAACAAATTCCGGGGAAGTGACATAGGCCACAGGAATGATGTTGTATATCCGGGGCAATTCCTGTCTGCAATGAACTCTTTCGGGTGGCGGCATTACCAATTCGACATACCCTTTACCGTTGATCGTCACCATATTAAATGCCGGGTGACGATTGGAAGGCGCAACAGCAATCACCGTGTCCGCCCCTCCCTTCAGGTACATATCTATGCAGGCATCGATATGCGCCGGTTGCCTGACCGGAGAGGTCGGGGGTACCGATACCATTAAATCCATTTGAGATAAATGCCCCTGCTGTTTCACCCAGGCAACGGCATGTTTCCAAGCCAGCCACTCCGGAGAATCATCCCTGGCCAACTCTGATGGCCGTAAGAAAGGAATTTCGGCGTGATATTTTTGCGCGACTTCGGCGATTTCTTTACTGTCGGTGGATACAAAAACCCGTTCTATTCGAGTCGACCTTTTTGCCGCTTCCACAGCCCACGCGATCAATGGTTTCCCGCAAAGCATTTTAATATTTTTGCCGGGGAACCCCTTGGACCCACTGCGGGCAAAAATCCATGCATATATTTTTTTCTTAAGTGATGAAGACATGTTTAATTTATGCATTCATGATGCAGACGGTTTATTGCTGCTCATCGCTGGAGTAACTTATCCCATCAAAGACATTTCAGGTTTTCGCTATTGTATCTGAACCACATCAGTACTATTCAGGAATCGCGATATCGAAAAAGGTTTTCTTCAATATCCCTTCCAAAGGATGGCTTTTAAGAAGAGCTTTAATATTCCCGACTGTCCCATTTTTTTCATAAGGATTTGACATACCTGTCAAGGAGGCATAAAACTCTTGGGAAATGGCAGTATTTAAAGCTTCTACAACTGAAATCACTGTTGGGCTGCAATCGATCACATTTTTTCCACGCACACGGCCCTTCTGACGATCACCGATATTCACCACCGGTGTTTTGAAGCTGGGTGCCTCAATAATACCACTTGAAGAATTGCCGACCACTGCCGCGGCAAGCTTCAAAGCGCTCAAATACCTTTTTTGCCCCATTGAGGAAAATGCAATCGATCTTTCCGGTTTTTCCCGCACATATTGGTCAATTAATTGATTGATAATGCGACCGCCGGCGTCAGCATTGGCCTTTGTGAAAACGATGCACGTCTTTCCGCTTAAGCCATCCGATACCTGATCTATAGCGACCAAAAGATTCTCGAACTGTTCCTTGCCTGTCGACTTCTCCAATGTCACTGGATGATAGGTAACCAGAAAAAACCGATCACCCAAATCAAACTTGATTTCGTGTTCGAGCTCGTTCTTAAGAAGCAGCTTTTCCCTTTTTATATTTTCAACTCCAATTGCCCCCACATTAAAAACACATTCCGGATTTTCCCCCAATTGTATGATGCGGCTGCGATAGGCATCGCAGCTCGCGAAATGCAGGTGACTCATTTTGGTGATACAGTGCCGGAAAGCCTCATCCACTCCTCCCTGGGTGCTTTCACCACCATGTAAATGCGCTATCGGGATGCGCGCATTCATACATGCACAGGCCATAGCCATCGATTCAAACCGATCGCCCAGGATAACAACGATGTCGGGGCATAAGCGCACAAGGCTTTCGCTGAAGCTGCAAAGACCCAGTGCCATTGCTTTCGAAATACTGACAGGTGAATCCGAGCTCAATAACATTTCGATCTTTTCATCAATATTAAAACCGTCTGCTTCTATTTCCTTGTATGTCAATCCAAACTCAGGTGATAAATGCATGCCAGTCGCAATAATCTGCAGCGTCAAATCATCAGCGGAACAAATTTCTGACATCAGGGATCTGAGGATTCCATATTCTGCCCTGGTGCCTGTGAACACACATATTCTTTTCATGATATGACCATTTCATTCCTATTCACAGCTCTATCAGATCATCAGCTTCAAAGTCTTTTTTCGCGGGTTTACCAACCACCTCATCCCACAGCATAGGACTTATACCGCCACCCGGTCTCTTGACCGCCAGATTTTGGGCAGTGAAAAAATCCCCGCATTTGATACCTCGAGCAGCTACAATGCTCTTCCTTGCAATAAGAATATTTCTGCTCTCACTATGGCTAGGCTGTTTCCTACCGTTCCCGAGAGCCTTTTCGATATTTCGGATAGCTTGTACCATCCTGGCCAGCTCCACGGGCTCCAAGCTAGAAGAATGATCCGGCCCCTGCATTTCCCTGTTCAGAGTAAAATGCTTCTCAATAAGGACAGCTCCCATGGCTGCCGCCGCAATCGGGACCTCTATCCCCACAGTGTGATCAGAATAACCGACTTGAACGCCGGGGAAAGCAGCGGCGATGGTATTCATCGCTCTCAAGTTTACATCCTCAATGGGAGTAGGATATTCTGTATTGCAGTGCATGATAACGATATTGCTCCTCTGAGTACCTGCCGATTCCAAAATATCCAAAGCAGCTTCTATTTCCCCCAGTCTCGACATGCCCGTCGAAAGAATCACTTTTTTCTGAAAGGAACCGATCTTCTTTAACAATGGACGGTTGTTGATCTCTCCGGATGCTATTTTGAAAGTCTCGAGCCCAATTTTATTCAAAAAATCGATACTTGCCAGATCGAATGGAGAGGATAGGAAATCGATTTCTCGAATCCTGCAATAATCAAAGAGTTCCTGATAGTCGGCCTGGCTCAATTGAAGGTGCTTGAGCATCTCATATTGTGATTCGGCGGTATCGGAAGACCCAAGCTGATAATCGGCCTTCGGCGCGTTCTTACAAATAAAGTCTTCAGTGCGGAAGATCTGAAATTTTACCGCATCAACACCGGCCATGACAGCGGCATCGATCATTTTTTCCGCCAAATCCAGGGAACCATTGTGATTTACGCCTGCTTCAGCGATAATACAGCATTTAGGTGACATTTCTCCAGTTCCGGCAGCTTTGATGTTTTATTGCTGCTGTCTATACATTTCAATGATGCTTGCAGCTAAATCCGACTTGAAATGGGCAGATCATGCATTACACAGACCCCTCCCCCGATCAGACTTCCAGCTCCAATTTTTATATTTTCTCTGGTCATGGCATTGCAGCCGACAAAAGAACCTGGACCGAGCTCAGCGCCGCCGGATAAAATCGCGCCGGGTGCGAGATGGCAATGCGAATGGATCTGCACATCATGCTCAGCCAATGCTTTGGTATTCAAAATACAGTTTTTTCCTACTTTGGCACCGGCATTTACCATGGCATGGTGCATAATGATAGTCCCTGATTCTATATGTGCGTGGCGTGAGACATAAGCGAATGGTGAGATAATTACCGGAAGTTCAAAGCCAAGCTGTACGAGTCGTTCATACAAACTGATCCTTGTACAGGGGGTATGTATTTGACCAACCGTCACCAGAGCGTAATCATAGGCCTGCCTCAAAAAGGGCAGGTTATCGTCATTTCCCAGTAAAGAATATCCCAATATCTGATGATCATTTTTGACATCCACCCGTTCTACAAGCCCGGCTATTTGAAAGCGGCCTTCTCTTTCGATAACATCGATGCAGGAGCGACAATGTCCGCCGGCACCGATTAAAATGATCGATTCCATCGTGTCTATCTTGGTGTGCTTGGAATATTAATAATTCTTGCCGCCAAATCTTCAGCGACGCTTAAATCCATTCTTGGGAAAGATGAGTACATCGGCAATTTATGCATCAGTGTCCATGCTGGACGTGTCATATATCCTGCCCTGTTGGTCACACCAAGAATGTCATCTCGGTAAACGCGGTTTTCTTCATTCAAGAGGATTGTATTGAGCCAGTAGTTACTCTGAACAAAGTTCGGTTCTTGAAAGAAAGTGACCCCTTCGATTTCTGAAAACGCGGTTCGATAGCGTTCAGATAGCTCTCTTTTTTTAACCAGAAATTTTGGCAGGGCTTCCATCTGAGCACAACCCAATGCAGCATTCAGGTTTGGGAGTCGATAATTGTAACCGATCTGATCATGAAAATATTCCCATTTGTGAGGCCGTTTGGCAGTCGTTGTCAAATGCTTCGCGAGGTCGGCTAATTCTCCATCGTTGGTGATAATGGCGCCACCGCCGCCTGTCGTAATCGTTTTGTTTCCGTTAAAGCTTAAAATCCCCAGTATTCCAAAATTGCCGGTATGAATTCCTTGGTAAAAACTCCCTAAAGATTCAGCCGCATCTTCAATGATCGGAATGGTATATGCTTCACTCAAGCCAAGAAGAGGCTCCAGGTCAACCGGGTGCCCGAATGTATGCATGGGAACGATGGCCTTTAAGCGTTTTCCCGTCAGCCTGTTCGTTGGAAGTCCATCTTGCATCACCACTATTTTTTTCAAATACGATCCTAATTTGGGGATATCCATACCCAAGGTTGTCGGCTCGCTGTCGACAAAATGGGGTACCGCCCTACAGTAGCTGACAGCATTAGCCGTCGCCACAAATGTCAGGGCCGGCACCAGAACCTCATCTTCAGCTTTAACACCCGCCAACAGCAGCCCCATGTGCAGCGCAGCAGTTCCATTCACCACAGCGACCGCTCTTTTGGCCCCTGTATATGCAGTCAACATTCCTTCGAATTGATCCACATATTTTCCGACCGAGGAAACAAATGTGGAATCGAGAGCGTCTTTGACATATCGCCATTCATTTCCATTGAAAGTCGGTTCATGAAGGGAGGAAGGGCCATCCTCTCCACACACTTGGCGCAAAGCATTACAAATATTCTCCGCGAGCGACATACCCATATCTGATTATATTTTTTGTTAAATTCTTATTTCAAATGATCTGATCAGTCTATATGTGAACGAATTAAACATTGAAAATATCTGGTTTATATCGATGCAGGTTTTCCCTGCGAGTAAACCATTGAATTGTTTGATTCAAACCTTCCCTGAGCGTGTATCTTGGATCGAATCCCGTCAGCCTACGGATTTTGGAGTTATCACAGCAAAGCCTGAGCACTTCAGAATTACTTGGTCGCAGCCGCTTTTCATCGCGGATAAATTCTACATCTGAATTCATCAGTTCCTTTATTAAATTGAGCACACCTCCAACCGATATTTCAGAACCGGAACCGATATTTATCACTTCTCCTATACTGGCATCAGATTCCGCCAACTGCATAAAACCTCTGCACGTATCCAGAACGTAGTTAAAATCCCTTGTTGGTGTTAAATCTCCAAGCCGGATTTGCTTTTTTCCGGCCGCGATTTGCGAAATGATAGTTGGAATCACAGCCCTGGCACTTTGGCGTGGTCCATACGTATTAAATGGACGTGCAATCGTCACGGGAACTTGGAAGGAAAAATAAAAACTCAATGCCATTTGATCCGCACCGATTTTACTTGCTGAATATGGTGATTGTGGCTGGAGGGGATGTTTTTCATCTATTGGTACGTAAAGAGCGGTTCCATACACTTCGGATGTCGAGGTATGGATGATGCGCTCGCATCCATTTTCGATCGCGGCCTGGCAAATGTTCAGGGTGCCTTTGATATTCGTATCCACATAGGAATCCGGGGCCAGGTAAGAGTAGGGAATGGCGATCAGCGCAGCCAGGTGGAAAATGACATTCACCTCTTTTGTGATTTTCTTGCAAAAATGTGGATCGCGAACATCACCGCATACAACTTCGAGCATATCATTAGCGGGAATATTTTGCAGCCAGCCCCAATCGTTGAAAGAATTATAGAGACTGAGCGCCCGAATTCGGCAACCTTTTGCGAGCAGCATTTCAGTGAGGTGAGATCCGATAAATCCATCGGCACCGGTGATGAGAATTAGCTTTTCTTTGAGATTCATTTGTATGATATATTGTTTTAATTTTGTAATTTATTAACACTAATCGTGATCAGTACCTGCATTTCACCCGTCACGACGCGGTTTTTTTACCCGGTTAAACTTTACCACTTGATCCCTCTGAAGATTCTTTCCTGAACGACGTTTTTCCGGTATGGTATCAGCGTATCAATCATACTGGTCAGGACGTCATCCGTCAGCAAATGTGGCTGCAGACCGAGCTCTTTGAGACCCGAATAGGTCGGATTATAGTAGTGTTCCTCTTTCTCCTTGCGCGGATTATCCATTTTCTGAATTGTAACCGTTAGGCCCAGCGCTTTTGCAGCACCCTGGATCCTTTCCGCAAGTTCTGCTACAGTAAAGGTCTCCGTCACCTGATTGAACACTCGAAGTTCGCCCCTTTCGGGTGGATTACCAACGGATAAGCCAATACAGGCCAAGGTATCCTTGAGGTTCAAATACCCCCGCGTCTGCCCGCCTTTGCCATATACAGTCAGGGGATATCCCGCCACAGCCTGAACAATGAAGCGGTTGATCACGGTTCCGAAGATTTCATCATAGTTAAAACATGTCTCAAGCCCCTCACCGAGCAGGGTCTCATCGGTTTCAATCCCATACACGGGACCCTGCATCAGGTCGGTAACTCTGATCCCCCAGGTGCGCACGTAAAACCACAACAGATCCGTGTCCTGGATTTTGGTGGTGTGATAGAGGCTGCTGGCCTGCCTCGGGAATAAAAACCGATCTTTGCGACCTTTGTGCTCAACGTCGATCCAACCCTCTTCAATATCGATATCTGGTGTGCCGTATTCGCCCATGGTGCCTAATTTAATGATATGGCACCCGGGTGCGAGTTCTCGCACCGCCCAGGCCACGTTAAGCGTGGCCAACAGGTTGTTGCTGACGGTCAGGCGAGCGGCCGCGTAATCGATCATGGAATAGGGGGCCGAGGGCTGCTCGGCAAAATGCACCACGGCATCCGGTTCGAAGGTTTTGAATAGCGTCGAAAGAAAACCGTAATCACAACAGTCGCCGATGGCATAAGCGATGTTCCTGCCAGTGGCCGCCTGCCAGTGCTTTACGCGTTGGGCCAGATTCGGCACGCTGTAGAGCGGCTCGACATCATGGTCGAAGCACAGCCGCCGCCGCAGATAGTTATCTGCCACCAGCACATCATGGCCGTTTTTGGAAAATTGCATTGCCGTCGGCCAGCCCAGATAGCCGTCACCGCCAAGAATTAGGATTCGCATTTTTTTACCTCAAATGTGATTTATCTATATTCAACTGAGATTTAAAGTCCCTTGGGCCACATGCGCTCCGCAGGGTGGTCGTCCTTCTCCGCGTCATCCTCCAGCAGATGGTTGGAAATCAGAAAATGGCGCAACGTCTCCTTGGGCAGCGGCTTTTCTCTGGACGACTCATAGGGGTTGGTCACGGTCTTGGAGATGATATCCGGGTAATGGTATTCAATATTGCGGTAGATATTTTTAAACGCCGGCAGGACGGCAAAGTAGTTGGGCAGCTCCCAGGCCCTGCGGGTTTCCTCTATGGTCATGAGCTCCTCGTACATTTTCTCGCCTGGCTTGATGCCAATGGTTTCGATGTCGATGGATGACGGTTCAATGCCGTAGACAGGAGCCAGTTCTTCTATCATGACTTCGGCCAAATCCCTAATGCGAATCACCGGCATTTTTGTGATGAATACACTGCCTCCGCGGGCCAGCAGAGATGAATCGATGACAAGGCGTACGGCTTGTTTGATCGTCATAATGAATCTTGTCATCTCCGGATCCGTCAGGGTTAAAGGCCCCCCCTTCTTAATCTGCTGCTTAAAAATAGGGATCACCGAACCCCTGGATCCCAATACATTGCCGAATCGCGTGGAAGAAAAAATAGTACCGTTGCCCCTCAGATTACTGTTTGCCGCCGTCATCAGGCGCTCCCCCATCAGTTTGGAGGTGCCCATAACATTGGTGGGATTGACTGCTTTATCGGAACTGGTAAATATCACCCTCTTAACTTTATTCTCATAGGCGGCGTTGATGATATTTTGCAGTCCAATGATGTTGGTTTGAACCGCCTCGTAAGGAGACCGCTCACACAACACCACGTGTTTGAACGCTGCCGCATGAAAGACAATATGGATGCCCCGCATTTTTCGAATGAGCTTTTCTTTGTCGCGGATATCAGCTAAAAAAAAGCGCGCATGAGAATGGGTGGAGAATCTATGATCAAGAAAAAATAATTCACTTTCATTGTTGTCAATTCCAATCAGCTCTTCGACAGCAAAAGTTTCCAAAAATTGTCTGACCAGCTCTTTCCCAACCGTTCCACAAGCTCCTGTGACAAGAATGCGTTTGCTCCTAAAAAAGTCCGTCATGCAGATACCTCCGCCCGCGAAAAACGCTTTCTATAGCTCGTTTCAAAGCCTCTTTATTCAGCAGCTTCATTAATTTACCTCCTTTTCCAGTTCTTCCACCCGCCCCTGTAAATCCTCCAACTCCTCCCTCGGATGCCGCAGATACTTCTCGTCCTTTATATTCGACCAGTGCTCGTACCACCGGTCCGCATATCCGCTCTCAATCTGGGCCTCGAGTTCATGGATTCGGGCTTGCAGAGCCTGGCCGGCGTCGGGTTCGGGGGTGTCTGCGGCTTCTTTGTTTTCTTCGAAAGTTTCGGTTTCGCCGCCGGATCGGGTCGCATCCGCAGCCGCATTAAAACCGAGCAGTCCGCTGGTGGCCAGGTTCTGATCGTTCTGATGATACACGACCGCATAGCTGTACCCTCTCAGCAGCGAGGACAGGATTTCCAGGGGCGATTTGTTCCGGAAATCGGCTTTCACGCGAACCGTGTCGATGTTTTCCACCACATGAATATCGGCATGGAGGATTTCGGCCAGATGACCGAGCAATCGATCGAGGGAGGCGTTGGTTTCCTGAAGACTAATCTTCACCGGCCCGGATCGGGCCCCAGAGGGCGAAGCCCCGAAAGGCATCGAAGGAATCCACAACCCAAGACACCATACGAGCAATCCATAACCGACGAATTTTGCTTTTCCGATGCGGCCGCCGACATGGATCAAAGATATAGCTCCGCCCTTTGGGTTACATGAGGTCTCCATCATGAAACACGCGTGAAGGTCTTATGGACCATTTAAATTAGTTTGAAATTAGAGTTTGGTTAATTTTTAATAAGAACAAAAAAGCCCTGACGAAATAAGAACAACTCCTATTTCGTAGGGCTTTTCGATACCTGAATGTTCCAGGTCGGTATAGTACCCAAATAGGTATTACTTTTTTTTACAGTTTTGAATATGGTTTCTTCGGGGGTCTGAAATATAGTGGCTCGAAGAATCACCAGGGCGTTTATCCTAAAGCAGTGTTAGATAAGTATTAAGGTACGGTTAGTTGTATGTTAATAGAGGGGGTAGTTTTTCGAACCCGGGCTTGCCGCCGGCTGAAAAGGATTTTTTCTGGACTGAAATATCTGAGGCCGGCTTCATTTTTCATGTGTTTCTCACACTGAATACCGGAACCTCTCTGCAGTCCGGGTCGAACGCCGTCATCACCATGAATGATCCCGTATCATTACGCGATATCTCCTCATTCTGCTCCTGCAGTCCCTGCACATCTCTGAGAAAATCGGCTGGCGGTCTGATTCTAAAGACCGCCGCGGCCACCCTATCTTCGTTTACCGGTTCAGCGGAACGCTAGCGGGGTCCGGCCGAAGCGGATTCCCACCCTCTTAACAAAAAACAAACAGATTCTTAATATTCCCATAACAATTCAGTAGTAGAAAGCTCCACTTAAGGAACTTTGCCGGTCTTTGCAACCTCCATCGATAAAGGAGCATTCATGGTACTGTTTTCTGCCGAAAAACCGTTCCGAATCAATCGTCCCGATCATCCGAACCGCATGGCGCCCTGGCTGGCGAAGGTGCTGGAAAACGTCCTCTGCTTTTCAGAACTCAATGAACTATACCGGCAGGTGGGCCATGAAAATACGCCGGAATCCTTTCTTGAGGCGTCCCTGAACATCCTCAATCTTCGGGTCCGGTTCGATCCGGCGGATCTGGAACGAATCCCGCCTTCCGGGCCGGTGATCGCCGTCTCCAACCATCCGACCGGACTGCTCGACGGAATGCTTCTGGCCCATGCTCTTCATCATGTCCGCAAAGACATCAAAATCATGGTCAATTACCTGCTGGCTCAGATTCCGCAGACCCGACAGATGTGTGTTTTTGTCGATCCGTTCGAGACGGCACGCTCCGCCCGATCCAGTATCTCGGGGCTCAAGGATGCCCTCAAATGGCTTAAAACCGGCGGCATGCTCATCATTTTTCCTTCGGGTGAGGTGTCCCATATCAATTTCCGCACTGGGAGCGTATCCGATCCCTCCTGGAATGAGAGTATCGCCCGGCTCATACGCCACACCGGCGCCACCGTGCTTCCGGCGTATATTCGGGGCGGAAACAGCGTCCTGTTCCAGCTGGCCGGGCTGGTGCATCCGCGGTTTCGAACGGCGCTGCTGCTTCGAGAAATGCTCAACAAGCGGGACCGGGAATTCGAGGTCCGCTTCGGGAGCACCATTGCTCCCCGCCATTGGCAGGCATTCACTGAGGACCGGAGTCTGACCGCTTACCTGCGCCAGCGCACCTACCTCCTGTCGACCCGTCGCCCGCAGACCGCATCCGATGCGAATCCACCTTTCCCGATACGGCTGCCGATCCGCAGAAAAGTGCCTCCCCTCCCCCCCATTCTTCCGGCGGAAAAGACGGAAAAATGGGAGGCGGAGATCGACCGGCTCCCGGCAAATCAGATGCTGGCCGATAGCAGAGGAGTGGCGGTCTATTATGCCGACAGCCGGCAGATTCCTTGCATTCTATATGAAATCGGACGCTTGCGGGAAATCACCTTCAGGGAAACCGGGGAAGGCACCGGCCGGCCCATCGATATCGATGAATTCGATCCCCACTACCTGCACCTGTTTGTCTGGCATAAAAAGGCGCGGGAGATCGTCGGGGGGTATCGTCTCGGTTTGACCGATGCCATCATGACCGCATCCGGCCGGAACGGTCTCTACACCGGCACCCTGTTTCGCTGCGCATCCGGCTTTCTGGACCAGATCAGCCCCGCCATTGAACTGGGCCGCTCTTTTGTCAGACCGGAGTACCAGAAAGATTACACCTCGCTGCTGATGCTGTGGCGCGGCATCGGTCAGTTCGTCATGCGCCATCCCCGGTACAAAATCCTCTTCGGGCCGGTCAGCATCAGCAATACCTATACCAGCATGTCCCGGGAACTCCTGATTCATTTCCTGCAGGTGAATCACCCCCTTCCGGAGCTGGCCCATCTGGTCAGGCCTCGCAATCGGCCCAAACCCCGGCGAAGGCGGAGATATAAACCGGACGCCCTGAGCCGAATGATCGGTGATGTCCGGGAACTCTCCACAGTCATTCAGAATATTGAAAAGGACCGGAAGGGGGTGCCGATCCTGCTTCGACATTATCTCAAACTGGGCGCCAAAGTGCTGGCCTTCAATGTCGACCGGCGCTTCAGCAATGTCCTGGATGCGCTGGTGCTGGTGGATCTGACCCGCACCGATCCCAAAGTGCTTCGGCACTATGTTCCCCGGGATCAGATCGACGCCTTTTTGGCATACCACCAAGAAATAGAGGAATAATCCAATGCCTTTGACGACTCTGAATGGGCCGCATGAAAGAAACAGCGGGTCCTCCCCCTTCCTCTTCCTCCGGAAATTCATACGCCACGGCACCCGGGTGGCCAGTGTGGCGCCATCGGGTCGCCGGCTGGCACTCGCCCTGTGCCGCCATATCGATCCGGAACGACCCCAGACCATTCTGGAACTGGGGGCCGGCACCGGGGCGGTGACCACGGCGGCGCTGGAGCGGATGCACCCCGATTCGGTTCTCTTCGCCATCGAAATGGATTCCGATTTTGCAGATATTTTACGGAACCGCTGTCCTCAGGCTCAGGTGATCGAAGCGGATGCCGCCGCCACCGCCGACCTGCTTTGCGAGCGGTCCATCGATCAGGTGGATGTGATCATCAGCGGGCTGCCCGTCCCCAGCCTGCCGTGGTCGGTCAATCACGCCCTCTTTTCCTGTGTCGGGCAGTTTGCCGGCACTGACGGTGTTTTCAGCCAGATCACCGTCATGCCGTGGGTCTACCTCAACCTCTACCGGGGTGTGTTCGAGCATGTCGCCTTCACCCCGGTCTGGCGGAACATCCCCTGCGGAGGGGTTTACCACTGCCGGGGACTTCGCGAGGATTTTTCAGCCGCACTGCCCGGGAAAATAGCAGCCGCGAGTTGATCTGTCGAAGGACGTATCTATGCTTCACCTGTTTTTCTCATTTTTCTTTACCGCCGTCGGAATCGTTATATTGAAGGGCTATTTCCGTCTTCGCCGCTTTTCATCCCTGACAGGGAAAGTGATCGATGTGGATGAAACCGGAAATAGACACTGCAAAGCCGTCATCGAAATTCCTCCTCACGGGAGGATACGACTGACCTATGAAAATGCCGGACGGTTCACCCTCGGGCAGAGGCTGAAATGCATGTGGGATGGAAAGGAGTTTCAGTCGGTTTCCGAAGATTATCGAATCAACCTGTTGATCAACGGTATCGTCTCTTGCGCAGTCGGAATATGCCTGCTCGGCACCCATTGCCTGTCCATCGGATAGACGCCTCTTGCTGCGTCCTGCCGCCTCGCCAGCCGACAAATCTGCGGGTGACAGCCGCTGCCGTAAAGAAGTTTTACTTCGCGGCCGGATTGAGCAGCTTTCTTGAACTCTTTGGTATATTGATATTCATATCCAAAGCATCGTTGGAGGTGCCCCGATGAAAGCACGGTTTCTGCGACTCCCCTGTCTTCTTTTGATCCTGTGCGGGATTTTGTTTCCGGCCGCTGTTGCGGGAAAGGTGATTTTGACCGGAGCCGGTGCGACCTTTCCTTTTCCATTGTATCGGGAATGGTTCGACCGGTACCACCGCCAGACCGGGATTCGGATCGATTATCAGGCGGTCGGTTCCGGCGGCGGCATCCGCAGTCTTCTCGACAAAGAGGTCGATTTCGGGGCCACCGACGCCTTTCTTTCCGATTCGGATCTCGAGAACCTGCCGGAGTATATCGTTCATATCCCCACCTGCCTGGGAGCGGTGGTGCTGATCTATCACCTGCCCGGAATACCGGTGCTTCATCTGACCCCTGAGCTGATCGCGGGAATTTTTTTAGGGGAGATCGAACGTTGGTCCGACGAGCGGATCACGAAGATCAATCCCGGGCTCAACCTGCCCGATTGGGGCATCACGGTGATTCACCGGTCTGAAAGCAGCGGCACGACCTTTATCTTTACCGATTATCTGAGCAAGGTCAGCCGGTCCTGGGCCGGATCGGTGGGAAAAGGCAAGGTGGTGGCCTGGCCCGCCGGCATGGGGCTGGAACGAAATGCCGCGGTTGCCGAATTCGTCCGAAAAATTCCCGGCAGTATCGGCTATGCCCAGCTCACCTACGCAAAAAAGAACCGACTGCCCTCGGCACGGATACAAAACCGGTCCGGCCGGTTCATCACCCCGACACTGGAGGCGGTCTCGGCTGCTGCTGATATTCCGCTGCCCGAGGATATGCGCATCCTTATTACCGACACCGGTGCGCCGGATGGGTATCCGATCAGCGCATTCACCTATCTGATTCTTTATCAGGATCAGAAATACCATCACCGCTCCCGAGAGCGTGCAGAACAGCTGGTCAGACTGCTCCGATGGATCATCTTCGAGGGACAGGAACTCAACCATCGGCTCCATTATGCGCCGCTGCCGAAAGCCGGGGCTGAGCGGGCTTTGGAAATGATCCAGTCGATCACCTACGGGAATGACCCCCTTGTGAAAGAAATCGAATGAGCCGCTCTGCGCGAATTTTATCATGATGACCTGTCTGCGAATGAACCTTCTTAGACTTATCTGTATATGTCATGCGGCCCTTCTGCTGATCTGTTCTGCTTCCCAAGCAGCTCCCCAGAACCCGGTTCGGGTGGGCATATATGATTTCGCGCCTTTATGCAGCATGAAAGCGGATCAGGCGACCGGCTTTTTTGTAAAGCTTCTGAGGGAAATCGCTTCCGAAGAGGGCTGGGACCTGGTTTTTCTGCACACGAGAATGACCTCGAATTTAGAGCGGCTAACCAACGCAGAGATCGATCTCCTGCCGGCTGCGCCATTTTCGCCGGAAGAGGACACCCGGTTCGATTTCAACCGGGAAACGGTGATTTCGACCTGGGCACAGCTGTACCGAAGTCCCGGTACTGAAATCCACTCTCTTCTCGATCTTTCCTCCAGGTCGGTGGGGGTTGTCCGCGGAGATCCGTATAATCAAGAGATCCGGGGAATGATACAGCGCCTCAACATTACCTCGAATTTCGTAGAATTCAACCATTACCAGGATGTCCTGGAAGCGCTGGCCCACGGATGGATTGAGGCGGGGGTGGTGGATCGTCTTTTCGGTTCAGTCTACGGGAATACCTCCAAGGTCATCAAAACCGCCATCATCTTTTCACCCCGGGAATACCGGTTTGCCGTTCCCAAAGGCAGGCACAAGCAGCTGATTGCGGCCGTCGATTACCACCTGGAGCGATGGAAAACAGATCCCGATTCCCTGTATCATAGAGGCCTCGAAGCCCTGTTTCGGGATTCCGGAACATCGAAGCTGCTCCATCACCTGCAGTGGGGGCTTCTGGCAGCCCTGGGCGGACTGGTCCTGATCAGCGGACTCAATTTTTATCTTCGCCGACTGGTGAAGCAGCAGACCCTGGAACTGACCCGAAAGAATGACGATCTGGCCCAGGAGGTGGACATGCGCCGGCATGCCGAGCAGGAACTGCGGGAAAGCCGCGAGCGGCTGGAAACCATTTTTCACTGCGTCCCAGCGGGGATCCTCATTATCGATGCGGAAAACCGGACCGTTCAGGATGCCAATGCAGCAGCCGCGGACCTGACCGGCATGGGGACGGACCGTCTGCGCGGGAGATCCTGCACATTTCTTAGATGCGGACCGTCGGCCGATTCCTCCGCTTCCTCAGACAGGTCCGCACCGGATTGTCCGGCCCGCGGAAGAGGGGATGCATCCTATACGTCGGAATGCGGCCTTTGCACAGTGCAGGGAGAAGTGGTGCCGGTTCTGAAAACGGTGCAGCCGATCCAAATGGGGGGAAAATCCTGTTTTCTGGAAAGCTTCATCGATATCCGGGAACTGAAATCTGCGGAGGCGCAAAAACGCCAATTGGAGGTGCAGCTCCAGCATTCCCATAAAATGCAGGCGATCGGGGTGCTTGCCGGGGGAATCGCTCATGATTTCAACAATATCCTGACGCCGATTCTAGGTTATACGGAAATGGCGCTCACCACCCTGACGGAAACGCATCCGGCCCGGCCCAAACTGGAAGAGGTTACGAAGGCGGCACAGAGAGCCAAGGAACTGGTCCGGCAGATCCTCGCCTTCGGCCGCCGGGATACCACCGAACAGTTTCCGATGGAAGTGCAGCCGGTGGTCAAAGAGGCGCTCAAATTCATCTCGGCAACCCTGCCTTCGACCATCAGAATACGGCAGTCCATCTGCGAGGACCCGATTTTTTTAATCGGAAATCCGTCTCAGATACATCAGGTGCTGATGAATCTCTGCACCAATGCCTTCCATGCCATGCAGGAGACCGGAGGGGAACTGCAAGTGGAGCTGAAACGGCTGTCGAAAGCGGCTTCATACCCTTCCGGATCCCCGGAAGGATCGAACCGCGGCTATTTTCGGCTGACGGTGCGGGATACCGGATGCGGTATGAAACCGGAGGTGAGCACCCGGGTTTTTGAACCCTATTTTACCACAAAGCCCCAGGGGGAAGGCAGCGGACTGGGCCTTTCGGTGGTTCACGGCATCATAAAAACATACGATGGACATATCTCGGTGGAAAGCAAACCCGGAAAAGGCGCCGTGTTCCGTATCGATCTGCCGGAGATGGAAGCACCGGAAACGATAAAAAGGGAGGTGAAACCGGAGGTCTCCAACAGGGCGGCGGCTTCGGACCGGGGGGTCGGGCACATTCTGCTGGTGGATGATGAGCCCCATGTGCTGAACTCTCTCCGTGAAATGGTCAGCTTTCTGGGATACCGGGTGACCGCCCTGGGGAGCGGTGCAGCGGCATTGAAGAAATTTCGGAACCAACCTGAAGTTTTCGATCTGGTGATGACCGATATGACCATGCCGGATATGACCGGAGCAGAACTGGCCCGGGCGCTTCTGGACATGCGTGCCGACCTGCCGATCATTCTCTGCTCCGGATATTCCGAATCTTCTTTTTCAAAAAAGTTTAAATCTCCTAAAATTTGTGATTACCTGGTGAAACCGCTGAGAATAAAAGAACTGGCCGACGCCCTTCAAAAAGCGCTGCATCCGGGAACAGACCGAAAACATCTCCCCGGGACCGGATCCTCCCGGACTGACATAAAACCCGGGGCCGCTCGAAGTTGGAGGAACTAACCGAAGCAGGTTTCCCTGCAAGCGGTTGCCGTTTCTCCCCTCCCCTTCGACCCGGCCCGTGCGTAAGATCGGCGATGTCCTTGTATGAAATGCCGGGCCGAAACGATGATCGAGACCGGGAAGATCCGCCGTTGATGGTCTCTACTCTATAGGAGCCCGTCCAAGCCGATCCGAGTCCTCAGCCGACCGGCGCCGGCGGACACGGCCTCGACCGGGACGGGCCGCCATGTTTATTGAACCACCCTCGATTTTCTTCTGAATCCGGCCAGTCCGATCAGTCCCAAACCCAGCAGCAAAATCGTTCCGGGTTCCGGTACCGGATTGGGGTTGAAGTTAACCACCAAATCCTCGAAATCTCTGTCTCCGCCGCCGAGGATGTCTTCAAAGGCGATGGTGAATCCCAGGTTGGTCTCGTAAAAAAGGGCGTGATCCAGCCCGTCGGGATTGGGAGCGATCATGGTGGTCAGGTATTTTCCTTTGTTGTTTGAATTCAGATAAAAACCGAAATAGGTATTCGCATCTATACTGAATTCATAGTCCGTATCCGGCGCAATTTCGTTTTGGACGAACAGGGGGTCTTCAAAACGAAGCAGTGTGCTGTCGAAGCTCTCGAAGGGGTCCCCGCCATAAGTGAAAACACCGAAGGGCGAGTGGTATCCGGCATAGCCGATTCCCAGAAACCGGACCTGGTACTCCCGGGCCATATCGGTGTAGAAGAGTTCGTACTGAAGCTGATCCCCGTCCGGATGAATGGCCGACCCGTCCGGGTTGGTGATCCCATGCTGAGCAAACCAGTATTCCAAATTCTCCAGGGTGGCATCCCCGCTGTAGCCGATTTGCACCTGCTCAACGGTTGTATCTCCCAGATCGATCGGCTGGGTGGGCAATGCATGGGCGTTTGCCCCTAAGATCATGAATACAGCGGTTAAAAACGGGACTAAAAGAATCTTCATTGGCGCCTCCTGACTGTTTGAAAAGTGAATGAAACAGGCAAGAAGGCCGATCCGGAGGGGAAAAGAATGACGTATGCTTCAGTGGGAATGGTTCATTCTTTGTTCGGCAGCCCCGCTATCCGATAAGAATCGGACCGGAGGCTTTGCGTCCCCGCCTTGCGGCCGGTTTGCCTTTTACAAACAAAAACCCAAACCGGAACCATTTCCGGTTTTCAGTTGCAGGAAAACAATGCAATCTTTATGCCTGCACAGATTGGCGCGCGTTCTCTTTTGGGAAAACGGGTCCCGTGGCAAAAAAACAATCCTCCCGAGCACCGTAAAGGTTTTTTGGCTTAAAACGCCAAGAAAGCTCTAAGTTACAGAAACCCTCGACGAGAGACCCTGTCCTCAAGCAACAAAAATTGAAGAATTCACCACCCCTATTTGGAGAGGATTTTTTTTCATCCACAATTTTACAATGGATTATTTAAAGGACCCATTCACCCTTCAGGCAAATATCCGAGCCGGTGAGATCGAAGGCGTGTTGCGCCGACCGCACAAACACAACACCCGCAACGGTTGGCCCCGGTGATCAGCACCGAAAAGGGCAACAGAAGCGGGTGTGTGATTCAATTCAAGCCGGCCGAATTCCGCCAGCCGGTTTTTGGGAACTCAGTCTACTCCATCGCCGGCATGGGGCCGATAAAGCCCACGTAAGCGGCCGCCTGGGAGGCGTCGACGAAGGACTGGCCACCGGCATGCCCATCGTGCTCTCCAAAGGCAGCACCCTGGGGGACCGGGGACCGGTCTTTTCGCCCGACGGCGCCAAAATCGCTTTCTGGGCCTGGGATACCGCCTACCGCGCCACCCTCTGGATTGCGGATGCGGACGGCTCACACCTGAAGCAGCTGACCGCCACCGGATACGACATGTATCCCCAATGGAGCCCGGATGGCACGCGGCTGCTGTTCGAATCCCACCGGAGCGGCAACGCTGAACTGTGGACCCTACGGGTAGCGGAATAAGGCAGCGACCCATCAACTTACGATCGGCAACCCCAAACCGGCCCGATAACCGGAGTGTTACTAAAAAGGAACCGAAAGCCGCAGACCGGAATTAACCCCAGGTCTTCCCGTGCAGAGGAATGGAATGAATGCAGCGGAATAGCGGTCAACAGAATTGCGGAGGGTTGATCCCCACCCCCTCCGCAATTCTAAAATTAATTCCGTGAACAGAAAGCACCTGAGGTGAATCGGTTTTTTACTGTCGAAATATTTTCTAAAAACAAACACCCCTTCCGGATGCTGGAATGCGCTTTTTTCTTTTTCTGTGTCCCCATTTTCGCCTATTTTATCCGGAATTGGATCGCCTTCACCATTGTTCATCTCGTTTTTTTGATTTCCTGCGGCTGCTGTCTCTATCTGAAGCGGGATCCTGAATTCGACAACAGGAACCTGTGGCGTCTCAGCGGACTTCAATCGCATCTCAGGGAGATGATACTGATCGCGGGAATCCTCGTTCCAATTCTGGCACTCCTCACCTACACTCAAATTCCCTCTCGCTTTTTGGCGTTTCCCCGGAACAAGCCGACCCTGTGGGGGGCTGTTCTATTGCTTTATCCGATCATCGCCGCGATTCCTCAGGAAATCGTCTTCCGGGCTTTTTTCTTTCACAGATACCGATCGATTTTTCCCAACAAGACGTGGCTGGTGGGGCTGAGTGCGGTCAGCTTCGGAATGGCGCACCTGTTATACGGGAATTGGATCGCTCCGCTACTAAGCGGGTTGGGTGGATTGCTCTTCGGCTACCGGTATCTAAAATCCGAGTCTGCATTGATTGCAGGCATCGAACATGGCATCTGGGGGAATCTTCTTTTTACCATCGGCCTCGGATGGTATTTTTACAGCGGGAGCATTCAATGAGCTTCCATGCGCACGGGTATCCCTGAAGAATGAGTCCCGAACGGATCGCTTCAAAACTATTATCCAGGTGCCGGATCAAGGAATTTTATACATCGAAAAATAGAGCCCCTGACCGTACCGGGTGGGTTTTATTTTCCGTCTACTAAACCGTATAAGGTCCCGTTATCGGCTTTTTGTGAAAAACAGTGTGGCGTGGATAGTTCGGATCTATCCATAGAATACATTTTCCTTTTTCATTGATCCTTTTATCAAGAAAACGTTGAACTCCTTCTTTCGATTTAAAGGCGACCGTCTTAACGATAATCGGCGTCACTTTATAGGTTTTATCTTCAAATTGAAACGCACACAGAATCCTCGGTTGCCAGAATGTATTCTCTGTTAAGCTGTCCATAGAATCCGGATGAACAAATTCTTGAAATTCTCTATCAATGCAAACAGCTTCAACGGGAACGAAATGCCCATAAAGGAAAAACCCGGCAGCATATCGGCTGCAGAAGAGCAATGCCAGGCCAAGAAGCATCACTGCAATGACGCCCCATACAGGAAAGCTGAGTTTGGACAGAAGCACCGGACCACCGAGAAAACATAAAAGACCCGAAATGATGAACAGCCAGGTAGAGGCATTCTTGGGAGTGTATGTTTCGACTTTTCCCTCCGGCAGCCAGGGAATGTGTTGGATACGCCACCCCTTATTTCTGATGTTGTCTTGCAATTTACGCAATTTTTTCTCTACAAACATTCTTCAACCTCATCCTCTTGATGGGTGCCGGAATCGATAAAGGCACGGCTTGTACCCTCTCATGGCCGGAAAGGGGTGAGCTTTCCGGCTTTCATTTCCAGCGGCACCAGTTGCAAGGTCCGCTGCTGTGAGGCTTTGCGAAGATCATGCGGCAGGGGCACCAGCCCGATGCGTTTCAACGCGCCGTTGGGTCCGATCATCTCATCGCTCATGAATAAAGACACGTATTCCATCAATCCCGGCACCTGGCCGACGTGGTCGTTTTTGATATAAA
>CAZNLT010000052.1:0-32268 GCA_964573705.1 uncultured Desulfobacterales bacterium
GGTTGAGGGCCTGGAAGTGGTTGCGGAAGTTGTCTTCGAGGGCGGCGCGGTCGCGAATATCCTTACGATAGATGTACTTGAGGTCGCCGAGTTTCGCGATCAGGGTCTCTTCGAGTTGGCTTTCGGGTGTGGTCATGGTCATTCTGGGGCCTTAGTTCCCATCATATTACTTTATAAAATATTCAGATTTTTTTAACTATCGCGATATTATTGATAAAAAATGGAAAATGTATCTTTTCTTATTCTGATTTCGTTGATACCCAAGAATATCATGGAAAACAAGCAAAAATTTAAACCCGATCCCAAATTGAAGCTGATGGATCAGGTAAGGCAGGATCTTATTGGAAAAACCGAAATCGGAATCTTCTTGAGTTCTCTGCCGACCCGCGAACAAGTTTCCGCATCCACCCAGCGGCAGGCCTTAAATGCCATGTAATGGATAAAAACATCGCATCGGTCCAAAGCCCGCTGGACCACCTCTGATCCAAACCCCTCTTCGACCTCTTTTTCCACATTCAACGCCATCCCCTTCTCCCGGGTGCACCGACCTTGCTCCACCCTGATTTTGAAAATACACGCTTCCTGAATAAATATACCGACTTTCCCCCCTTTCTTTTTCTGCGGTATGCGTTACCATTCTTGATTATGCTGAAACGATGGATACCCTGGAAATTTCTGATCAAACGTGCGGCAAGAGCTTACGGGATCATTGATCCCCTGACCTTCCTGGCCCGGCTTCGGCAGTTCGCCCAGCCCTCCGAGGTGCAGGAACCGATTGAGCTGGTCCGGGCGGGCATCGCCTTTCATGCCCGCGGGCTCATCAACACGAAGGCCATTCAGCACAACCTCGACTGGGTCTGGCCCTACTGGGTGGAACGGCAGTTCAATCCCGGAGACGCTTCTTTTATCCCTAGAGCCTTCTCCTTCAGCCATGTCAACCTGACCCATCGAAACTGGACCGCGGTGGGCCATCCGGATCTGCCCCTCTATCCGATTGTGGACCCGCGAGGCCTGGTGACGCCTCTGTATGACGGCTGGTCCATCGATCTGTGGCTGCTCCCCAAAAAGGGCGATATGCTGCTGCCCTCCAAATTCGATGACGCCGAACAAAAATGGATATTGTCTCCGAACCTGAAGGTGGAGACCCGATGCCGCCGCGACGGCATGCACCTCGATTCCGGGGTGACCCTCACCCTGTCCGACAATGCACCGATGGTGGACATCACCGCCGACGGAAGCTGCCCCGGCGGCGGGTGGCTGGTGGTGGCGCTTCGCCCCTACAATCCGGAAGGCATCCAATTCATCGAAAAGATTCGGTCCGAAAAGATCAATCCGGGCTGGCTGGTCAATTCAAACACCCTGATAAGATTCGACCGGACACCCGAAAAGGTCCTCTTTTCCAATTATGAAGACGGGGATGTCATTCATCAGCTGGAGCGGCCCGGCGGAAACGAACAGACCTCCTGCAAAGTGGGCATGGCGACCGCTGCGGCCCTGTTTCCGATTTCACCGGATGAAAACCGGTCGGTTCATGTGCGGATTCCCCTGAATCAGGACCTCCCAAAAAACAGCTATTTTTCCACCCGTCCAGTGCCGCTTCCCGTAAATGAAGCATGGGAGAATGCCCTCTCCGGAGTGGCCTCCCTCACCGTACCCGATGAAAAAATTCAGTTTCTCTATGATGCCGCCATACGAACCCTGCTTCTGCTGTCGGCCGACGATGTGGTTCCCGGCCCCTATACTTATCGACGGTTCTGGTTTCGGGACGCATGCCTCATGCTCAACGTGATGATGGCGGTGGGGATGACCGACCGGGCGTTTCAGTTGCTGAACACCTTCCCCGAACGCCAGAAGATGACTGGCTATTTTCAATCCCAGGAAGGGGAATGGGACTCCAACGGTCAGGTGCTCTGGATTATGGACCGGTTCCAGCGGATCACCAACCACTCCTTCAACCCGGTCTGGATGCGGTCCGTAAAAAAAGGCGCCGAATGGATTATTCGAAAACGGATCAAGAAGCCCTCGGCGGGTCCTCATGCCGGCCTGTTTCCGCCCGGTTTCAGCGCGGAGCATCTGGGGCCCAATGATTATTATTACTGGGATGATCTCTGGGGGGTGGCCGGGCTTCAGGGCGCCGCCCGATTGTTCGGCCTGTTCGGTTCATCGGATTACCAGCGAAAATACGAAGCGGAGGCCCGGGACTTCATGGAGTCCATCTACCGATCTATCTCCACCATTCCCCCCCGCCGATCCTGGGGCGGGATTCCCGCCTCTCCCTATCGACGGATGGATGCCGGCGCCATCGGCTCCATGGTGGCCGACTACCCGCTTCAACTCACCCCGGCGGGGGACGATCGCATCAAGAAAACCAGCGAATTTTTAATGGACTACTGCTTTCATGAGGGCGCTTTTTTTCAGGACATGATCCACTCCGGAATCAACATCTATCTGACCCTGGATATCGCCCAAACCTTGCTGCGAAACAAAGACGACCGGTACCGGATGCTGATGCGGACCGTGGCGAATCTGGCCACCACCACCGGGCAGTGGCCCGAGGCGATTCACCCGCTGACCGGGGGCGGGTGCATGGGCGACGGTCAGCACGGATGGGCCGCCGCGGAATGGGCCATGATGATCCGGAACCTGTTTATTCGGGAAGAAGGGGACGCCCTGGTATTGGGATCTGGGATTTGGACGGAATGGATCGAAAACGGCGGGCCGGTGGGTTTCGGCCCCACCCGGACCCCCTTCGGACCGGTGGAAGTGAGGCTCTCTAAAGCGGACCGGGAGGTGGTTTTTGAAGTGACGGCCGATTTGTCTCAGGCCCTGACCCCGCCCTCGGAGATTGTCATTGATGTTCCCGGATATCAGAAGATTCCCGTGGGCGATTTGCGCCAAAAACGTTTTGTATTGAAGGAGCAACCCGCATGAACATATGCATGTTTACCAATACCTACCTGCCCCATGTGGGCGGTGTGGCCCGCTCGGTCGCCTTTTTCACCGAAGATCTGCGAAAGATGGGCCACCGGGTTCTGGTGGTGGCGCCGACCTTTCCGGATTCCGAAGCGGCCCCGGATGAGGGTGAAGACCTGCTTCGGGTGCCGGCGATTCAGAACTTCAACGGAAGCGATTTTTCCGTAAGGATACCGCTTCCCTTTATTATCGACGAAAAAATCGACGAATTTCAACCGGACGTGATTCACAGCCATCATCCCTTTCTGTTGGGGGATGCGGCGGTGCGGGCGGCGTATCGCCGAAAGCTGCCGCTGGTGTTCACCCATCACACCCTGTATGAAAAATATACCCATTATGTCTCTTCGGAATCGGATGTGATGAAACGGCTGGCCATCCATCTCTCCACCGAATATGCCAATCTCTGCGCCCGGGTGGTGGCGCCCAGCGAAAGCATCGCCGATCTGATTCAGAAAAGAGGTGTGACCACCCCTGTTCAGGTGATCCCCACCGGGGTGGATGTCGACTTTTTTCGATCCGGTAACGGCGCCGATTTTCGCCGGGAGTACGGTATTCCCGAAGATGCGCCGGTGATCGGACACCTCGGCCGGCTCGCCCCGGAAAAGAACCTGGAGTATCTGTGCGAGGCGGTGCTTCAGGCCATCCATAAGATGGACGGGGAGGCCCGGTTTCTGGTGGTCGGGGCCGGCCCGAGCGAAGAACAGATTCAGGAAATGTTCAAGGAGGGAGGGTTCGCCGATCGACTGGTGATGGCGGGCAAACAGAGCGGTCAGGCGCTGGCCGATGCCTATGATGCCATGGACCTGTTCGTCTTTTCCTCCAAATCGGAGACCCAGGGGATGGTGCTGGCGGAGGCGATGGCGGCGGGGATTCCGGTCATCGCCCTGGACGCCTCCGGGGCCCGGGAGGTGGTGACGGACCAAAAAAACGGCAGACTTCTGCCCGAAGACGCGCCGCCGGAGTCGTTTGCAGATAGCGTGGTCGATTTTTTCGAGGATAAAAAGACCGCGGATGGTTGGCGGCAGGCGGTGGCTGAAACCGCCGATGAATTCTCCCGGGAAACCTCGGCTGAAAAAATGTCCGATCTCTACCGATCGCTTCGCCTCGAAAAACTGTTCCATGACGCCATGGCCAAAGAGGAAGTATTCGACCCGTGGGATGAACTGCTCCGGTCTTTTCGAACCGAATGGGAGATCCTTTCTGAAAAAGCCAATGTGATCATGCAAGCCGTTCAAGAGAAGTACTCGAAAAAATAGGCGGCGCGATGATCGGACGGATACAGACTTTCTTCAGAAAACTCAGGAGGTCCTTCAGCCGAAGCGAATGGGCGGTCCGGCTGTTGGGGATGTACTGCGGCCCGGAGGTGACCACCCAACCCGGCCTGGTGTTGACCCAGATCGACGGATTCGCCTATACCCAGTTGGAACGGGCCATGGCCAGGAATCGCCTCCCCTTTCTCAAAAGCCTTCTGAAAAAAGAAGGGTATACACGGAAACCGTTTTATTCGGGGGTCCCCTCCACGACCCCGGCCGTGCAGGGGGAACTCTATTATGGGATTCCGGCGGCCGTTCCCGCTTTCGATTTCATCCGCAAAGAACAGCAGGAGCGGGTGGTCATGTTTCACCCGGAAGCCGCCGATCAGATCGGCAGAGAATTGGCCGATCAAAATCCCGGGCTTCTGAAAGGGGGGGCTTCCTACTCCAACATCTATTCCGGCGGGGCCGAAGAAGCCCGGTATTGTGTGCAGGAAATGGGTCTGAATTCTCTGTGGAAGGCCACCCACCCCCTCAATCTCATACTTCTGTTTCTCATCCACATCACCAAAGTCTTTCGCATCCTGTCCTATGGGGTGATCGAATTCGGGGTGGCGGTGGGCGATTTTTTCAGGGACATCTCTCAACGGGCCCATCCGGTGAAAGAGTTGAAATTCATTTTCACCCGCGTGGCGGTCTGCGCGATCCTTCGAGAGCTGATTCGGTTTCGCGTTAAGCTGGATGTTTCCCGGGGAATGCGGATCATTCACGCCAATTTTGTGGGATATGATGAACAGTCCCACCGGCGGGGACCTTCTTCGGCCTTCGCCCACTGGAGCCTGCAGGGCATCGATGAGGCCATACAGGATATCTACCGGACAGCCCTACGTTCCGACTGCAGGGATTATCAACTGATCGTCTTCTCCGATCATGGCCAGGAGGGGGTGGTCAGCTATGCCGATGAATACGGCATATCGGTCCGACGTGCGGTGAACGAGGTGTTCGCATCCCGCTTCTCAGGTGATCCGGAAGAAAACAGAAAGGGCCGCCGCCATGGTCGCGGCAGAGGGTTTTTCAGCAGGCGCGGCTCGGAACTGGCCGATTTTCTGATGTCCGATTCCGTCGAACACGTGCGGACCACCAGCATGGGGCCTCTGGGCCATATCTATTTGCCCGGAAAGCTCTCGGAAGCGGAAAAAGAGGCGTATGGGCGCCGGCTGCTGAAAGAGGCTCACATACCGCTGGTTTTATATTCGGGCGAGGATGAAAGCACCATCGCGATCAATTCGGGCGGGGTGCATGACTTGAAACGCAACCCGGAAGCGGTTCTCGGGTCGAATCATCCTTTTTTGGAACCGACGGCCGAGGACCTGAAAAGGGTCTGCCGACACCCCGATGCCGGAGATTTCGTGATTTCCGGATGGAGGCCGGGGGAAAAACCGCTCACCTTCGCCCAGGAAAACGGCGCCCACGGCGGGCCGGGTTCCGAGGAAACCCGGGGCTTCATCATCCTGCCCGGTTTTCTGGATCAGGGAGAGGATTACCTGCGGCCCGCGCATTTGCGGAAAAAGGTCCTCGACTATTTTCAGCCCCTGGTTTCCGACTCCTCTCCGGTTCGAAAAACCGGGTCTTCGATAGAAAAGAGAACCGGGCTTCGGGTTATGACCTACAACATCCACAGCTGCATCTGCATGGACGGAAAGATCAATCCGGACCGGGCGGGCCGGATCATCCGACATCTGTCCCCCGACCTGGTCGCCCTTCAGGAGGTGGACGCACACAGGGCCCGCACCGGGTATACCCATCAGGCGGCTTACCTGGCCGAGCAGCTGGGAATGGACTATTATTTTTTTCCTTTGATAACGGCCGGACGGGAGCAATACGGCATTGCGGTGCTGAGCCGATTTTCGATCACCGACATTCAGACCGGGTGTTATCCCGACCCGCCCGGGAATAGAAAACGGGAGCGGCGCGGAGTCATTCGGGCGGTGGTGAAAATCGGGTCCACACGGGTCCACTTTTTCAATACCCATCTGGACCTCAGTTTCAAAGAACGACAGAAGCAGGCCCGATGCCTGACCGAAAACGGATGGCTGGGGGCGGCGCCCAAGGAAGAACCGGTGATTCTCTGCGGAGACCTGAATGCATCCCCCCGCTCCCCGGTGTATCAGCGGCTGGTCCGGCATCTGGCGGACGTCCAGAACGGGGCGGGCGGAACGGTTCATCCTCCGTCGTTTTTCTCACGGAACCCCTTCATCCGCCTGGATCACATTTTCGTGTCTCCCCATTTCAAACCCCGGCGCATCGAGGTGCCGAGAAATCAGGATACCCGGCTGGCATCGGATCATCTGCCGGTGTTTGCCGATTTAAAACTGGATTTTTGACAGGATCACTGCTACCGTCACGGCTCAAATCCGATAACCCGTACAGGAGTGGTTCAGGTGGATAAGAAAAACAAAAAAATTCTGTTCTTTGCCTCTGTCGCAGCGGCGGTCCTGGTGGCCGTCGGGATCTATCTGGCGATCCGATTCGAATACCTCCAACAGGCCGTTTCCTTCGTCGACCAAAGCATGTCGTCGTCCTTTTTCATTGCTCTGATGGTGGTGCTTCCGGTGGTCGGCTTCCCGATCAGCGTCTTTCTGATCGTAGGGGGCATTAAGTTCGGCATTCTCTGGGCCATCCTGCTTTGGCTGGCGGTGCTGCCGATCCATGCCACCATCGGGTATTATGTGGCCCGGTGGGCGCGCGGCCCTCTTGAGCGGGTTTTAAGCGACAAGATGGGCTACCATATTCCGGAAATCCCTGAAAACAACACCGCCATGTTCAGTTTTCTGTTTCTGGCCATTCCCGGCATTCCCTATGCCGGGAAAAATTATCTGCTGGCCCTGGCCGGGGTGCCGTTTCGGTATTGTGTTCTGATGAACTGCATTGTTCAGTGCGCTTTGGGAATGCCCTTCATCGTACTGGGAAAATCGGCGGCGGAGATGGACATGACCCTCTTTTACATCGCGCTGGGGATCTTTACGGCGGGGTATTTTCTGCTTCGCTGGCTGAAGAAAAGATATGGCAATAAGGTCGTCGAATCCTGATGGGACTTTTGGCCATAATTGCCGTTTCGGCCTTCACTCAGGCCTGGCCGAAACGATGATCAAAGCCGTGCTTTCTTATTCGGTTCTATCGCCCGGCTCGCTTTCATCGGTTTCATCGCCTGCGGAATGGGCTGGCGCATCTTCCTTCTCCCCTTCCGCGGGGTCCTCTTTTGTCTGTTCCCGAACCACCTCCATCTGTTTGCTGACCTCTTGAACATGCTGGTAATCTCCGCCCCAACCCTGCTTGCGTTCATCCAGGTTGGTCAGGGCGGAAACCCGGCCGTAGAGGATCAGGGTGTCGTACGCCTGAATGCGGGTATCCCCCATGGGCGCGCCGATGTATTTTCCGGATTTTCGGGTGATCCCCAGAATCATGATGCCTTCATCCCGCAGACGAAGGTCCTTGAGTTCATGGTCGGCGATCCAGTCTTCCGGCTCCACCTGCAATTCCGCCACCTGATACTCTCCGGCCAGGTGAAGCATGCCGGCATAGTCCTGCACGTCGAGCCGGGTAAAGCGCTGAAGAGGATGGTTGACCATTTTTTCCGATTCCCGGGTGGTGAATCCGACCCCGGTGAAGGCGGACCGGGCCTGAAACCGGGCCGACTGTCTGGACAGACCGGTGTGGGTCAGGGCCACGGTGGCGATCCGGGTCACTAGAATGGAAAGGGTTAAAACGATCAGAAGAGTCAGAATTGAAAACATGCAGCATTTTTATATCATGATCCGTCCGGAATTGGCAATGGGTTCCGCAGGCGGGTCCGATGATTGCTTTCCAGAAAGGCGGCGACAGATTCGCTGCATATTGAAAAATCGTGTATTTTTTACAGAATTCAACCGGCCTAAATCGTAAAATTATTAAATGCTTACCTGAAAGATTTAGCGTTGACAGACGATCGTCCCAATCTTATTGTTTGGTGTTATCTTGAAAATTGGATACATACAAAAGACGAAAGGAGATAAGATGAAAAGAGTACTCATTCCCCTTCTGATCGGAATGCTCATTCTCGCGGGGTGTGCCGCCCCTCAGACCAAAACGGGCAAGGGCGCAGCTTACGGGACGGCGGGCGGCGCGGCCGCCGGGGCTTTGGCAGGGCAGTTGATCGGCAGAGACACTGAGAGCACCCTGATCGGCGCAGCGGTGGGCGCCGCGATCGGAGGCGCCGCCGGCGCCGGCGTGGGAAAGATGATGGACCAGCAGGAACAGGAATTCAATCGGGCCTTGGCCGCATCCAATGCGGCGGCGGTCCGCCGGGAAGGCAACCTGCTGGCGATCACCCTGCGCGGGGATGTGACCTTCGACACCGACTCCGCCACCGTAAAACCCGGGCTCTATTCGGAAATCGACCGAATCGCCCAGGTGATGGTCCAGTATCCCCAAACCCGAATTCGAGTGGAAGGATATACCGACAGTCAGGGGGCGGAATCATATAATCAGAGGTTGTCGGAGCGACGGGCCGATTCGGTTAAAAATCTTCTGGTAGACCAGGGAGTGGATTCGGCTCGGATCGAAGCAGTCGGATACGGTGAAGCGCTGCCGGTCGCCACCAACGCCACCACCGTCGGGCGTGCCCAAAACCGCCGGGTGGAGATTAAAGTGATTCCCACCTCCACCGGTACTGGATGATATCCTCAATAAATTCTGCAAGCGCCGAGTCGAAAAAAAAAGGCGGCCGAAAGGCCGCCTTTTTGAACATATGCAAAGCAGGAAATAAGCCTCTGAATCCGAATAGGGATCTCCGTCGGGGGCTACCCAAACCGCTGAAAACCTTCACCGTGCGCACAGCTCTTTTTTTACCGGTGCTTTCTCTCAACATAACAGGTTTTATACCAGGCGACCGATTCCCGAATGAATTTTTCCTGGTTTTCCGGGACGGTAAGCCGGTGGTCCCCTCTTCTCAGCATGATCAGACGCTTGGGCATAACCGACTTTTGATAGATCAAGTGGGCCTCCGACGGGGGGACTACCCGGTCGGAATCCCCGTGAAAGATGAGGATATGGTGAATTCCTGAAACCTTTTCAGAGATATCGAAGCGCAGCCGGTTTAAATCAACCTTTTCCTCGATATCCCTGTGTTCTTCCAGGTTCTGAATGTTTTTAAGAATGGGACCGCTGCGCAGCGCCGCCGCCAAAGTGATGACCGCATCGATTTCCAAACGTTTAAAAACCGCCAGGCAGACGGCGCCGCCAAGGCTGCTGCCGAAAAGGCCGGTCCATCGGCCGATGTCCCCCCGCTCCCGCACGGCTTTTACCGCGCTGGTTAAATCATTGCAGCGATTCTCAAAGGTGGTCACCTCCTTGAACTCCCCTTCGCTCTCGCCGCAACCCCGATGATCGAACCGAAAAAAACCGATGCCGTGTTCATTACAGAGATTGGCCAATTCGATCTGTTTCGGCGATTGTCGATCGCTGAACAGGCCGTGTGAACCGATGATGATCGGCGGATGATCCACTTTTTTGGGTAAATGCAGGGTCCCCTTCAGCAGATAGTTTTCACTTTGGAAGGAGATTTCCTCAATATGGGCGCTGCTTTCGGATTCCGGGGTGCTGATATCGGTTTCGTCGTGAACTTCGAATTCGGACATGGGCGGTGTATCCTCTATATTGCTTCGTTTAGAGCTTTGATTAAGAAAGGGCGTTTGCTATCTTAACCACAGTAATGGTAATCATTTTGCCGAAACCAGGCAAGCAACAATTACCGGATCGCTGAAGAAATGAAGATCCGTTCTTGTCGGCCGAGGTCCGGGCATTCACGGAAATATGAATTCTCTTGTCGTCACCGGCCGCTTTCGAAACATATTAGTGCAGAAATCATACCACAATAAATAGTAAGTTGTATTGATTTTGTTTGGATTGTTCGACAGATGCATCAAAGGGATGTTTACATACCACAAAATTTGAAGCTTTTCATCCGCATATATTGGCGGATAAAGCGGTACAGACAGGGATATCAGTTATGGGAGTCAAAAAAGGGCAGGAACTGGAATTGGAGGTCACCGATATCGCGTTCGGCGGTCGCGGTCTCGCCAAGGTGGACGGGTTTACGGTTTTTATCGATCAGGCCGTGCCTCAAGATTTTGTTCGCGTCCGGATTTTTCGAAAGAAAAGAAATTTCGCAGAAGCGAGGGTGATGGATTTATTGCGTCCTTCGCCCCATCGGGTGGACGCCCCTTGCCGGTACAGCGGATATTGCGGCGGATGCAAATGGCAGTTTCTGGATTACGAAAAGCAGCTTGAATCCAAGCGGCGGCATGTGTCCGAATCCCTGGAGCATATCGGACTTATTCGCGGAACGCCGGTCCACCCGACCCTTCCCTCCGAAAATATCTTCGGGTACCGGAACAAGATGGAGTTTTCCTTTTCAGACCGGCGCTGGCTGATGCCGGAAGAACTGGGCCGGGAGGAGATCGGGTTCGGATTTGCGCTGGGGCTTCATGTGCCGGGTACCTTTCATAAGGTTCTGGATACCGCGGCCTGTCTGCTGCAACCGGCTCTCGGGAACAAAATTCTGGAAGATGTTCGGCGATATGTTCAAACGTCGGACCGGCCGGTGTACGGGCTCAAAAGCCATGAGGGGTTCTGGCGGTTTCTGATGCTGCGCCACTCGGCGGCCCGGGATGAATGGATGGTCAACCTGATCACGGCCGAAGCGGATTCCTCGGCGGTGCAACCCTTGGCCGACGCGCTGAGGAAAGCCTATCCGAACATTATATCCGTCGTCAACAACATCACCGCACGAAAGGCCGGTGTGGCCGTCGGGGAATATGAAATCCGGCTGGGCGGGGCCTCTGCCCTGACCGACCGCATCGGTCGCTATGATTTTGAGATTTCAGCCAACTCCTTTTTTCAGACCAATACCCGGAGCGCGGAAAAGCTCTATGGAATCGTTACGGCCTATGCGGAATTGACGGGAACGGAAACCGTCCTGGATCTCTACTGCGGAACCGGGGCGATCGCCATTACCTTGTCCGAATTCGCCCGAAAGGTGATCGGGCTCGAACTGGTGGAAAGCGCCGTGGCCGATGCCGCTGAAAACTGCCTTCGCAACGGGGTCGACAACTGCCGTTTCCTGGCCGGGGACATTCGGGACCGTTTGGCCCATATTGAGGAAAAGCCCGAGGTGATGATTATTGACCCGCCCCGGGCGGGAATGCATGTGGATGTGGTCAACGGCGTGCTAGAAAAGGCCCCCCGGCGGATCGTCTATGTCTCCTGCAACCCGGCGACCCTGGCCCGGGACCTGTCGATTCTCAAGGAGCGATACCGTGTTCCGGAGGTGCAGCCGGTGGATATGTTTCCGCACACCTTTCACATAGAATCGGTGGCCAAACTGGAGCGAATCTGAGCAGGCCCAGAACCCGTCTTCCAGGAGGTTCCCTGCGAAACAGGTATGCCGTTTCTTTATGAAGGTGGGCCTTGATCATCGTTTCGGCCCGCCTGAAATAATAGAGAGGCCTGAATTTGCCTTTAACCGGTGCCGGATGTTCATTCCGCTGCCAGGTCGATAAAGCACCCCCCGCCGCCGTCCACCCGGGTCGAGGGATTATTTGAAGATCCTGAGAGGCCGCCCATGGGCATGGGCGGCGTATCGCCACCGGTGTCCGCCGTGGCGGAAGCGGGATTCAAGGCCTTGCCGATCCATTCGCCGCCGGTTCGAAGCGTCTGGAACATGGCGCCTTCCTGGGCCTCTTCCATTCCATTTTCCTCGATGTTCTTTTGGGCAGACGGAGAGAAAATCAGATAAACCCTTTCTTCCCGAGCACCCACCCAATAGCCTCGATTCCGATAGAGCACCGCCTCCGGATCCTCCGGTCTAAAGGATACATATTCCCCCGCATTCCATCGCCATAGTTCCAAATCGAGATAGAGATTGTCCGGAGTCAGGGCGGAAACAGGCACCGGTCCGAATTCAATCTGATTTTGGTCATTGTAAGCGATCACTTGAACATCCCGCCACAGGTAATCCGCAGTATTGGGCGGTGCGATCATGTTCCAGCCGCTTCCGGTATTGCGATTGATGAAGAGGGGAACGTGAATATCGGTGTTCCGGGTCACCCGGATGCCGGTCACTGTCGGGGTGAGCCCTTCCCGGGCCAGGAACCAGTAAGCCCTTCCCGGGAGGAATTCCATGCCGTTTTCGTGGTCAAATTCGATATATTCCCCTGTCTCGGCGTCATAGGCGCCGATTTTGAAAAACCGGGTGTCGTATCCGCCGATATCGTCCCCAAGGACCGCAAAGGCGTCGGGGTCTTCCGGCCAGAAAGGGAAAGAGGCCATCCGGTACTGTTCGATTCCGGCGCCCGGTGGGATATCCGGACCCTCGGCCGTTTCCGTCAGGCCGATCGTGAACCGATTCTCTTCCGACCAGACCATTCGGCCGGTGTCCGGATGCCGGTAGCCGATCCGCCAGCCGTAGGCCAATCCGGTTTCCAATTCTTTGGTCGCCCGAGCGATTCCCCCGTATGTGGTGGCAATCTCAACGGTGTCAAACGGCAGGTCCCGAGGCCGCACCTGAAAATGGGTTTCCACGGGAACCCCGACCCCCGCATTGGAGACGATGATGCCTTCGAAGCCGATGGCCTCTTCCGTCAAAAAGGTTTCCGCTTCGGGAAAAACGGCGATCGGCGTTCCCGCCGCAAAAGGCCGGTCCGGGTTTTCCGGGTCCAGACAATCGGGGATTCCGTCTCCATCCCGATCCTCGTCGATGAACCCGCAGCCGCAGTCCCCCGGCAGGGCCTTCAATGGATCATCCGGGCAGTTGTCGAGGCAGTCGAGAATACCGTCGCCGTCGGTATCCACATCGGGAATCCCGCAGCCGCATTCTCCTGGAATAATCTTCAGGGGATCTTCGGGGCAAGCATCCAGACAATCCAGGATCGTGTCCAGGTCTGAATCGATCTCCAAGACCCCGCAACCGCAGATGCCGGGAACGGCTTTTTGCGGATCATCCGGGCATTGGTCGATGCAGTCGGGAACCCCGTCCCCGTCGCGGTCGGTCTCCGGAATGCCGCACCCGCAATCGCCCGGGAGCAGTTTGAGCGGGTCTTCGGGACAGGTATCGAGGCAATCCAGGACGCTGTCGCCGTCGGTATCGATTTCCGGTACTCCGCAGCCGCACTCTCCGGGGATGATCTTCAGCGGATCTTCCGGGCATTCATCCAGACAATCCAGAACCGTATCCGCATCCGAATCGATTTCCGAGACGCCGCACCCGCAGAGGCCGGGAAAGATTTTATCGGGATCCTCGGGGCACTGATCCAGACAATCGGGAACCGAATCGCCGTCGGTGTCGACATCCGGTGTGTCGCAGCCGCAATCTCCGGTGAGTATTTTTTCGGGGTTGTCGGGGCACTCGTCGATGCAGTCCGGCGTTCCGTCTCCGTCCGAATCGATATCCGGCACCCCGCATCCGCAAATGCCCGGAAATGTTTTATCGGGATCCGAAGGGCAGAAATCTTCTATCGGTGTCTGAACAGGACTGAACACCGCCGCGACATTTCGGTCGCTTTCCAGAACGACGACGGCAATATCTCCATCCACGGAATCCTGACCTTCCCAACGGACAAACTCATAGCCGGAGGCCGGCTGAGCAGCCAAGTTCACCACCGTTCCGGATTCAAAACTGGTGGAGCAGGCATTCAAACAGGTAAAAACGGAGCCGGTTTCGGATCCGGTGCCGCCGTCGTTACCGGTCAGGGTTACCGTGCCGCCGCCCGCCGGCAGAACGGAGATCGCCAGTGTATTAAATACCGGGGGCGGTTTACTGTATTCCAAACGGACGCCGGTGGTGAAGTATTCAATCGAAAAATACTCCGAAAAGCTTTGTGAAACCCCGTCTACCCGCAGGTTGAGAACGTCAAAAGCCGCGGTGGGGCCAATTGAATTCGCCTGAACTATATCGAAGGTATCCCCCGCCTGGGGTGTATATGCGGTCGTATACAGATTTACGGACAAGCTTCCGCCCAGCGAGGTGCTCCCGTTGATGATGAATTGGTCGTACTGGGCGCCCGGGGTGGCGCCGAGAATATCCACCACCAGATCTGCGGATGAATGGTCATAGGTGTAGGGGGAAGTGTCGGTGTTGATCGTGAGACTTCCGGCCAAATTCGCGGGACCGGGGGCGATAACCCCGTTATTTTCAAAGTATGGAGGAGACGGATTCGAATTGGATAAAAGAGATATAGTGCCGATTCCGCGAATCGCGCCCTCATTGACGAATTGATTTCCTGGTTCCGTATCGTAGGCAAGCACCTTCATTTCCGGAGCGGGACCGGGGGGGATGACATCGACCAATCGGAGACTACCGCCGGATGAGACCCGAAATTCAGACCCGCCTCCTAAGTGAAATTCTCCATTCGAGAAGTTTACCTCACCATTTATGAGCATATTTCGGAAGTAGAGCTTCTTGAACAGATCCGAAACAATGAGTCCGGTGCTATTGACCATGACAGATGGATCGGCGTTTCCCTCGGCTTCCACATCCCCGATCAAGTCCCCTCCCCGCCAGATGAAATTTCCATTCGCCGCCAAATTTCCGGGGCCCTCGAGAGTCGTCAGATTCAAAATCAACGGTGCATTGACGAGAAGATCAGCTTCCAGAAAAACATAAGGATCAATATCAATGGTACCGAACCGGGTTGAGCTTCCGATAATGAATTCCCCGGTGCCCTCGACAGTCGGGGCGGTCCCGCTCATGCTGCTGCTGAAAAAATGGCTTCCTTCGTATAGACGGACAGCAGCATCCTGAGCGATTTGAAAATTACCCGAGTAGGTCGCGAACATCGAAGTGCCAATATCCAGCCCGAATATCAGGGTACCCGAGTTTATGTTCACTGTACCGGTATGATCGATTTCGGACGGAGCGATGATCACTTCACCGGTGCTGTCTTTGATCACCTGTCCCTCATTGATGAAATTACAAAAAGAACCGTCATCAATCAATTTCATTAAAGGATCGGAACCGCTGATCCGAATGATACCTTCAAACCTATTGTTCAGGGCAGCCCCGTTTTGAAGGATGAAATCGCCTTGGGTCCATTCGATTCTTCCGCTGTTTTCGATTCCGATTACATTTGGAATCAGGTTTCCGCCATTCAACTCCAAAATACCACCGGCATCGATCGTAATAAGGCCGCTATCGTTAAAAATTTCCAGAGTACCGCCCGGGGAAAGGGTTAAAAGCCCGGCGATTTGTACGTTGGAGGTTTGAAAAGAGCCTCCGTTTGCGATGGTCATCGATGCACCGGCCTGGACGGAGAGGCTGTCAACAAAGGTAAAAGAATCCAGAACCGGGTAGTTGGCTGTTGAAACCACAGGGATTATAACTATGTCGGCGCTGGTGGGGGGAATATTGCCAACCCAATTTTCCGGTTCACCCCAAGCGGTATCGAGGCTTCCGGTCCATTCCGCTGCCCAGGCGCGGCTGAAAGCACCTATCTGGCTAAGCACCAAAAACAGTAATAGTAAAAGGGGCTTAATCATTTGAAAAGATTTGAATGGGCGGGCGGTCCCTCGCATGGGTTCCTCCTGATCCTGATTAATTGTCGCGGTTGGGCGTTTCGGGAAACCGGGGCAGCTCGTTCAGTTTGTCTTCGAGGCGCTCTTCCTGGTAATCCACCATCGCATCGTCGGATTCATCGAAAATGGTGTCCCGATCCCCTCCCCGGCGGATTTCCGGACCCAACGGCTCTGCCGAAAAGGAGGGTTCGCTGATCTCCGGCATTACCAGCAACTCTTCGGATATCCGTATTCCCCGCTCCATCTCCGGTTCTCCGGGGTCCTTTCGGGTCAGGGTGTCCTCATCCGGGCGGATGATGAAATCCTCCTTCAGCAATTCAATCTTCTCCGGAAGTATGGATTCGACCTCCGCGGGAAGTCGGTTTTCCTCGATCAGGGTTTGTTCGAAATCCTCAAGGGTGGTGCTCAAGACGACACAGTCCTGAAGCTTTTCTTTATCCAGATCCTGGAATTCTTCGCAGAGGCCATAGAGGCTGACCACCTCCAGGCGGGTATCATCCAGAGTGGTCACTCGGGTATAATCCTCAGTGGCTTCCACGATAAAATCGGAACCCCGCACCCCGACGACGGCGGTTTTCGTTTTGACCTGAAATTCGGAACGACGAAATCCGGTCAGTTGTTTAACCCAGCACCGAATCTTTCCGATCCCTAAGCTGATAAACGAGCTCCGGTTTTCAGTCTTTTCAGGGTCATAGATGCTTTCGTTGAGGACCAGGCGGGTTTCGGTGGCGAGGGTCAACACGCTGCCGTCATTGAATTTGAAACTGACTTTTCCATTCTGTCCGGTGACCAGGGTGTCCCCCTTAAACAGCGGAATACCCGATGTGACCTGGTATCCGGTGTCGGGTTCGTCTGCATGAAGAACGGAGACTTCTCCCTGAACCAGCTGCACCTCTCCTATGGGTGATCCGTTGCCGGGATTGAAATCTTGCCGGATTACGATCTCATCCGGAAGGTCGGACCGGGCATTCAGGAATGATCCGTATCCCTGAGCCAGAATACAGAGAAAAGAAACAGAGAGGATAATCGCCTGTTTACCGGGGAAAAGTCTGATGCCGGCCATATTCGGCTCTCCCGAGTTTTTTCAATAGGTGAGTGACAGAGACAAGGTGGAAATGTTACGGGTGTATTCGTAATCATTGATGTTGGAGTCGTTCTGGGTGTAACGATGTTCGGCCAGAATTTTGAGCCATTCCTTATAAATCCGGCGGGACAGAGAGATTCCGGCAATAAACCGGTCGTCGTTTCTTTCGACACCGTACACCCGATCGGCGGTGTCGTATTGTTTGTCCTGGTACTCCATGGACACCCCAAGATCCAGGCGCCAGGGGAGATTAAACAGGGCGCCCGCCCGGGCCCGCCACCGGGTATAAAATTCATCCTGTTGGGCCGCAGTGGTATCCTCGTATCCGAATCCGGCGAAGAGGCGCCCCCGCTGGTCAAAGACGCTGTAAAAGGCATCTGCGAGGACTTCGTTGGTGTGTCCGGTACGTTCCGTATCCTGGAAATAGTGGTTGTTATGGTACCGGTAGGATAATCGGGTCAGGAGCTTTCGATTCACTCGCCACAAGGCCTCTGGTTCCAGGCGATGCTGTCTGAGGTAGCTTTCCGAATCCACCCAGTAATAGACCGGCTGATAATTGAACCGCAGGATGAACGGCTGCCAATTATAGGACAAATAGAGCTGAGGAAGGGTTCCGATCAGGTTATAGGTATCCAGGTCATCATACCGGGTCTGATAATGGCTGTACCCGATTCCGGCCGAATACCGGTCCCGGATCAAAAAATCATATTGGCCGGTCAGGTACAACAGCGTGGCCCAATCCGACTCATCGGCAAAAAGGTCGATATCATCCGGGTCTAGACGGACATTGTCGTCATATCGTCGGCCGGCTTTCAGAAAGAGACTGAGCGGACGAAGTCGGACTTCCTCCTGTTTGAGGGCCGCAATCCAGCGGGCGGCGTTCTCACTGAGAACCCCCGGTTCGGGGGCCTCCAGAACCCGGTTGAACATGGTCAATGCGGTGTCGATATCACCGGTTTTCTGATAGCAGATCCCGGCATAGTAGTATCCGTTGGCCCGAATGGTCGGGCTGTTTTCCGCAGCCGTGATGAAATAGTCGGTGGCTTCTGCGTAGTGCTCCTGTTTAAAATGGGTGATCCCCGCATAATATTGGGCCAGAACATGGTCGGGATCTTCTCGGGCAAGCGCCTGAAACAGGGATGCGGCCCGGGCGTGGTTTCCCATTCTATAGTTTAAATAGGCAAGATCGTACTGAAGACCGGGAATCTTCGAATCCAAGGAGGCCGCATTCTTCAGAGAGGTCATCGATTCTTCGTACCGGCCCATCTTCAGGTAGGTTTTGCCGAGGTAGTGATGGTAGTAGGAATTGTCGGGGCTGAGGGAGAGCGCAATTTTCAGATTGGTTTCGGCATCTTTGAGATCGCCTTCTTCAAAGGCGAAAACGCCGAAATCGAAATATGCGCGCCCTTTTTCCTGAAGCTCAATCGTTTCCTGCCCGTAAGCTGGGAATCCGACCAGGAAGACCAGTAAAACCAGGAGACCTGCCAGGCTGCGTCCGTGCATGGTTTGGGTCCTTAGTAGACAAGGATGGATGGCATACAAGAGTTCTTCTGTCTTCCTTTTCATTTCTCACCCGCTGAATCGAATGTCAATGGGAAAAGATTGAGCATAGGAATACGGAATCTGGACCTTTACGATACCTGTATGTTGTATTGGCGGTATCAAGAAGATATTTGCTGCATGGAGCGATTATAGATGAAGACAGGAATGAAGAACAGTGAAAGAATACCCAAAACGGATCTCCTGTCATTTCTATTCCCTTTGACATTCATCCCGTAATGACTCTATACTGGAAGTGAGTGCCGGATGAAGAGGGTCCGGCGTTGGGAATGCTTGAATCCTTTCCGTCGCCACAAAAAATGGACTGAAGAGCCCTGAAAACCGGGTTCCAGATAAGGAGAAAAAAGATGGATTTGCAATTGACCGGCAAACGCGCCCTGATCACCGGATCGACCCTGGGCATCGGATTTGCGACCGCCATGGCCCTGGCTCGGGAAGGCGCATTCGTCATCCTGAACGGCCACTCTCAGCCGCACATGGACGCGGCCGTGAAAAAAATCCGTGATACCGACCCGACGGTGGATATCAAAGGGGTGACCGCGGACTTGTCATGTGTGGACGGAGTTTCGAAGTTGATCCGGGAAGTCAACCGCATCGACATCCTCGTCAACAATATGGGGGTTTATAATCCCAAACCGTTTCAGGAAATCTCGGATGAGGAGTGGTTTCAGATTTTTGAAACCAATGTCATGAGCGGGGTTCGGCTGACGCGCCATTATCTTCCCGGCATGAAAGAGCGCAACTGGGGCCGGGTAATTTTCATTTCCAGCGAATCGGGAATGTCCATTCCGCCGGACGTGATCCACTACGGGGTGACCAAAGCAGCGTATCTCACCATTTCCCGGGGCCTGGCCGAGGATGTGAGCGGGTCCGGGGTAACCGTCAATTCAGTCCTTCCCGGCCCCACCCACACAGAAGGGGTTTCGGAATACATTCGAAAGCTGGCCGACGAAAAACAGATCAGCCGGGACCGGATGGAAAAAGAATTCTTTCAGATCGCCCGGCCCCATTCCTCCATGAAGCGGTTTCTCGAACCCGAGGAGGTCGCCAATCTAATTCTTTACATTTGCAGCCCGCTCTCCTCGGCCACCAACGGCGCCTCCCTGCGGGTAGACGGGGGCGTGATCGGTTCGGGGTTTTAGGGCGGTCACCGTCGCTTCGGCGGTCCGCGATTTTTCGAATCCGATGAAAAAAGCCAACAGGGAGGGAATTACAAACAGGGTAAAGAGCGTGGAAAAGCCCAGACCGCCGAGGAGCACGCTTCCCAGACCTCGGTACAATTCACTGCCGGAACCGGTGGCGACCACCAGCGGAGAGAGCGCGAATACACTGGTGGAGGTGCTCATGAAAATCGGCCGAATCCGGGTCCGGACCGCCTCGGAAACCGCATTGATTCCTTCAAGCCCTTCATACCGGACATTGTTGAGTGACTGGTAGACAATCAAAATCGCGTTGTTGACCACCGTTCCCACCAGGATGACGAATCCAAGCATGGTCAAGACATCGAATCCCTGGGGGGTGATGAAGATATTCACCAGTTTCAGCCCTACAAAACCGCCTGCCGCCGCCAACGGAACGGTGAACAGGATGATGAAAGGGTAGAAGAAGTTTTCAAACAGGGCCGACATCAGCAGGTAGGTGATGACCACCGCCAAAAGAAAGTTCCACTGAAGCGCCTTTCGGGTAGCGGTCAGCTTATCGGCGTTTCCGCCGACGGTGACGGTGACGTTTTTAAGCTGCCCCTGTTGGTCCATGGGCCCAATCAGCTCGTTTTCGATGGTTTCGATAGCGGTCTGCAGGGGCATCTCGGCCGGCGGAGTCACCTGAAGTTTAACGGTCCGCTTTCGCTCCAGGTGATTTACCTGGGTCATGCCCTGGCTGTATCGGATTTCGGCCACGTCTCCGATTCGAATCAGGTTTCCGTATCGGTTGACGATCAGGCTCTTGAGCAGATCCTCGGGGGTTTGAAAGGTCCGGTCGTCTCCTTTCAGAATCAGGTCGATCTGCTTCACCCCTTCGGGCCGAAATTCGTCGATTTTTCGGCCGTCCATCAATACATCGATATAAACTCCCAGATCCTCTTCGGTGAGGCCGTTGGCGGCCAGCTTTCCCTTATCGGGAATGATGCTGACTTCGGGATAGCTGATCTCCAATGAAGGCACCGGCCGAACCTGGCTGCCCGGAACCTTTCCCATGACTCCGCCGTAAAGCTGTCGGGCGGTCCCGATGATCTCCCCCAGATCCTCTCCGGCGATGTTGACGTCGATGCTTCGACCTCCGCCGATATCGCTCTGAAAAATCCCCGCCTGAATGCTGACGCCGAACATGTCCGGAATCGACCGAATGATCCGGTTAAACAGGGGCATCATTTCACCGGCCCGAGTCTCGTGAATGGAATTGGCGCCGAAAAGGTTGAGTTCCGGGGTGGCCACGTAAAACAGGTTTTGGATCTGGGGAATCCCGTCCTTTCCGTCGTTTTCCCGATAGGGCTCGGTTTGTTCGTAAATATAATCTCCGATGGCTTTTCGTTTGTCCACCGAGGACCCCGGCGGCGGAATCAGGATGCTGATGACCAGGTTCCGGTTGCCCTGAGGCAGGTATTCGGCCTTGGGAACCAGCCAGGCGATCAGGGAAATCGACATCGCAGTAAAAAGCACGACGCAGGTGATCCGGGTGAATGTGTTCTTAAGAAAAAAACCGGCCATGGACATGATCATGCCGGCCAGAAAGCCACCGATTCTGCCGATAATGCCTGGCTTACCCGGTTTGGGACGGGGGGTCCGCTGGTAGAACTGGTTGAGAATGGTGGGAATGACCGACACCGAAACCATCAGGCTCAGGATAATGGAAAATGTAATGGCGATGGCGATATCCCGAAACAGCTGCCCGGCTTCCTCTTGAATAAAAATGACCGGTACGAACACGGCAACTGTAGTGACAGTGGAGGCGAAGACGGCGCCCACCACCTCTTTGGCGCCGTCGTAGGCCGCCGAAAACGCCTTTTTACCCATTTTCCGATGGCGGTCGATATTTTCCAGCACCACAATGGCGTTGTCCACCAGCATGCCGACGGCAAAGGAAATGCCGGCCAGGCTGACCACGTTCAGATTCCGGTGAAAAACCCAGAGAAAGATAAAGGTTCCGATGGCGGAAATCGGAATGGCCACCGCCGTGGTGATGGTGGCGCTGATGCTCCGCAAAAATACCAGAAGAACGGTAATGGCCAAAAGCCCGCCGATCAGAACGTTTTTCTGAACGATATCGATGGAGGTATTGATATAGGGAGCCTCATCGTAGATCCAATCGATAAATATGTTTTTTTCAGCCAACACGTTTTCATTCAGGTCAGCCACCACCTGTTTGAGGCGTTCAATCAAACTGATGACATTGGCGCCGGGCTCCTTCCGAACACCGATCACGATCCCCTCTTTGGCGTTCTGCATCACCGATACCGCCTGCTTATGGTAACCGGTGGTGGTGGTGGCGATATCCCGCAGCAATATCCGCTTGATGCCGTCACCGAAGATCACCACCTCCAGCGGGTCTTCAAAGGTCTGGAACTGGCTGGTCGTGCGAAGCCGGTAATCTTTTTTGCCCACCCCCAGGGTGCCGGCCGAGAGGTTCCGGTTGGCGCCTCGAATCTTCCGGGTCACTTCGTCGATGGTGATATTGTGCCGGGCCATTTTTCCGGCATCCAGGACGACGTGAAGCTCTTTTTCGGTGCCGCCCCCCACGAAAAGAGAGCCCACCCCTTCGACCCGCTCCAGGTGCTGACGGACCTCGTTCTCAAAGAAAGTCATGTACTTGACGATATCGGCCGGATCACCGCTTTTCATCTTCATCATGGTCCAGATCACCGGATTGCTCTGGGCGCCGGCCGCATCGATGGAAGGGCGGTCCGCATTGGCCGGATAATCGGAGACCTCGTTGAGTTTGTTGGATACCCGCAGAAGCGCCGCATCCAGGTCGGTTCTGACCCGAAAGGTGAGGGAAATCTCGCCGTAATTGTTGTAACTGGAGCTTTCCATCTCGACCAGGTTCTGGACCCCTTTGAGCTTTTCTTCCTGTTTCTCGATGATTTCCTGCTCGATTTCATAGGGGGTGGCCCCGGCCCAATTGGTTCGGACGGTGATCTTCGGCTCTTCCACATCCGGGGTGAGCTGAACCGGCAGTTTGTTCAAACCGATCAGGCCGAACATGACCACCAGGATGACGCCGACCGCCACCGTGATCGGCTTGCGAATCGAATATTCGATGATATCCATTGAACTAGGCCTCTTCTGTCACCTCGACGGGTTGATCCGGCTTCAGACGTTCATTTCCATCCACCACCACCGACATGCCCGGCTGAATGTGGGAATCGTTGACACCCACCTCGTTCCCCATATAGGAAACGATGGTCACCGGAAGAATCGCGGCTTTTCCTTCTTTGACGGTATACACGAAGTCCCTGCCCTGGTGTTTGACCAAAGCGTCTCTGGGAATGATTTTCAGATTTTTTTGCGCGCTGACCGGTATATACACGGTCGCCGACATGTTTTCCGCAACGGGGACCGAAATATCCCGAAGATTGCCGAGCCGCACCTTCAAAAAGACCTGTTTGGTCTTTTCATCGGCTACCGGCAGAATCCCGGCGGCTTCGCCGGATAGTTCCGTATCGTAGGCGTTGATCACCACTTCCAGCTGATCGCCTTTTTGGACGAACTGAATCAGGTCTTCGGCCACCGGTACCTTTGCGAACAGATCGTTGGCCGAACCGATGCGGTAGAGCATTCGGCCCTGAATCACCCAGTCTCCGATGTCGACGGTCTTCTCGAGGATAATGCCGTCGAAGGGCGCGGGAATCACACATTTGGACCGCATCAGTTTGATTTTGGAAAGGCTGCTTTCCAGTTCCTCCCGCTCCTTGATCAGTTCCTGATGGGCGTAAAAAAGATTGTCATAATCGATTTCAGAGGCCGCCTCTTTCTTGAACAACTGTTCATACCGTTCCAGGTTTTTTTGATTTTTCTGAATGCGGACATCGAGCTGTTCAAGTTTTGCTTCGGCCAGGGCCACGTCCTTGTCTAAAAAATCGGTATTGATATGGATCAGGGCATCGCCCTTCTTGACCAGATCTCCTTCCCGAAAGTGGACCTCTTGAACCTGTCCGGCGACTTCTGTAGAGATCCGGCTTACCCGATCAAAATAGAGAATTCCGATCAATCCCGCTTGCTCCGTGGCCGGTTTTTCGGTCACCTTCACGACCCGTACCTTGGCGGGCGGCTGTTCCTGAGCGGAAACCAGGGGGGCGATAAACACCAGAAGGCCGATCATGCTGACTAATTTTGATTTCATGATTTTTGGTTTCTATTGAGAAGTTGATTAGGAAATTTCAACCAAGGATGCAAACATAGCGCAATAATAGTCAAAAGACAATCCCCGAATCACTTCCAGACGGACCGGCTTTCATTGATTCGGGTCCGGAGGGGTATGCAGTTTGCAAGTGCGGCACGCGAGAAAAGCAAACCGAAGAAAGGCGGGGTTGGATCAGAGAATGCCGAAAAACAGCAGCATAGCCAATGTTAAAAGTATGGACACGATAATGGATCCGATACATCCCAAGCGATTGGAAAAAATGACGAACATTTCTTTTTCCCTCCTGATGGCGAAGTGAATGGATGCTTTTCATTGTAGGTTCGGGGGCTGGTTTTTCAAGGGGGGGATTCGGGTATCTTGAAAGGCGTCACCCCGCTGCGGACCAGGGAATACGGGATTCGCACTTTGTAAATACAGATTTTTATTTATTCCGAATAATAGCGGCAGGTACTATTATCTGACGGCTATTCACGAATTGCATCGCATGAAACGAACCCCACAATCAGGAGGTGGATTATGCCGGTACGCAAAGCCGAAGCCAAATGGGAAGGAAAAATTCAGGAAGGAAACGGATCGGTCAAACTGGGCAGCGGCGTTTTTGAAGGGCCCTACTCATTTAAATCCAGATTCGAAGAGGGTCCGGGGACCAACCCGGAGGAGTTGATCGGAGCGGCCCACGCCGGATGCTTTTCCATGGCGCTCTCCCTCTTTTTGGAGAAAGCCGGCGGCACACCGGAGCGGATCGAAACGGATGCCAAAGTCCATATCGAGAAGGTAGGCGAGGGCTTTAAGATTACCAAAATCGAACTGTCCACCGAAGCCAAGGTTCAGGGTATGGATGAATCCGAATTTAAAAAACAGGCCGAGGAAGCCAAGAAAAACTGCCCGGTTTCCCAGGCCTTGGCCGGAACGGAGATTACCCTTCAGGCGAAGCTGTTGTCATAGAGGACCGGGCCTCTCTTCATGACGGCCTGTTTCGGTCTCCCGTCCGGACACAAAGAGCCGAATCGAGGCCAGGCTGTCGGGCAGGTCTTGAGGATTACCTTTGGCCGCAACCCAGGTTGCGGCCTTTCCTGCTTGAAGCGTTCCCAATTCATTTAAGTTCAACAATCTCGCGCCGTTTGCGGTGGCACAGGCGATCGCCTCCGACACTGAATACCCCGCCTCCGTCAGTATTTTCAATTCCTGTTTGACCGCGATGCCGTGATGAACCCCCAGACTGCCGGCATCCGTGCCGACAGTGACGGTGACCCCCAGCTCCCGGGCCAGTCGAATCTGTTTTGCCTGATGGTCGAAATTCCGGCGGGCGATTTCAGCCTCTCTGCTGTCGGAGGGAAGCCTTTCCGAATAGGCCTTCATGGTAACGGCCGTCGGCACCCATGCGGTACCGCGATCGGCCATCCGCTTCAGGTTATCGGCGCCCATGAAAAAGCCGTGCTCGATGGAATCACACCCGGCCTCCACCGCAACTTGAACCGGCACGGTTCCGTTGCAATGAATCATCACCTTGAGACCCCGGACATGGGCTGCCCGAACCCCCTCACGCAACTCTGCCGAATCGAACTGCGGCGGTGTTTCTTTTCCAAATTCAGATAGGCTGTTCAATCCCGAGTTGACAACCTTGACATGATCGACGCCGTCCGCGGTCCGGGAAACGGCTTCGGCAAGAGATTCCCCCGGCAAGGGCGGCCTGCCGATGAGCTTACCGTACCGGCCCGGCTTTCGCCATGCTTTTCCCGCCGTTCGAAGATGAATCGGAATCGGTTCTAGTTCGGAACTTTCCGATCGATAGCGGTGCGCATAACCGCCATAATCACCGCCGTCCCGAGCCGCCACCACCCCGTTGGCGAAAAGTTGCTTCAGGTGCCGGGACAGGGTCGGCTTCATCTGTTCATATCCGGCATTCAGCTGCTTTTCTCTGGTTCGCGTGTTTCCGGTGCCCGACATAAAGAGATGAATATGAGAATCGATCAGTCCCGGCAGGATCGTGTGTTCTGAAAGGTCCAGAATCTCAGGGCCTTCGGTGGATCTTTTTCCGGGTTCCTGAAAATGGGCTTCCAGGGAATTCGAATTCAGAATATCATCCACACGGCCGTTTGTGATTCGCAGCCAAACATTTTTTTGAATTTCGCCGCCCCGGCCGTCTACAAGATATCCGGCCCGTATCCATCGTATCGGTTCCATGATCCCCTGATTTTATACCACGCCTTGGTCCAGCATCGCGTCCACCACTTTGATAAACCCGGCGATGTTGGCCCCGACCATGTAATTGCCCGGTTCTCCGAAATCGATGGCCACATCGCAGCAGGTCTGGTGAATCTGTTTCATAATCGTCTTGAGCCGGTTGTCCACCTCTTCCCGGGGCCAGTTCAGCCGCATGCTGTTCTGGGCCATTTCAAGGCCGGATACGGCCACCCCGCCGGCATTGGCGGCTTTGCCCGGACCATAGAGGATTTTATGGTCGAGGAAAATATCAACGGCCTGATGGGTGGAGGGCATATTGGCCCCTTCGCTGACCAGACTGACCTCGTTTTTCATCAGGTGCATGGCGTCCTTTTCATTAATCTCATTCTGGGTCGCACAGGGGAAGGCGCAATCCGCCTTTCGGTCCCAGAGCGGGTTGTAGTCGAGGCTGGGGTCCACATCCGCATAGTGGGTGTCGGGGTATTTATCCACGTATTCTTTAATGCGGCCCCTTCGGACATTTTTAAGGCGTTTGACGAATTCCAATTTTTCGGTGTCGACCCCCTCTTCGTCGTAGATGTATCCGGAGGAATCGGAAAGGGTGACCACTTTGCCCCCCAGTTGCAGAATTTTTTCGGCGGTAAACTGGGCCACATTTCCCGATCCGGAGACCAGACATACCTTGTTTTCCAAGGTGTCCTCCCGGGTGGCCAGCATTTCGGCCGCAAAATAGACATTCCCGTATCCGGTAGCCTCCGGACGAATCAGACTGCCGCCCCAGTTGAGGCTTTTACCGGTCAGGACGCCGGTAAATTCGTTGCGGATCTTCTTGTACATGCCGAATAAAAATCCGATCTCCCGGGCCCCGACCCCGATATCTCCGGCCGGTACATCGGTGTTGGGCCCGATATATCGAAACAGCTCCATCATGAAGCTCTGGCAGAACCGCATCACCTCGTTGTCCGATTTGCCTTTGGGATCAAAATCGGAGCCGCCTTTGCCCCCACCCATGGGAAGCGTCGTGAGTGCGTTTTTAAACACCTGTTCAAAGGCCAAAAATTTGAGAATGCTCAGGTTGACCGAAGGATGGAACCGAAGCCCCCCTTTGTAGGGCCCGATCGCGCTGTTCATCTCCACGCGGTATCCGCGGTTTACGTGAACCTGTCCTTGGTCATTGATCCAGGGCGCCCGGAACAAAATAACCCGCTCGGGTTCGACGATTCTTTCCAGCACCGCGGCCCGGCGGTATTCGGGATTTCGGTCCAACACCGGTTTGATACTGTCCACCACCTCTTCCACCGCCTGCTGGAATTCCCGTTCGCCGGGATCCCTCGATTGTATCAACTCCAAAATGTCTGCCATTCCAATCTCCTCCCTATTGGATGATCTACCATGAAGTGCTGATTGTTTCTGATTAATTTCTTTGTATAATTACCTGCCGATGTTTCAGCAAGATTCATTTTTGATTTGAAATACTTCCACAAACCTGATATATAAGAACCCGACCGAATACATGAAGAGGGGAATTCGATCTCAATCTTACCCCTTTTATGACCTGACCTTTGTTGAGTACCGCGGTATGAAAAAACAGGATAGTCCAAAGCATCTGACAGATCAAATGGTATTTATCGCCCTCGGACTTGCCTTTATCTACTGGGTCATCGACTCAATCCTGAATATATTCACCTCCCAGCGTTTAAATTTTTACGAATTGGTATTCGGAAGCGATATCAATGAAATCTGGCCCAGAATCATCGTGTTGTGTCTTTTTGTGATTTTCGGCTCTCATGCCCAGTTTACCATGGACAATCGGAAACGGGCCGAAAAAGCCCTTCGAGAAAGCGAAACCCGATACCGCACCCTGGTGGAAAACATCCCCATCGGAATCTGTCGAAACACCCCGGGGATTCATGGTCGTTTCCTGATGGCCAACCCCTCTTTTCTGAAAATGTTCAGATTTGGATCCGAGAAGGATTTAGATTTGATTGAATTCGGCGATCTGTTTTTGGATGATTTCGAATGCCGTGCTTTTTCGGATGCTCTTATTCGAAACGGCAGTATTACCCGAAGCGAAATCCTTCTGAAAAAAAGCACCGGAAAACCGATGTGGGGTTCGGTGACCGCCCGGTTGATCAAAGACAGATCAGGAAAGCGGGAACATTTCGACTGTACCTTCGAGGACATCGATGAACGTAAAAGATCGGCGATCAAGGCCCGAAAAGAAGCGGAGACCCGTCGACGTTTTCAAAAGCTTCTGTCTCCGGATCTGGCCGAAATGGTAGTTTCCGGTCAGCTGAAGGTGGAAAAAGGGGGTGAAAGCCGGGAGGCGACGGTGCTGTTTGCCGATATTCGGGGGTTTACCGCGATCAGCGAAAATAATGAACCATCGGAAGTGCTTCAAATGCTCAACGATTACTTCGAATCGGTAGTAGAGATTGTCTTCAGGTACCAGGGGACGGTGGATAAGTTCATCGGAGACGCCATCATGGTCATCTGGGGCGCCCCCATCTCCCAGGAAGACGGTCCTATTCGGGCGGCAAACGCGGCTCTGGAGATGCGGACCATGCTTTCCGAATTCAATCGTCGGCAGCGGGACCGGGGCAAGCAACCGATTCAAATCGGCATCGGCATAAACTCGGGCCGACTGGTGGCCGGATATATCGGTTCGTCCCGGACCATGAGCTACTCGGTTATCGGAGAAACCGTGAATACCGCCTCCCGACTCTGTTCCCTGGCTGCCTCGGGTCAAATCCTCATTTCCGAAAGCACCTATCAACATATAAACCGCCTGTTCAGATTGACCCGCCTTGATCCGCTCATCCCCAAGGGCATGCGTAAGCCGATCCCGATCTTTAATGTGGAGGAACTTCTGGCGGAAAGAAACCGGTGAGGTTTTTGCGCGTGCCCTTGTCCCTGCCGTTTGCTGTGTTATATTTATGATTCATATGACAAAAAATACTGTTTTCAGATAATTTGAGCTTCCCATTTGAAAGGATTGTATCGCCATGAAGTTAGCTGTCAGCGGAAAAGGGGGCGTGGGCAAGACCACCTTTTCCTCACTTCTGATCCGGACCCTGAACCAGCAGGGAAAGCATGTACTCGCCATTGACGCCGACCCGGACGCCAATCTTGCGGCCGCTCTGGGCATCGACGGCGCCGAAAAGATCGTCCCTATTTCCGAAATGAAGGAGTTGATTTTAGAAAGAACCGAAGCCATGCCCGGCACGGTAGGGGGATATTTCAAGCTCAACCCCAAGGTGGACGATCTGCCTAAAAAGCTCTCCGCCCGCCTGGAGAACATCAAACTGATGCGGCTCGGGGGCGTCAAAAAAGGAGGCGCCGGCTGTATCTGCCCGGAAAGCACGCTGTTGCGGGCCCTGGTGACCCATGTGGTACTGGCCCGGGATGAGGTGGTGGTCATGGACATGGAGGCCGGTATCGAACATCTCGGACGCGGCACCGCCCGGGCGGTGGACAAACTGCTGGTGGTGGTGGAGCCGGGCCGTCGCAGTCTGGATACCGCGGAGCATATTCGTCAGCTGGCGTCTGAAATCGGGCTCAATTCCATTGCGGTGATCGGCAATAAAATTCGGGGTGAAAAGGATGAGGCATTTCTGAAAGAGCACCTGTCCGACTTTCAGTTCCTGGGGTTTCTTCCCTATGATGAAGCCTTGATCGAGGCCGATCTTAGCGGAAAATCCCCCTTTGAATCCGATTCGCCGGCGGTAGCGGCGGTCAAAGAAATGGCTGCCGGACTTTCCGTCTCATGAGTGACCAGGGATACACCGGCAAAAGGCCCGGCGGCAGATTCAAAGGGCGGCGGAAGCTTTTAAAGATCAAACCCCAGGCGGACCCGAAACTGCAGAAGGTATTTAAATCCATCGGCATTCCCAAAAAAAAGCCGTTTACGCCGGACCCGTTTCAATTGGAAGCCTTGGCCGCCATCGAGAAGGGCGATTGTCTGGTGACGGCGCCGACCGGCGCCGGAAAAACCTGGATCGCGGAACAGACCATCGCAAAGATTCGGGGGGACGGCGGCAGGGCATGGTATGCCTCTCCCCTGAAAGCCCTCACCAATTCCAAATATATTGAATTTTCCGAGGAATTCGGCCCGGAAAATGTGGGTATTCTGACCGGAGACCGCAAGGAAAACCCGGATGGACCTATCCTGGTGGGGACAACGGAGATTCTTCGGAACCAGCTCTATGATGCCATGCACCACGGAGAGGATCTGGATACCGATTTCGTCATTCTGGATGAGGCCCATTTTTTAGGGGATGAAGACCGGGGCGTGGTTTGGGAAGAGATCATGATCTATCTTCCGCCCCGAATTCCCATGCTGTTGCTGTCGGCGACCATCGGGAATGCGGACCAGATCGCGGCCTGGCTGGCGTCCATTCGGCACAAGGAATGCATCGTCGTTCGGGAGACCCAACGCCCGGTGCCGCTTTATCCGATCTTCTTTCATCCCTCCGGAACCCTGTATCCGCTGCTGGACGACCGAAGCGGCAAGGGGAAGCGAAAACTGCACCCGAAGGTCAACGCCTATGTGAACGACAAGTTTCCGCCGCGTCTTGCCATCCCCGGTAAGCTTCCCAGGTTCGGGGACATTTTGCGGGTGCTTCGAAAATACCGCCTGCTGCCGGCAATCTTTTTCTTGAAATCCAGAGCCGATTGCGACCACGCACTGGAACTCTGTGAACAGAATATCTTGAAAGACCAGGAACGCAAAGATCGGATTCATCATCGAATCGAAGAGGCGGTCGGCTATGTTCCTCATCTGGCCAAGCACAACCAGCTGGGCAATCTGGAGCGTCTGGCGGTGGGCGCCCATCACAGCGGCCAGTTGCCTGCCTGGAAACTGCTGGTCGAATCCCTCATGACCGACGGGCTTCTGGATGCGGTCTTCGCCACCTCCACCGTGGCGGCCGGGGTCAACTTTCCGGCCCGAACGGTCGCATTCTTGAATTCCGACAAATTCAATGGCGTCGAATTCATGCCCTTGACCTCTACCGAATTTCACCAGATGACCGGCAGGGCCGGCCGCCGGGGGATGGACCGAATCGGGTTCGGACTGGTTCTGCCGAATAAGTACATGGATATTCGGCATGTCGCCAAAATGATCTCCGCCCCTCCGGGAGACGTGCTGAGTCAGATTCGGATCAATTTTTCCATGACCCTCAACCTGCTTCTCTCCCATGTTCCGGATCAGATTCAGGTGTTGCTGAGAAAATCGTTTGCCACCTACCTTTTGACCGGGGCCAAGAAAAAGAAAAAAGAAACAGGACCGGATGATGCGCAAAAGGACCTTCTCTGGCAGGACTTTCAGAAACACTTTCATTTTCTGAAAGAGACCGGATTCGTCTCTTCATCCGGAACCCTGACCGAGGACGGTATCTGGGCATCCCAACTCCGGGTGGATTACCCGCTGCTGATCGCCGAAGGGTTTCGAAAAGGTCTCTTCCCCCAGGATGACCCAAGAATGCTTGCGGCCATCATCTGTTCTTTCGTGAATGAGCGGGAAACCGATGAGCGGATCGAAAAGGAAGTGATTCCCAACCCGCTTCAGAAGACCTTCAACAATGTGGTGAAGGGGCTGAAACCCTTTGTGGATCTGATGAAGGAAAGAGGCTTTCCGACCCGTCCGCTGTACCGACGGCCCGCACTCGTTCTTTTCCTGTGGGCCTCGGAGGTCTATTCGTGGGATAAGGTGCTTTCGGTGGCGGAAACCGCCGAAGGGGATCTATCCATGTTGATCCTTCGCACGGCCGACAATCTTCGGCATATCGCCGCTCTGAGGGACGTATTCCCGGATGCGGCCCAAAGCGCGTCCAAGGCGATTGAACTGATCCTTCGAGAGCCGGTCATCACCTATTACGAACCGTAAGAAAAACCGACCATTATTAATGTTTAGACCAGTCCGAGGTATCGTTCCGGCCCGGGAAAGCTGATTTAGCGAACAGGGAGTTCTTGCCGGGCCGGGAAAATATCTCGGGCCGGCTTTTGTATCAGTCATGCATCGCCGAAATGAGGATTCTTCGGCACCCGGCGTCCTTATAAATCGGTACTTCCGTCGCCGGATCAAAGCCCATTCAAAGCGGCCGCACTGATTTATTCCTTTTCAACTTGGGAATGAGAGTGGATCGAAAATAAAAAAGCCCGACTCGCATTTGAGATGCGAATCGGGCATTTTTAGAAAGAAATTCGGCGGCGACCTACTCTCCCACACAGTCTCCCGTGCAGTACCAT
>CAZNLT010000053.1:0-32233 GCA_964573705.1 uncultured Desulfobacterales bacterium
CTGAAAAGTCTTTATAACTATAAATAGGGGCCAACGAAGTAAATTTTTCTCTTGTTTTCCCCTCTAAATCCATATCGCAAGTATGAGAAATCAATAAGCAGGGATTATCTTCGGCAAAGTGAGTCTCCAAATTGCCATTAATTACTTCCTGGTATACATAATCAAATTTGTCTATTATATCTCCTTGATAAGGAAAATCGGTCCTAAAGGAAGAGTATGTTAAATCCGCGGATATCGACTCGGGAACTTGCTTTATGTATTGTTTACATTGATCTTTTAGAGATATACCTATAAATGGAGAAGAATCAATCAGCTCATCAATTAGGCATTCATTCATGGCGATCTTATTAACATAGCTTTTTAGATGCAATAACCCTTGTCTTGCTTCTAATAAAATTATTGATGAACTCGGCTTCAGCCTCATTTCTTGGCCTTGCGTTCCCAAACAACTCCTCCCCCACTGCAAACAGTGAATGGAAGGTAGATACTTGCTCAGTATTTGAATATTCTTTTATTAATAAGCTATTTCTGGTTTCATATACATAAGAGAAGATCACATCCTTAACATGCTGTAAAAATTTTTCAATGCCTGCGTCCACCACAATTCTTTGTGAAGGCGAAAATCTCTTCGATCGTTCATGACAAATACCGATATCCTCTTCCTCTAATTGGATTGATGAAGAAGTATCCCTCTTTTCAAACAAAGGAGCACAAATAACCTTATTAAGCCTTTGGTTTCTTCCTGAATTTTCACCTTCAAAAACTGGTAAGGTGTTCCAGGCATCCTGGTCCAATGAAGCAGTCGTTGCCAACCCCATGTTCCCTCCTAATCGTCCAGTTTTTTAAGAAAAGATTCAAATTCATCACAAATTGAATGGTAACTTTTTTTTATGATATCAATCCTTTCTCTGTTTTCGTCTAAGCCTTCCACTTCGTAATTATAATTCAATATGAGCTCAGTGTTGTTTTGCCTTAAATTAATAGAAACCGAAATTTGATTGTCAACATAATATTTACAATTGACCAAAGTGGTTTCTTCCACATTGCCTTTTACTTTTGATTTGGTATCCAGGAAGTATTCGGCGTTGCTTTTTATATAGTTCTTTATCTCTGCTAAAGGGTTGTCAAATATTTCCTGCAACCCGGAGACGGTTTTGTATTCAGAAATGTTTAAATTGAAGTTTACCCCCTGTAAGGATAAAGGAGTAAATCTGAGCTTGTTTATATATTTATATGCGGCTTGGATGATAGGAGTATCTTCGAATCTCATTGGGGAAGCTTGCATTATTTGAAAACGTTCAAGCTCTGTAAAAAAGGAAACCTTTCCATATTTTAGTTCAGATACAACTGGAGTGGTTTTCCCTATGGGCTTTTTATCTGATGGCCAAATCTTTTGCTTCTCAAGAAATGAAGGGGTTAATATGGCTGGATTAAAACTCCCTAAGGTTAAAATACTCACGAAATTACGTTTATAATCCACATTAACCTCGTAACTTACACATTTTAAGTAAGTTTGCTTTAGAGCGGGTTTTTAGCTTTTGGTCTTTTTAAAAATGGAACTATCTCTATACATTGAAAAGAAATTTGCCATCTTTGAGAAGTACATTAGCCCATTCAATAAAATAATCAAGAATTTTTAACCATACAAGCCCAAATAATTTTGCAATCGCCACAACCTTCAGCTTGCCTTTCTGCTGGAAATATCTTACTTTTTAGGCAAAATTCCAAATTCCCACGAAAATCATTAGCTAAAATTAGATTCTCATAGGTGTCTGTAGGATTTATTGCGGGAGTGGGGGAATTAACAAAACAAAAAACCCTTCCGAAGAAGGGTTTCAAGGAAATGCTTTTTTTGGTAGCGGGGAGAGGATTCGAACCTCTGACCTTCGGGTTATGAGCCCGACGAGCTACCAGACTGCTCCACCCCGCATCAGAAGAAACCAAATAGTAACCCCATTCGGGCAAACTGTCAAGGATTTTTTTAATCTGCAACCAAATCTGCGAGAACCCGCTTCATTCGGGTCGCCTCGGCTTTGGAGCCGTCGTCGTCCGAAAACCGCCAGAGCAACTGCTTGTGCCGCCCGGTCTCACCGGATACGATATCGATATTGGATTTGGCGGCGCCCAGCTGCTTGGCCAGAAATTTGAGGCACAGCTTGTTGGCGGCCCCATCCACCGGGGGTGCGGTCAGTTTGACCTTGAGGGCGCCGTCGTGAAGCCCCACGATCTCATTTTTGGAAGATTTGGGCTGCACCAGCACCTTGAACATCACGCCCTCGGGCTTTTCCTGGACAAAATCCATACCGGGAACCATAATCCCTCATCCCCCGTTTTCAAGGGGAAATTCTTTGATACAGCCGGTCACCCTTCCCGAATCGAATTGATGATCCCGGTGGAAGAGACCGCCTCGGTCACCGGAATCAGCGCCACCCGCCCGCCGATCCGTTCCACCACCCCATGGCCGGCCACCTCCTCCGAGGCGTAATTGCTGCCCTTGGCCAAGACATCGGGCCGGAGCACTTCGATCAGCCGGTCCAGTTCCTCGGTGGCAAAGACCACCACATAGTCGATGCTGTCCAGGGCGCTCAGGATGCGGACCCGCTCCCGGGCCTTCAGCACCGGCCGCCCCGGCCCCTTGAGTTTTCGAACCGAGGGATCATCGTCGATGGCCGCCACCAGCACATCCCCCATCTCCCTGGCCGCGGAAAAGAGCTGAATGTGGCCCGCATGAAGAAGGTCGAAACACCCGTTGGTCAGGACAATGGTCTTCCCACTCCCCTTCAAGGACCGGACCACCTCGGCCATCTCCGCCAGGGATTTGTACTTTCGGGAACCTTCGTCCGGAAACCGCTTGAGAGCTGCGGCCAGTTCCGCCCGAGAAACCGTGGCGGTGCCCAGCTTGCCCACCACGATCCCGGCGGCGGTGTTGGCCAAAGCAGCGGCTTCCGCAAAGGTGCGCCCGGCCGCCACCGCCAGCCCGAAGACCGCCGCCACCGTATCCCCGGCCCCGGACACATCGAACACCTGCTTGGCTTCGGAGCGGATGCGAAAAGGCGGCTTTTCCTTTTCATACAGGACCATCCCCTCCTGCCCGCAGGTGATCAAAAGGTTGTCAATGCCTGCGGAGGACAGCAGTCGTTCCGCCGCCCGGTTTCGGCTTTCTTCATCGACAATCTCGACCCCCGAGGCCAGCCCCGCCTCTTTCTGGTTCGGTGTCAGCAGGGTCACCCCCGCATATTTGGTGAAGTCGATCCCCTTGGGATCGCCGATCACCGGAATCCCGATTCTCGCAGCCGCCTCGGTCAATTGGGCCAGAAAGCGGCGGGTGATGAGTCCTTTGCCGTAATCGGACACCAACACCACGTCGGTTTGGGAAAGAATCCGCTCCACAAAAGCGGTCAACTCCGAAAAGGTCTCCTCCGAGATCTCCCGGCGGGTCTCCCGATCGATGCGAAGCACCTGCTGGTGGCCCGCCAGGATGCGGGTCTTGCGGGTGGTGGGCCGGTCCGGCTCCCGAACGATTCCCTCGGTTCGGGTGTTCAATTCAGCGAATCGGGTCATCAGCCGGTCCCCGTCCGGACCCGGGCCGATCACCCCGGCCACCGATACCGAGGCCTCCAGCGCGGCCAGGTTGTTGACCACGTTGCCGGCGCCGCCCAGGGTGTACTCCTCTCGATCCACCGCCACGATCTGCACCGGGGCCTCCGGGGAGATTCGATCCACCGCGCCCCAGACATATTCATCGATCATGAGATCGCCCACCACCAGCACCCGGCATTTCTCAAAGGCCGACATATCGATGGCCACCGGCGTCATGCATTCTCCTGAAATCCGGCGATCAGATCGATCAAGAACTTGGGGGGCCGAATCACCTTGCCTTCTCGGGTGGTGCAGGCATGTTTGGTATACCCTTTGACCAGGGATTTCTGATCCGCATCCCGATAGATGACATAGTCGAACTTCATGCCGGCCCGAACCGAGGGGTCCAGGGTCGTTTCAATGGCCAGCATGTCGTCGTACCGGGCCGAGGCGAGATACTTGCAATAGGCCTCGGAGACCGGAAGCAGAACCCCCCGTTCCTCCATATCCCGATAGGCCACCCCCATATGACGGAGGAGTTCGGTGCGGCCCATCTCGAACCAGCGAAGATAGTTGGCGTGATAGGCCATCCCCATCTGGTCGGTGTCGCCGTAGATGACCCGGTAGGTGGTGCGGTGGGTCGGCATCGTATCAGCCGGCTTCCCCGGCCATCACCTGTTCGATCAGGGGTTTGAGATCTTCATACTCCCGGGCCACCGGAAACTGGGGAAACTCCGAGACCACATTCTCCGGGGGCCGAAAGAGAATCCCCTCATCCGCCGCCTTGAGCATGGAGATGTCGTTATAGGAATCCCCCATGGCGATAACATGGAAATTGAGCCCCTGCATCGCCTCCACCGATTTTCGTTTTCCGTCCTCCTGCCGAAGCCGGTAATCGGAGATGGCGCCGTCCGGCGCCACCAGCAGGGTATGGCAGAACAGGGTGGGCCAGCCGAGCTGCCGCATCAGGGGGCCGGCGAACTGGACATAGGTGTCCGACACGATAATGACCTGGGAGCGCTCGCGAAGCCAGTTCAGAAAATCCACCGCCCCCGGCAGCGGTTCCATTTCGTCGATGACCCGGGTGATGTCGCCCAGTTTGATGTTGTGCCGGTCCAGAATGGACAGCCGTTTCTGCATCAATTCGTTGTAGTCGGCGATATCCCGGGTGGTCAGCCGAAGCTCATCAATGCCGGTTTTTTCAGCGACGTTGATCCAGATCTCGGGGACGAACACCCCCTCCAAATCGGAGCAGACAATATGCATGGTTCCTCACAATCTGAGTTAAAATGTAGCGTGGAGGGATCAGGGATAAGAACGGCGGAGGCGAAACACCCTTCGCCCCTGCGGCGGTCATCCCCTGCCGGGTTCCCGTAAAAACGATGGTTTCCCGAGGACCTAATCCCGGTTCTCATCCTCGATCCGGATGAGAACCGGGGGTTCGCTCACCGCTTCCAACCCGTTGATCTCGGCCAGGGCCTGGTTGACATCCGCTTCCCGGGCCCGGTGGGTGAGCATCACGATGGGCACCGCACCGTCGATCTTGCGCCCCTTCTGGTGGACCGAGGCGATGCTGATTTCGAACTTGCCCAGAATCCCGGCGATGGTGGACAGCACCCCCGGCCGGTCCGCGGCGGCAAACCGAAAATAGTAATTGGTTTCGATTTCTTCAACCGGCATCACCGGTATTTTTCGAATCGCGTCCGGCTGATAGGAGAGCAGCGGCAGCCGATTTTTGGCCCCGGTAATCATATTGCGGGCGATATCGACGATGTCGCCCACCACGGCGCTCGCCGTGGGCATCATTCCCGCGCCGTAACCGTAGAGCATCATGTCGCCCACCGCATCGGCCGAGATGGTGACCGCGTTCAGGTTTTCGGAGACATTGAACAGCGGGTTGGAATCGGGGATCATGGTGGGATGGACCCGGGCCTCCACCCGGTCGCCCTTGTCTTTGCCGATGGCCAGGAGTTTGACCTTGTACCGGAACTCCCGGGCGAAATCGATGTCTTCGGGGGTGATTCCGGTGATCCCCTCCACATAGATATCCTGAAGATTGATCTCCATGCCGTAGGCCAGGGAGTTGAGGATGGCCAGCTTGTGGGCGGTGTCGTATCCTTCCACATCCAGGGTGGGATCGGCCTCGGCGAACCCTTCGGCCTGGGCCTCGGCCAGGGCCGATTCAAAGGCGCTGCCCTCGTCGGTGATCTTGGTCAGGATGTAGTTGCAGGTGCCGTTCAGGATCCCGGTCATGGCATGAATCCGGTTTCCCACCAACGATTCCCGAAGGGTTTTGATGATCGGCATGCATCCGCCCACACTGGCCTCATAGGTCAGCTCCACCCCTTTTTCCCGGGCGGCCCGAATCAGCTCGTTTCCCTTGCCGGCCAGCAGCGCCTTGTTGGCGGTGACCACATGCTTGCCGTTTTGAATGGCCTGATGGATGAATTCTTTGGCGATCCCTTCGCCGCCGATCATCTCCACCACGATGTCGATGTCGGGATCATCCAGCACCCGTCCGGCGTCCGACACCAGGACCCCCGGGTCGAAAACGACCCCCCGGTCGGTTTCGGTATCGATATCGGCCACCCGTTTCAGGTTGAGATCCGCGCCCACCCGCTCCCGCAGCAGGTCCCGGTTGTTAATCAACAGTCTGGCCACCCCGGTTCCCACCGTGCCGCAGCCCAGCAGCCCCACATGAATCTGTTTCATAAGCCCCACTCCTTACATGATTTTTCGAATGCCCCGTACCGCCTGATTGATGCGCAGGTTGTTTTCGATGAGCGCAAACCGGACATACTCATCCCCGTATTCACCGAACCCCAAGCCGGGGGAGACCGCCACCCCCGCCTCTCGAATCAGAAACTTGGAAAACTCCACCGACCGCATCTGCCGAAAAGCTTCGGGAATGCGGGCCCAGACGAACATGGTCCCCAGGGGGCTGGGGATGTCCCCTCCGGCCCGGTTGAGACCGGTGATCAGGGTGTCCCGCCGGGCTTTGTAGACCTCTCGAATCCCTTGAACGCAGTCCTGATCCCCGTTTAAAGCGATAATGGCCGCGATCTGAATCGGCTGAAAGATGCCGTAATCGAGGTAGCTCTTGATTCTTCGCAGGGCCGCAACGATTTCGGGATTCCCCACACAGAACCCCACCCGCCATCCGGGCATGCTGTAGCTCTTGGACAGCGAGAAAAACTCCACCCCCACCTCTTTGGCGCCCTTGGCCTGAAGAAAACTCGGCGCCTTGTAGTCGTCGAAGGTGAGATCGGCATAGGCGAAATCATGAACCACCATGATATCATGCTCCCGGGCGAACTCGACGATCTTCTGAAAAAAGGCGAGATCCACCACCTCGGTGGTCGGGTTGTGGGGATAGCTGAGGATCAGAATCTTGGGTTTGGGCCAGGTCTGTTTGGTGGCCGAAATCAGGTTTTCAAAAAAATCCTGGTCGGGCCCCACCGGTATCCCCCGCACATCCCCGCCGGAGATGATGGCCGAATAGGGATGAATGGGATAGGTCGGGTTGGGAGTGAAGACCACGTCTCCCGGTCGAATGGAGACCAGAATCAGATGCGACATCCCTTCCTTGACCCCGATGGTCACGATCGCCTCGGTCTCCGGGTCGATCTCTACATCGAATCGACGCCGGTACCAGTCGGCGATGGCCATGCGAAGCTTTCGAATCCCCATGGAGGCGGAATACCGATGATTGTGCGGTTTTCGGGAAGCCTCCACGAGTTTGTCCACAATATGGTCCGGGGTCCCGATATCGGGGTTTCCCATCCCCAGATCGATGATGTCCTCACCCGCCCGGCGCGCCTCCATCTTGATTTCGTTCACCGTGGCGAACACATACGGCGGTAGTCGGTCGAGCCGTGCAAAGGTTTTCATGACAATCCCGCTCCGGAAAAAAAGAAAAAATAATCCGGCGGCGAACCCTCTCTGGAAAAATTCGGTTAAACAGCCGCAATGCCGCGGGCGACAGCCGGATCGCAAAAAAGATCACAAATACTTACAATAACCGCCCGTTTATGTCAAAAAAATTGTTTTGACTTTTCTGCCCATTCGATCTAATCTTCAGAAATCATTTGCTGTGGTCCGGATCGCTTTCAGAGGAGATATATGACAAAACCGCTCACCTATGCAGAAGCCGGCGTAGACATCGACAAGGCCAACAAGCTGGTCGGCAAAATCAAGGAGATCGCCAAGCGGACCCCCCGACACGGGGTCATGGGGGATATCGGCGGGTTCGGCGGCCTGTTTTCCCTCAACCTGGCCCATATCGAACGGCCGGTCCTGGTCAGTTCCACCGACGGGGTGGGAACCAAGCTCAAGATCGCCTTCATGATGGGCAAACACGATACGGTGGGCATCGACCTGGTGGCCATGTGCGTCAACGACGTCGCTGTTCAAGGGGCCAAACCGCTCTTTTTTCTGGACTATCTGTCCATGGGACGGCTGGACGATGAAGTCGCGGCGGAAATCATTCAAGGGGTGGGAGAAGGGTGCAACCAGGCCAACTGCGCCCTGATCGGCGGTGAAACCGCGGAAATGCCAGGGTTTTACAACGACAATGAGTATGACCTGGCGGGGTTCACCGTCGGTCTGGTAGACAACGACAAGATCATCGACGGATCGGATATTCGGGTCGGTCATCGGCTGGTCCAGGTCCCCTCCAGCGGCCTTCACAGCAACGGCTATTCTCTGGCCCGAAAAATCTGCTTCGATGTGTTGAAATTGAAGATCGACAGCCATGTTCCGGAACTGGGAAAAACCATCGGCGAAGAACTCTTGACCCCGACCAAGATCTATTCGGAAACCATTCAGAAACTGATTCGGGACCTGCCGATTCACGGCTTGGCCCACATCACCGGCGGCGGCATCGAAGACAACATTCTTCGGGTGATTCCCCGGGCCTGCAATGTCCTCCTGTATCCGGACAGCTGGCATATCCCCCCGATCTTTTCTTTTCTTCGGGAGGCCGGAAAGATCGAAGAGCGGGAAATGATGCGGACCTTCAACAACGGCATCGGCATTCTGGCCGTGGTGCCGGAAACACATGCCCAGGACGTGGTGGGGCGGCTTCGGGCGATGAACGAAGAGGCCGAAGTCGTGGGTGAAATCGTACAGAGAAAAGACCCCGGCACTCGGGTGAAATGGACGACCTGAAGAGATACGGATAGCGCCGATCAACTTTTTTCTCTGAGGGCCGGGGTCCTGATGCACACTGAAGGACCCCGGCCGTTTTTTTGTGAATCCCATGCTGTATGCCTATTTTGTGATCTCATTTTTTATCGCGCTCCTGCTGACCCCCGGGGTGCGGCATCTGGCCCGGAAAAAGGGATGGATGGCCCAGCCGGTCACCGAACGCTGGCATAAACAGCCCACCGCCATGATGGGCGGCATCGCCATCTTCTTCAGTCTGGCGATCCCCCTGTTTGCAATCTCTGATTTTTCCACGCTGTTGCCCCATCTGGCCCGATCCCCGGGGTTTCGCCCGCTGCCGGACCTGGCCCCCGCCGTCTGGATCGGCGCTTCCCTCATGTTTATTCTGGGGCTGCTGGATGATTTCATTCGAATCAAACCCCATACCAAACTGGTGGGGCAGATCCTGGTGGCCTCCGTGGTGACCTTTCTCGGGTTTCGGCTCCACTGGTTCACCTCTCTCACCCTGGATACCATCATCACCCTGATCTGGATCATCGGGGTCACCAACGCCGTCAACCTGATCGACAATATGGACGGCCTCTGCACCGGCGTGGCCCTGATCGGCGCGGTCTATTTCGCCCTTCTCCTGTCGGGCCTGGCCGGCTCCGGAAGCGCGGTATCGGTGCTGCTGGGCGGGGCCCTGGCCGGATTTCTGATGTACAATTTCAACCCCGCCGCCATCTTCATGGGAGACTGCGGCAGCCTCACTATCGGGTTCGTCCTGTCCATGCTCGGCATCCATTACGCCGGCGCCGAAACCACACCGGCCCTGGCCTCCGTAGCGGTGCCGGTCATGATTCTGCTGGTGCCGATACTGGACACCACCCTGGTGACCCTGATTCGCCTGCTTTCCGGACGCAAGGCCTCCACCGGCGGCAAAGACCATACCTCCCACCGGCTGGTCCTGATCGGGTTCAGCGAACGGGACGCGGTCCTCTTTTTATACGGGGTGGGCGCCATTTCCGGGATTGCGTCTCTGTTTGTCAGCACCACCGACAGCCTGACCTCCCCCGCCGTCATCATCCCCCTGGCCATATCCGTACTCCTGATCGGCGTCTACATGGCCCAGATCCGGGTCTATCCCGATCGGGAGTTCTGCATCCTTCGAAACCACTCCTACACCCCGATTCTGATGGAACTGACCTACAAACGACAGATCGCCCTGGTATTGCTCGATTTCTGCCTGATCGCCTTTTCCTATTATCTCTCCTACCGGCTCCGGTTCAGCGCACAGGGATTCGGCGAACACTTCCGCTTTTTTCTCCACTCCCTGCCCGCCGTCATCGCATGCAAATTCATCGCGTTTTTCGTGATGGGCATTTACCGGGGCATCTGGCGGTATATGAGTTCCAATGACGTCTATACCTATCTCAAAGCGTCCGGCGCCGCCACCCTGCTGTGCGCCTTTGCGGTCACCTATATCCACCGGTTCGAGGATTTCCCCAAGGGCATTTTCGTGATCGATTTTCTTCTGACCACCGGTCTTCTGCTGGGCACCCGTGGCTCCTTCCGCATTTCTCTGGATGCGGTCAAACGCAAAACCCTCTCCGGTGAAACGGTGCTCATCTACGGCGCCGGCCGGGGCGGCGAAATCCTGATGCGGGAGATTCTCAACAACAAGCGCCGCCACATTCGGCCGGTGGGGTTTATCGACGACGACGTCCTGAAAACCGGCAAAAAGCTGCTGGGGTATCCCATTCTGGGCACCTTTGAAGACATCGACCGGTTGCGGAGTCGGCACCGGTTTACCGGCCTGTTGATCTCTTTCAACGGCCATGTCCCCAATAATTTCGAAGGGGCCCGCAAATACTGCAAAGAAAACGGCCTGACTCTTCAGCGCTTCTCCATTCGTCTGGAAGATGTGGATACCGGCTCCTTTGCAAACTGACCCTTTCTTCTTTTTCCAATCATACCGCCATCATGATTTTTGATTTCGATAAGATCCCATTTGAACGCGCCCGGTCCATGCTCCTCGGAACGGGCGACCGCATGAACCAAAGCCGGGGGCCGGTCGTCGATAAACTCACCCGAATCGCTATAGATATGGGGCCGGACAGGTTCCGAGAATCGGTGATTCGGAAAATGCTTCGAAAACTGAATATCCAAGATCTGGTTCCCGCCGTGTATGCAGATTACCGCGAGATCGTGCAGGAGGGATTCCGGTTCTTTCTCTTCAGGCTGTCCCTGGACCGGTTTCTGGAGATTGCGGCCGATCAACTTCTGCTGGAACCGGACGCCTCCCCGGCCCAACGGGTATTCCGGATGGTGCAATCGGTGCCCACCCTTCACAAGCTGGGCCAGACCCTCGCGCGAAATCGGAACATCGATCCGGTCCTTCGGAAATGGCTGATCGGCCTGGAAAACGGGTGCTACGGCGCGGATATCAAGACCATTCGGAAGATGATTCTCAAGGAGGTCCGGAACTATTCGATTCCCCTGAAGATTCAAGTCGACCCTGAAATCCTTTCGGAAGCCAGCGTCGGAGCGGTGGTGGGCTTTACCTGGACCGCGCCGGACAACGGCCGGTCCCGCCGGGGCGCATTCAAGGTGCTTAAACCGGGGGTGCGGGAAAAACTTGAAGAAGAGTTTATCCTACTCGATGATCTGGCCCTGCATTTCCATCGAAGGCGGCATCGCTGTCCGCTTCAAAAATTTACCTTTGTGGAAACCTTTGGGGACATTCGATCAGCCCTCACGGAAGAGATCGACCTGTCGGGAGAACAGACCCGCCTGAAACGGGCCGGCCGGTTCTATGCCCCGGGCGATGCCGTCTCCATTCCCGAGGTGCTTCCCTTTTCCACCGATCAGCTGACGGCCATGACGATGATGCCGGGAGGCAAAATCACCGCCCCCTCGGCCGGAATTGAAGACCGTCGGCATTTGGCCCGAACCCTTTTTCGCACGATGATCTGGGAGCCGATTTTTTCCTTGGAGGACGAAACCCCGTTTCACGGGGACCCCCATGCGGGCAATCTGTTTGCGGCCGCCCAAGACGGGCAGCCGCCCAAACCGGTGCTGCTGGACTGGAGCCTGTCGGGAACCCTGACCCGATTCCATCGGGCCGGTCTGGTTCGCCTGATGATGCACGTTCTGGCCGATGATGAAGAGGGAATGCTTCAGGCCGTCGATTCTCTGTCCCCCGAAGAGCCGGACGACAGCCCGGATCCCGGGGGCCGCCGCCTCGAAATTATCCGCCGTATTCGAAAGCATCCCGACTACGCTCGAAGCCGCTCCATCGAACGGGCGTTTTATCTGATCGATCGGGCGGCATTGGAAGGCATTCGCTTTCCCCGGAACCTGCTGCTGTTCCGAAAAGCCTTCTTCACCCTGGACGGAGTGCTTCGGGAACTCGATCCGGAATTCACCATGGCCGGGTATGCGGTGCCGCTCCTGAAGGCGCTGGTGTGGGAAGAACTTCCCGACCGGTGGGCGGCCGAACTGGTCCCGCGGCCCGATCGAGCTGAAAAATACCGAAGCCTGATTTCCAACCGGGAACTTCAGGCCTTCATGGTGGATTTCATGATGGGGCGCGTGGACCGTTGGATCGACTCGCGCTCGGAACTGATGGCAAAATCCGCGGTCCTGGTCTTTCGGCAGCTGACCGCTTTGTATTCCACATCGGCCATGTGCATTTCAAGAGAGGGGGCTTCGGCATGAACACTTCGCAGCAGACCCAAAGATTTCTTCTTCTGACCGGAATCATGAGTATGCTTCTCTCCTGCACCGGCTTCCCGGAAAGACCTGCCGGGACCGGCGCACCATCCGAGGCCGCCGGTTTTTTCCAACGTCTGGATGCGGCGGTGGATGCCGGCGGTGTGCGGGACGCATCGGTGGCTCGGATTCCCGGGTTTCCCTACCTTCGAACCAACCGATTTCTGGAGGCGATGAAAGACCGGGTGGACACGCCCGATAAGCAGGCGGCTTGGATCGACCGAATGCGGACGCTGGATCTGGCGGCCCGTCGAAAGGAGATCGGCAACCTTCCCGATCCGGAGGTGGGGTTATTGCCGAAAGAAACAGAACCGGTTTCGGAATCGACTCGGGAGGGTCTGTATGCGATGGCCGTCGATTACGGCGATGGACTTCTGGAAAAAGGCCGCGAAACAAAGGGTTTTTATGAGCGGGTAAAAACCGCCGTAGCGGTCCCCTCGGAATATGAATCCTGGCTCCAGTTTGCCGGCGCTTATCCGCTGACCGTAATTCCGGTAGCCTTGGCGACCTGGAATGTTCAGAGAAAATTCACTCGGTTTCATGAAACCGCCCCCGAGTCCCTGCCGGTGCAAGGAAAATTGATCCGATTCGCGCCTGAACGATCCGCACCCTCTGCGACCCCGTCGGAAATTCAGGGATATTTTACCGGAGTTCGGCGGGATGAATTGGGGCTTCCCATTCTCTCCCGAGCCCAAAAAGAACGGATGATCACGGCCTTTGCACCGGTTTTCGTTCAGGACGTCGCCGCCGACTACGACCGCATCGGCAAGCTGTTCTGGGACGGGAATCGGGTAGAAGTCGATTCCAATCAGCCCACCGTCTACTATTATTTTGCTCGAGGCTTTTTCCGGGGAGCACCAGCGCTTCAAATCGTGTATGGGATCTGGTACCCGGGCCGTCGAGGCCCCCATGCTCCCTGGTATGAACACGGCCATCTGGACGGATTGACCATGCGGGTCAGCCTGGACCCGAGCGGACGACCGTTTATGGTGGATTTTATGAACAACTGCGGCTGCTACCATTTCTTTGTGCCCGACCGGGAGCGGGTCGAGCACGTCATTCCCGTTCCCGGCGGGGCCGACCCCTTTGCGCCGACCCGGCTGCCCGACCCTTTTCCGGGAAAACGGCTGCACGTCCGCATCATGTCGGGATGGCACCAGGTGGAAAATCTGAATACCGAAAATGGACCTGCAGATGCCGTTGCCTACCGGCTGGCGCCCTACGAATCACTGGAGCGGCTTCCCCGTTCCGACGGCCGGACGGAGTCCATTTTCGACGCCCGGGGCATCGCCAAGGGGAGCGAACGGATCGAGCCGATCCTCTTCTTCCCCATGGGGGTGCCCGAGGTGGGGGCCATGCGCCAGCGGGGGCATCATGCCATTACGTTCGTCGGCCGGGCCCATTTTGATGCGCCGGACCTGTTTGATCGGAATTTTGAATTCAGACCATGAGCAACCGGGAGCCGACATGATCATTTTGGGGATCGAAACCTCCTGCGATGAAACCGCCGCCGCCGTGGTTCGGGACGGCCGCGACATTCTTTCCTCGGTGGTGGCCTCCCAGATCGATATTCACCGCCGGTACGGCGGGGTGGTGCCGGAACTGGCCTCTCGAAAACACCTGGAGGCGATCGTACCGGTGGTGGAAGAGGCCCTGGACAGCGCCGGCCTCACCTCAAAAGACCTGGACGCCCTGGCCGCGACCCAAGGGCCGGGCCTGGTGGGGGCGCTTCTGGTGGGGTTTTCCTTTGCCAAGGGCTATGCCTATACCCTCGATCTTCCCTGGTGCGGCGTGAACCACCTGGAAGCCCATCTCAATTCGGTCTTTCTGGGGCCGACACCGCCCGCCTTCCCCTTCGCGGCGCTGCTGGTCTCCGGGGGCCATACCAGCATCTATTTTGTCAAGGGCCACACCGAATTCGAATTCATGGGCGGCACCCGGGACGACGCAGCCGGGGAAGCCTTCGACAAGGTCTCGAAAATGCTCGGCCTCGGCTACCCCGGCGGACCGGTCATCGGGAAATTATCCGAATCGGGAGATCCGGCCCGAATCCGCTTCCCCCGGCCTTTTCTGGACAAAACCGAATTCGATTTCAGCTTCAGCGGCATCAAAACGGCCGTCAGCCGATACATCCGGACCCATGCGTCCACCTATGCCGAAGAAATCCCCCACATCGTGGCCGGATTCCAGGAAGCGGTGGTGGATGTGCTGGTTTTCAAGCTGCTCCGTGCGGCCGAGGATCTGGGCTGCGGCCATATCGCCGTGGTCGGCGGGGTCGCGGCCAACCGGCGGCTTCGGGACCGGGTCAAAGAGGAGGCCGGCACGAAGGGACTCTCGATCCATATTCCGCCCGTGGATTTGTGCGGCGACAATGCCGCCATGATAGCGGCGGCCGGGTACCATTTTCTCAAAAACGGGGAGCGCTCACATATCGATTCGGATGTCTATTCCCGCCATAAACGGGCGTAATCGACGGCCCATCCCTTCTGCGATCCGCCCGCTCTGCAAGAACGCTTATTTTCCGGCGTCCTTCATGGCCTGCTGAAGCTTTTCACCCAGTGAGCCGAGGGATTTTTCCTTGCCCTTGGCGTAGTCCCGCCAGTCGCCTTCCTCTCCGGCATCGCCGGGGGCCAGGGTGATCTTTCGATCCGAGGGGTGGATCTCCTCCACCAGGATCGAGATCGGGTCCCCGACCTTGAGCTTGTCCAGGGCCACGGCGGCGGCCGATTTACTGATCCGGGACCGGGGCATCAGGCCGGTGATTCCCGGTTCAAGGGTAATGAAATACCCGAATCGCTCTTTTTTCTCCAGGGTCCCTTCCATCCGGGTCCCCACCGGGTATTTGTCTTTGATCCCGATCCAGGGGTCCCCGGCCGCATCCCGAATGCTGAGGGAAATTCGGCGGTTTTCCAGGTCGACATCCTTAATCGTGACGTCCACCGTTTCGCCCTCCTTCACCTCCTCATCCGGCTTGACGACCCGGCGGGTGTAGCTCATTTCACTGATATGCACCAGCCCTTCGATTCCCGGAGCGATTTCCACGAAGGCCCCGAAATCCATCAGCCGGGTCACCCTGCCCTGGATCTTTTCGCCGGCCTTGAATGCCTCGGCCTTGGTATCCCAGGGGTCCCCCGACAACTGTTTCATGGAAAGGGAAACCTTGACCTCGCCCGGTTTTTTCCCCGCTTCGATGGAGAGCACCTTGACCTGCACGTGGTCGTCCACCCGCACCACCTCTTCGGGCTTGTCCACCCGGGACCAGCTCAGTTCGGACACATGGACCAGCCCCTCCACACCCGGAAACAGCTCCACAAAGGCGCCGTAGGGCATCAGACTGGTGACCCGGCCTTCGGTCACCATGCCGGCCTCGGCGGTTTCGAGGAATTCGGCTTTGGCCTTTTCCTGCTCCTTGGCCAGCAGCTCCCGCCGGGAAACCACGATATTGCGGCCGTTTTCCTCAAACCGGGTGATCCGGAACCGATGGGTCTGGCCGACGTAGTCTTCGGGATGCTCCACATACTTGGTGTCGATCTGGCTCACCGGGCAAAAGGCCCGGTGCTGCATCACCTCCACCCGGAACCCGCCCTTGACCTGCTCGGCCACATTCCCTTCCACCGGCACCTTGGCCTGGAAGGCCTCCCTCAGCTGGTTCAGGCCCCCGATACCGGACAAGGCATGAGAAAGCCGGATTTCATTCTCATCCAGGGAGACCACGTAGAGCTCCAGGGTATCGCCCACCTCATACGGAAGCTCCCCGTCTTCATTCAGAAGCTCCGCCTTGTCCACCGCCCCGTCGATTTTGGCGCCGGTGTTGAGAAAGACGTTGTCCATTCCGATAGAGATGATTTCGCCGGAGACCTTGTCGCCCACCCGCAGGTCTTCGACCATGCTGTCGCCGTAGGATTCAAAAAGGTCGGCAAAGCTCTCTTCTTCGTTCTGATTCGATTCATCCGAGAAATTGTCTGACATGTTATTCCGTTCTCCAAATGTGTCTATTGCGGGCGTCCCGATGCGCCCCTGAATTCAATCGATGATGTCCCCATAGATAGGGGGAGGACCCGGTCCTGTCAACGACTATATGTGAAAACCGGGCCGAAACCTCACCCGGGCCGAGACCGGATTCGATACGACCGGATCCGGTAAAGCAGGACGGGTCGGTTTTGGGCAGCCGGTCTGTTTCATACCGGTTCACTTCCGCTGCCGGTTCGCAAAAAAGCCCCATTTTTGCACCGCGCCGATGAAGCAGAAACTGTCGTCCTCTTCCACCGAGACGGAGACGGTATCGGCGTCGCTGAGCCCTTCGGTGTCGGTGACCGTCAGTTCAAATACCAGGACCGCTTCGTCTTCATCCGCCACCGGTGCGACAAAACCGGCGAAGGCCGTATCCGCTTTCGACAGCTCCGCCGACGCCCCTTCGATCTGGCGCCATCGAAAGGTGACGATGCCGAAATCGGGGTCGGTGGAGGCGGCGCCGTCCAGGGTCACGCCTTCTCCGTCCACCACCTCCTGATCGGGCCCGGCTTCGGCGGTGGGCCCCAGGTTTTCGGTATTTCGTCCGGTATGGCGGATATCATGCCGAAACATCGGCCAGGGAGACGTATCCAGGCCTTCCGCATCGGTTTCCACCGCAAACAGCCGTCCGACACGGTTTCCCTGAGATCCGACGGCGTGGGATCCGATATAGAGGGTGCCGTCATGGGCGATCACCGGAGAAGAGGAGGTGCCGTTGAGGGCCAGCCGCCACCGCTCTTCCCCGTCCGGATAAACCGCATAGAGGTTCACCCCCTGGGAGCCGAAATAGATCTTTCCGTCGGAGCCGATGGCCGGTGAGGACCTCACCGCACCCGCCGTTGAAAACCGCCACCGTTCATCACCGTCCGGATTCAGGGCATACAGAAAGCCGTCGTCGGAACCCACATAGATGACGTCGTCGCCGGTCACGGCGGGGGACGACCTTACATCTCCGCCGGTTTCAAATCGCCAGGAGAGATCCCCTTCCGGGGTGAGGGCATATAGAAAATTGTCGTTGGAGCCGACATAGACGATTCCCTCGGCACCGATCGCAGGAGAGGAGAGCACATCCTCGCCGGTCCGAAACCGCCACAACTCCTCGCCGTCAACATTCAGGGAATACAGAAAATCATCCGATGAGCCGAAATAGATGACGCCGTCCCGATCCACCGCAGGGCTGGAAGAGACGGCGCCGCCGGTCACGAACCGCCATTTTTGCGTGCCGTCCGAATTCAACGCGTAAAACACCCCGTCGTCGGAACCGACATATATCGTGCCGTCCGGACCCACCGCCGGAGATGAACGTACCGGCCCTCCGGTCTGAAACCGCCAGCGTTCGGCGCCGTCGGGTTCCACGGCATAGAGATTTCCGTCGTTGGAGCCCACATAGACGGCGCCGTCGGATCCGACGGAGGGGGCGGTCAGGATGTCCGCTCCGGTCTGAAACCGCCACATCTCCACGCCGTCCGCATCGAATGCGTAGAGAAAATCATCATCCGATCCGGCATAGACGGTTCCCTGTCCCAGAATCACCGGGGAGGAATCGATCCGGCTGCCGCGGACGACGTCCCAGACAATCGATCCCACCTGCCCCCAGGCGACGGCGGGTCCCCCGAACATCCACAGCATAAAAAACCAAGCCATACCCGTCCTTATCCGCAACCGATTCATATCCCTCCGATGGTTTGGGTTTCCGTTTTTCTGTTGAAATCCTCCGATCCTTTTATAAAAATAGTATTGACTTAGGTCCACAAAAAAAGCAAATCTATTCGGAAATTATTCAGAAAATCAGAAACTGTTTTGGGCCTGATCATGGTTTCGGCCAAACCAGAATAGTAGAGAGGCCGCCCCAAGAATATTTTCCCGGGCCGGGAAGCTGTTTGAGCGGATGCGAGTTCTTGCCGGGCCGGGAAAATATTCTTGGGGCGGCCGAACGGTCATCATGGTGTTTTGAAAACCGGTAAGGCCGAGGTCTTCGGATAAGGGGGATAAGGGGGGCTATGCGGATACAATTCTTCCGAAAACTGCTGTGGGTGAGTGGACTGATTATCATCTGTGCCGGCATCGGTTGTCAGCAACTGATGAAAGAAGCGGAGGGAGAGGGCCTGCATATCGCCCTGGCGGCGCCCATGAGCGGCCCCAGCAAAACCGTGGGAAAATCCTTCGTGCAGGGGGTGCGGCTGTATATCGATGCGGTCAATCGAGACGGCGGCATCAACGGGCGGCCGGTCGTGCTGGATGTCTATGATGATCAGAACAACACCCAGCTGGCCCAGGAAGAAGCCTTTAAAATCGTTCAAAACGATCAGGTTCTGGCGGTCATCGGCCACCATTACAGCACCTGTTCCATCAGCGCCGGGGAGATCTACAAAGAATACGGAGTTCCCGCCATCAGCCCGGCATCCACCAATGTGCGGGTCACTCAGGACAACCCCTGGTATTTCCGGTCGGCCTTCAACGACAATCTTCAGGGCCGGTTTCTGGCCAATTACGCCCGCAAGGTCTTCGGCACCCCGGTGGTCAGCATCATCTACGAGGACGAAGACTACGGCGCCTACCTGGCCAAGGTATTTGAAGAGACATCCCGAGAGTTGGGAAGCCGGGTTCGGTATACCTGGAAGTTTGACCCGGCGGACCGGTATCTGGACGAGGAATTGAAGCGGATCGTTTACGATCTCAAATCCAAGGACGATGCCGGGGTGGTTTTTCTGGCCACCCATGCCGACCCGGGGATTAAAATCCTGAAGGCGATGAAGGACTCCCTGGTGCTGAACCCGGTGATGGGGCCCGACGCCTTTGCCTCGGAAACCTTTCAGAAGGGGTTCGAGGTGTTTCCGAAAGAACGGCGAAATCCCGGCTTTTACACCAACGGGATGTATGTCACCACCCCCCTGATCTTCGACACCACCAATGAAAAAGGGCAGCGGTTTCAGGATGCCTATCGCAAGGCCTACGGCGAAGTGCCCGGGTGGCACGCGGCCTTTGCCTACGACTCGGCCATGGTGGTGGTCCACGCCCTGAAGAACGCCGGCCTCGGCGACGCCGCGGAAGACCCGGCCGAGATTCGGCGAAAGATTCGAAATTTTCTCGCCGGCATGAACTCCATCGAGGAAGCGGTGGAGGGGGTGACCGGATACAACTACTTCGACAGCCGGGGCGATTCCCAGAAGCCGGTGCTGATCGGGGTCTATAAAAACCGGAATATTGTTTCGGCCCTGACCCAGTTTCAGACGATTTCCAACCCGGCGGAACTGTCCCACCTCGAATCGGCCCGCAAACAGGATCGGGTGCTCTTTTTCGACGGCCAGTATATGTACCGAATCAATGTCGTCTATACCGGCATTGAGATCAATGAAATCAGCAATCTCAACTTCAAGGATCTGACCTGCGACCTCGATTTTCACCTCTGGTTCCGGTACCAGGGAGAGATCGACCTGGACGACATGGTCTTTCTCAATGCGGTGGAACCGATTCCGCTGGGAGAGCCGATTCGAACCCGAACCACCCGGGATGAGCTTCAATATCGCATCTACCGTATTCAAGGGCGGTTTCGAATCGATTTTCTTCCCGGCCAAGCCGATTACGGGGAGCATACCCTCGGGGTCAGTTTCCGGCACCCGGAAATGGACCGGAACAATCTGATCTACGTCAAGGATGTGCTGGGGATGGGGTATGCCGGGGACGACCAGGCTCTGCTGGATAAAATGAAAAAAGCCCAGACCCTGAGCCCGGCCTCGGGATGGAAGCTGCGCCAGGTCGGCTTTTTTCAGGATACCGTCGAGGAGAACGGCCGGGGAAACCCCGAATACCTCAACATCAACGGCGGCAGCGTCGATTTTTCCCGGTTCAATATGTGGGCCCGCATCGCGCCGGACCAGTTCATTCTTCGGGACCTGGTTCCGGAGACCTGGGTCAACTACATGCTGGCCTTCAGTCTGGGACTGGTGTTGATTCTGCCGCTGGTAGGGAGAACCCGGACCTTTCAGCCTCACCTTCAGCTGATCTGGGTTCTTCAGTTCGGGGCCGCCCTGCTGCTGCTGTTGGCCGCCGAGTTTTTTCTGATCGATCAACTGGCGGGCACCTACTACCTGGCCCCCCTGATCACCCTTATCAACATGCTCTGGTGGATTATTCCGGCCGTCCTGCTGGGAATCGGGGTGGACCGCTTCATCTGGCTCCCTTTGGAAGAAAAAACCGCCCGTTCCGTACCCAGAATCATTCGCAATTCCACCATCCTGCTCATCTACCTGCTGGCCTTTTTCGGCATCGTCGCCTTTGTGTTCGACCAACGGCTCACCAGCCTTCTGGCTACCTCCGGTGTAATCGCCATGATCATCGGGCTGGCCATTCAGATCAACATCTCCAATATCTTCTCAGGCATCGCCATTAATGTGGAACGGCCCTTTCGGGTGGGAGACTGGGTCAAGATCAGTTCATTTAAAGAAGGCAAGGTGATCGACATCAACTGGCGCACCACGCGGATCCAATCCCGGGAGGGCACGGTTCTGTGCATCCCCAACAGCCAGGCCTCGGAGTCGGTGATCGAAAACTTCAGCACCCGGAACGAAGGCTATTTTCTCTATTTTACCATCCATGTAGACCCGTCCCACGCACCCGATCGGGTCAAAAAAATATTGATGGACGCCGCTCTCTCATCGGAGGGGGTGGAAAAAGAGCCGCCGCCGGTGACCCGGTTTCTGGGGTTGACCGCCGGCATTACCGGGCAGAGCGAATCCTGGGCCGCCAACTATCTGATCGGCATCTATGTCCATAATTATGAAAAAAAATATCTCTACAATGAAACGGTGTGGACTCATGTCTGGACCCATCTGAGACGATCCGGAATCAAGCCGATCGTACCGCGGCAGGAGACCCGCATGATCCTGGAAGGAATTCGACGCCGGAAGGCGCTGCCCGACAAGGCATTGACCCTTCTGGAGGAACTCGATATTTTCAAACCCTTCGGTCCGGATGCCCGGCGCTACCTGAGCGAGCGGATGAAGCTGCACCGATTCTATCCCGGAGAAAGCATCGTTCGCCAGGGGGAAGGGGGCGATTCTCTGTTCATTCTCGACGAAGGGGTGGTCAGCGTGCGGGTCAAGTTCGACACCCGGACCCGGCCCATCGAGGTGGCCCGCATGGGCGCCGGGAATTTTTTCGGAGAGATGGCTTTGTTGACAGGGGAAAAGCGGACCGCCTCCATCATCTCTCTGACGGAAACCCGCCTCTACGAAATCACCAAGGAGGATATCGCGCCCCTGCTGGAGGAGGAACCGAGAATCTCCAAGGTCCTCAGCGACATTCTGACCCAGCGGAAGATGTCCACCGAGGCCCAGAAAGGATCCGAAGATGAAGAAGGCTTCGACAAGGAGACATTGGCGACCCAGATCTTCAATAAAATTCAGACCTTCTTCGGCTTCAAACGGTAGAGAAAAAAACGCCGGCGATTCAGCTACCCTTCGGGGATTTTCAGGACCTGGCCCGCCCGAATCTTGCGGAAATTTTTGATGGCATTGAGTTTGGCGATGGACCTTGCGGAAATGCCGTATTTCTGGGCAATGCCCGACAGGGTCTCTCCCCGCATCACCCGATGCTGCCCCTCTAAAGCGGCGGCGCTCCGGGTTTTCTTGACCATGGAGACATACTGACCCGGAATCTTGAGCCGCTGACCGGCTCGAATGTGCTGGGTGTTTCGAATTCCGTTGTATCGGGCCAGAGACCGCAGCGATACCCGATGAAGTCGGGCGATCTCGGAAAGGGTCTGCCCCCGTCTCACCCGGTAGGTTTTGGCCCGTTGAACGGTCTGGAATTTCAGGTCCCGGGGAATGGCGGCATAGGCCGTTTCGAAGGCTTCCGGATCATCGCCCGGAAGGTTCAACAGGTATCCTTTCGGGATGAAGCTGCCTTCTCTGTAGACGGAAGGCAGCAGGGCGGGGTTCAACTCCCGGATCTCCGCCCGAGTCAAACCGAAATGTTCCTCAAATGTTGAAACCGCCACATGATGGGGGATTTTGAACTGAGTGGTGACCAGGGCCGGTTCAGGTTCGGTATCTTCATAATAGTCGGCGTAGTTTCGGCATACCTCCAGAGCCACGAGAAATTCAGGATAAAAATTGCGCGAGGCGAATGCAAAACGGCTTCCGTCGAATTCCTGAATGATCCGGTCGATCTGGTCGGATCCGACATCCCGAACTGCGTTGACCATCCCTTGAAGCCCGTAATTATAGGCGGTGATGGCCAGAGGCCATGAACCGAGCACTTCGTAATTCCGGGCCAGGTGCCGGGCCGCGGCCCGAGTGGAAATGACCGGGTCCCGCCGTTCATCGATCTCCTTGTCCATGCGGAGGCGGTATTGTTTTCCGGTCTGCCGCATGAACTGCCACATCCCGGTAGCGCCGACATAGGACCGGGCAAAGGGGTTATAGGCCGATTCGATGAGCGGAAGATAGGCCAGTTCTTGGGGTACCCCGTGTTCGGCAAGAATAGAGCGCATGGTGGTCAGATACCGGCCGGACCAGATGATCCCTTGGCGAAAGCTGTCTGCCTGACCCAGTTGAAGCCGCACCCGCCGGTGCGCGTCTTTGAAGGAAAACCGCGGAATTTCTGAAATGTCTTTAAAAAGGGAATAGACTCGGCGGCTTTCACCCGAAAGGGCTTCGGGCGAACCCCAGTGCTCGTCCATATCTTCCAGGAGCCCCTCGTATTTTTGCCGGGTTTTCTTCACCGTTTCCCACGGTTTGGCCCCTGCTGTTTTCAGATCCACCACTTCGTAGATCACATCCACATACCAGCTGTCGTGAATCACCACCTGGCTTCGGGTGTAGCCGGTGAAAATTTTTTCCCAGAATTCGATCTGCGCTTGGAGACCTTCGGCTCTGGGGAACAGGGGATCCGAAGTCGATTCCTCCACCGGCGGAACCGGGAAAGGTCCGATGGCGGTCGGCTGGAGAGGAAGCGGCAGATAAACCACGGAAGGAATGATCAGCAGAAAACCGGCGAGCAGTATCAGGTAGATCAGTTTTCGGACCCTGGGGACTCCGGTCGGCGTTTGCTCCAATAACGGCCCTTTCAACTCTCCTGTCATTTCGGTTTCCTCTTGATCATGGCATCTTTACATCAGCAAATTTTTCGGCAATATTACCTGATAGTATATAAAAAGTACCGCCTTTTCAAGTCTGTTTATGCTAATTTTTTCAGATTCCGCCTCTGCCGGGAAAAAGATGGGGAGATCCGAAGATATAACGAGCCAGTCGAATCAGCCCCCACAGCACCAACAGTGGAATCATCACCGTTTGTATGAGAAAAACGATTATTAAATCGACGGTGTATTCGGCATAATCCGATATTTTATCCTTTAGAAAAAGGATCTTTTCCTTGATGCCGTCCTTTTCCCCTGCGCTCCGGTATATATCTTTCAATCGTTCCAGATACCCGGGATCTTCATCCTCGGTTTCGAGAAGACCGACATCCTTGATCTCTTTGTCCACTTTCTCGAGGGAAGTGATAGACCTGGTATATCGTTCGGACAGAAACAGGTCATAAAGAATTTCACTGACCAAAGCCACCGAAGGGATGCAGAAGCGGATGATGATAGAGATCAAAATCATCTTATACCCGAAAGATAAAAAGTTAATCGGAATTCCCCGAGGGGTCCAGATTCCCACGAGGATCAGCAGCATAGACAAAGAAAGCAGCACCGTAAAACCGAACCAGGTGCCCATCTCCATCAAAACCTTCTGAATCCCCAAGGATGAGGTGCTGATCAACATCACCCAGGAAAACCGCTCCACCAGATCATTGATCGGGTCGAGAATCTCCCCCACCGCCAGGTTCACCCCGACGCCTGCTGGGGACACCGCCACCGCCGTCCCCTGAATCACCGAAATGACTCCGTTCAACCCCCGAACCATCGCGAAGGTGTAAACGGCCCGACGGATGGATGCCTCATAGTAGCGTTCTCCTTGCTGGTCGAGATCCCTGACCGGTGTCTGTTGAAGAAGCACCTCCAAAAATGAAGTATATGCCGAAACACCGATCAGAATCACCATCAGACTGATCAGTATATTTTTCCTGTATAATCCGAAAAAGGAGAGCTGATTTCGAGAAGAATTATCTGCCAATGGCGATCGCCTCCATTGTGGTCGGTATACCCCTTCAGGTTTTTAGCGGAAAAGAGGTTTCATCCAGGACCGGACAAGAGCCCAATACCACTTTCAAAGTTTTTTCCAGATCTGCAAGATGGAAGGGCTTCCCGACAGCCCCCTTAAATCCATAGCGCCCATAATCCATCATTTCAGGCGCACTGGAATAGCCGCTTGAAATAATCCCTCGCACCTCCGGATCGATCTTCAGCAGTTTCTTCATGGCCGTCCGGCCACCCATTCCTTCTTTGACATTGAGACCCAATATGATCGCGTCAAAGGGATGCCCGGACTCGTATGAAGCAAGGTATAAAGTTGCCGCCTCACGGCCCTCTTTTGCGAAAGTCACTTGAAATCCCAATCGGCGGAGCATTTGTCCGGCAACATTCCGGACGACTTCTTCGTCATCCATTAACAGGATGCGGGCTCCCGCTCCGACGGATGAGGTGGGTACAGGTGAACTCATTTCGCCCTCTTTCTTAAATGCGGGAAGATATATACTGAAAAGAGTCCGGAAATCGGGCTTGGATTGTACATCGATATACCCGCTGTGCCTTTTCACGATTGCATATACATGGCTCAATCCGAGCCCTCGGATTTGAGATGATTCTTTTCTTGTGGAAAAAAAGGGATCAAAAATGCGATCCAGATGTTCATCGCGAATACCATGGGCGTGATCCATCACCCATATTCGAACATATTCTCCGGGCGGAATGAAGGGATCAGGCTGCTCTTGTCCGCTTTCCAGGATTTTATTTTCAGCCCCGATTTCGATGATTTTTTCCGATTTGTTATCTGCAGAAAGGGCTTCAGTTGCGTTGAGAATCAGATGCGTCACCGCTTTCATGAGCATATTTTCATCTCCGAAAACAGGCCACAGCGGCCCATCTGTGTTTAACACGGTGTCAACTCGCCCTTCAAAAGAGACCGCAGAAGCAGAGGTCAGAATCATATCTGTTAAAGAAATGACCCCTTCCCGGGAAATTTCGGGTTCGGCGATATCCAGCATTATTTCTACCAGATTTCTTCCTTTCTCACAGTTTTTGATCGCCCCCGCCAATCGTCTATGAGCAGTGCTGGTCGAATCCAGATTATTGGACACAAATTGTATTTCTTCCAAAGCCTCGGTAATTGTGGCATCGATCTCCTGAAAAAAACCGTGGGAAAGTGTGGAAAGCAGCTCATGTTTTTGTCGCCTCAACCGCTCTCGCTCACACCTTTTCCGATGTGCCAAATCCCGGCCGACAAAAAGAATTTCCTTTTCCTCCTCCGGCCCCAGAACCACTAAATTGATTTCGATCAGGCTCAACCCCAATTCCCGGTTAATCATCCGGGCTTCCGGGAGATAAAATTCCCTGCGAACACCGTCGTCTAAAATGTGGTGGTATCGATCCAGATCTTCAGGAGGCAAAATATCGGCCACATTCATCCCCATCATCTCCTCCTCCAGGTATCCGAGAAAATCCAAGGCACCCTGATTTACAAAAAGTATCTTTCCCTGGTTATCTAATTTCATTATAATATCTCGTATTGAATCAATCAGCGACCGGTAGTGTATATCTTCGCAAGGGCGTTGATAAGCCTGTACGGACTCGTTCTTGGATCCGCCGGCGGATCGCTTACCTTGGGGTTCATGATCCATCATAGAAAGAAACCTCCGGCTTTTATGAATGAAAAACGCTCTGATTGATTTCCATCGGAAAAACTGAAATAAACCGCCCCCAAAGGGTTTCCCCGATTCCGTCTTTCTGTGAGGGCTTAAAAAGAAACCTCTTGACAACCAGCCCTTTCATTCCGATTTTTAACAGTATAGTTCATTTTCCTATGGGGCGCACTAAAAAAGAAGTATAAGGATATTTTAGAAAATTTTTACACGGAGGCCAAGAAAGAATGTCAATAAAGGAACATCTGCTGAAAAAAATTGAAATTGATCGTCTGGCCCGGCGCGTCAGAAATACCATCGGGCACTCCGGAAGTGAACAGAAGGTTGATAAAGAGGCCATGCGAAAACTCCTGGAAATGGGCCCCTATTTCTATCAAAGGGAACGGGACCTCGATCTCTATATTCGGCAGAACGGGAATGGGGAAAAAAAGAAAATTCTGGTACTGGATAACGACCTCAAGGTCTATCACAGCTCGGTTGAAGATGTGGCCGTTCGAAAAAGCCCGGTTGTCAGAGAAATGATCAGTTTTCGAAATGTCAAAAAGATTCTTTCCGATACCGACGTGGTCATCAGCCGAAAAGAGGATACCCTTAAAACCGTTCACAGAGAAGCCATCGAGATGCTGGATTTTTCCTGCGACAAATCGGATCTGGACGCCATTCGAACCGATGGGATCGTCTCCCTGGACGGGGGCGACAGCGAAGGCGTCAAAGAAGCCCTCCTTCTTTTCGCCGAGCTTTTGGGTCTGGTGGGCCCCCCGAAAGATTTCCGCATTCCCGGTTATGAAATATGGGGGGGGGTCATGACGGCCACCGACGGAGATAAAATTTTCGGCCCTATCGTCCTCTACAACTCTGATGCCAATGTCCTGCGGATGGTGGAGGAACCCATTCGCAGATCCGAAAAGAAAAAGATCGAATGGCTTCACCAAGTAGCCGCGGGACAGGCGGATGCCTCTTTCAACAGCGACGCGGTCTTGAACCATCTTATGGAAAAAGCGAAAAATGCCGAATACAATCCTTTTTATTCCGTAGAGACTTAATCGGAATTCTTTCGGCGGAAAGAGCGGGTACCTCGTTCATTCCGCCGGTTTCCTTCCCTCTCAAATGCCTTCCTTTCCATACATTTTTCTTGCATCTCTCAGGATTTATCAGTATGAAACCTGTTTTCCACGGACGCAGGAAAGGTGAACACATCGATGAAACCACATCTGTCCACCGGCAGTCCTCACGCCGCCATTGATATCGGAACGGTTGGAGAATTGATCGCGGAGGTTCAGGGAACGGACGGCGACATTCCCTGGTGCGCGGGGGAAAAGGCCGACCCATGGGACCACGTGGAAGCGGCCATGGGGCTCAGCATTGCCGGGTATTCGAATGCCGCCGAACGGGCCTACTACTGGCTAGAAAAGACCCAACTGGAAGACGGCAGCTGGTATTCCACCTACCGGCATGGAAAGCCGGATAACCGAACCCGAGAATCCAACATGGCCGCTTATGTGGCAGTGGGGGTTTTCCACCATTATTTAATCAGCCGGAACTCGGAGTTTCTGCGATCGATGTGGCCCACCCTCTGCAAGGCCATCGATTTTGCGGTGGGTCTTCAAGGAGGCGGAGGAGAAATTTATTGGGCCCTCAGTCCGGAGGGAAAGACCGATCCCATGGCCCTGTTGACCGGGTGCAGCTCCATCTTTATGAGCCTCAAATGCGCCCTGGCCGTGGCCGATATTCTGGAGCATGACCGGCCTTCGTGGAAACAGGCCCTTCGTCGCCTGGAACAGGCCATTCAGACCCGCCCCCAGCTGTTCAATATGACCAAATCCCGGTATTCCATGGATTGGTTTTATCCGATTCTGTCGGGAGCGATTACCGGCATGCAGGCCCAGGAACGGATCAATCAATCCTGGAAAAAATTCGTGGTGGAAGAGCAGGGGGTGCGGTGCGTCTCCGATCGGCCCTGGGTCACCATTGCGGAAACCTGTGAATTCTGCCTGACCCTTTCGGCCATGGGCAACCACACCCTGGCGGAGATCATCTTCAGCTGGATCTGCGATAAGAAATATGAAGACGGCGCCTACTGGTGCGGTTTTACCTGTCCGGATATGACCATCTGGCCTGAAGACAAACTCACCTGGACCCACGGTGTTCTGCTTCTGGCCGCCGACGCCCTCTATCATCTCACCCCCGGAGATCGGCTTTTCAACCATCAATTCTGGAACGATTTGCGGCAGAGGTGTGATTTTTGAGGAAAGACCACCGGCCGTACCATCTCAAACGAGCGTATCGCAAATTCGAAAAATGGTATGCAGGCCGTTTTTTGCGACCCCAGCTGGATCATCTCGGCAAAAGCGGCGTCCTTATCAAACCCTGGCATGTGGAGGTTTTCGGACCCGGCATTCGTATCGGGAATCACCCGCATATCATTGCCGCTTCCGATCTCAAGGTTCGTCTCTCGGTTTGGTCTCGAATCGGGGAGGAAGGCCGAATTCAGATCGGCGACTACTGCCTGATCTGTCCCGGGGTTCGGATAAGCGCGGCCCGGAGCATCTCCATCGGAGACAACTGTATGCTTGCCTGCGGGGCCTATGTCACCGATTCAGACTGGCACGGCATCTATGACCGCATTTCCCAGGGCGTATCGGCCCCGGTGGTCATAGAAGACAATGTCTGGATAGGGGACCGGGCCACAGTGTGCAAGGGGGTGACCATCGGCCGAAACAGCATTGTCGGGGCCGGGGCCGTGGTGACCCGGGATGTCCCACCGGATGTCATTGCGGCGGGCAATCCGGCCGTCATCGTCAAGCGACTCGATCCCGAAGCCCCTAAAGTCACCCGGTCTCAGTGGTTGTCGACACCCCGGCGTCTCTCCCGGGAGTTCGACCAGTGGGACCGGGAACTTCTCGGAAAAAACACCCTTTTCCACTGGCTTCGACATATGATATTCCCTAAGAAAGGCGAATAGCCTGAATTACCTCAACCCTATGGACGGATGATATGCTTGATTTACTGCGCGTATGGACTCATAAATATTTTTCCGATCCCCAGGTCATCATCCTGGCCTTTCTCTTGATCGGCGGCTCCCTGCTGATCTTTTTTCTGGGAGAAATGCTGACCCCGGTGTTTATCGCCATCATCCTTGCCTATTTGCTTGAGGGGGGCGTAGGGAGGCTTCAGCGGTACCGTTTTCCCCGACTGGCGGCCGTGCTGGTGGTCTATCTTTTTTTCCTGGCCTGCATGCTGATCCTGATTATCTGGCTTTTGCCGCTGCTTTCCCGGCAGATCGGCCAACTGGTTCAGGACCTTCCGTTTATGATCGCAAGCGGGCGTAAGGAATTGATGCAGCTCCCTGAGAAATATCCTGAATTTATCTCCCGAGAACAGATTCAGCTGGTCATCGACTATCTGACCGCCGAAGTCACCCGATGGGGACAGTATCTTTTCACCATTTCCCTTGCCTCGGTTCGAGGGGCCATCACCTTTCTGGTCTACCTGGTCCTGGTCCCGCTGATGATCTTTTTTTTTCTGAAAGACAAGGGGATCATCCTGAACTGGTTTGCCCGATTCCTTCCGGAAGAACGCCGGCTGGCGGCCCAGGTCTGGAACGAAGTGAATCATCAGATCAGCAATTATGTCAGGGGGAAAATATGGGAAATCCTCATCATCTGGTGGGTAAGCTTTATCGCTTTTAAATTTCTCAACCTTCCCTTTGCCCTGTTGCTCTCCTTCTTTGTCGGTTTATCGGTGCTGGTTCCTTATATCGGCGCCACGGTCATGTTCCTGCCGGTCGGCCTGATCGCCTTTTTCGAATGGGGGTGGGGCTCCCAATTGGCCTATACCATGCTGGCGCTGGCCGTCATCCAGGCATTGGACGGGAATCTTCTGGTTCCTCTGCTGCTCTCGGGGGTGGTCAATCTTCATCCGGTGGCCATCATCGTGGCCGTGCTGCTTTTCGGCGGGCTATGGGGAATCTGGGGCCTCTTCTTTGCCATCCCGCTCGGCACCCTCTTTCACGCGGTTATTCGCGCCTGGTTCTCCACTCTGAAAGGCCAGGAAGACGGGGAATCGGGCGAGGGCCTGCCGAAACCGTCCGGATTCGATTCACCCGGCCCCACCCTGTCGGCGTCGGGTCAGCAAAAATAGTCCGGTCAAGGTTTTGGCATCCTGAATCTCCCCGGCATCCACCATCTTCAGAACCCGATCCAGCTCCACTTCATGGACATCCAGGATTTCATCGGCATCCAGATGCTGTTCGACCAGGCGCAGTCCGTCCGCTGAAAACAGGTGTATCCGCTCATCCGCATAGCCCGGCACCGGAACCACCTCCCCCAGCTTTTCCCATCTATCGGCGGCATACCCGGCCTCCTCGATCAACTCCCTTTGGGCACAGACCAAGGGCGATTCATCGGGATCCAGGGTCCCGGCCGGAATCTCCCAGATATACCCGCCCACCGCATGGCGATACTGCCGAATCAGGATCACCGAACGACCTGAATTGTTCAGCGGCACAATGGCTGCGGCGCCGGGATGGCGAATGATTTCCATATCGATGGTGACCCCGTTTTCCAGACTCACATTTTCCCGGTCCAGATTGAACACCCGGCCTCGATGGAGCAGCTCTCGAGAATTGACCCGTGCACTCATACAGATTTCTCCCGTCATCCATAAAAAAGGGCTCATTCGCGAGAATGAACCCTTTTCTTGTTCAACCCGGTTCTCCGCTCGATTGGCGGGGAACCCGAATCAAATGCAAATTTGTTTCAGGCGGTTTCAGCCCATGGCCTCTTCCTTTACCCCGACGGCGATTTTAAACAGCGCCGTCAGCACCAGGAACCCGACCGCCCAGACCCCGGCGGTGATGATCAGCTCGGGAATCGTAGGAGTGTACTCAACTACGTGGTGAAGCGGATCCGGAACGAACCCGCCGGAGATCATTCCGAGCCCCTTGTCCAGCCAGGTGCCGATAAAGACCATGACACAGGCTACCGCCAGGGCGGATTCATTCTGACGGGCCTTGGGATTGATGAGAAGCAGAATCGCCGCCACCATCAGCAGTTGCGCGGCCCACATGAAGGGTACCAAGGTGTCGTGCCCGTGAAGACCCGCAAACAGATAGGTCAGATGGTCCATATGCTCCGGAATCTGGCTGTACATCGCCACGAATACTTCACACAGAAAGAAAAACACGTTGATGATGATCGCATAGGTGACGATCTTGCCGAGGGTCTGAATCTGCTCCTTGCCCGGGTCGAATCGGGTCACCTTTCGAATCAGCATACAGAGCAGGACCAGAAACGCCGGACCGGCGGCAAATGCCGAGGCCAGAAAGCGCGGGGCCAGAATGGCGGTCATCCAGAACCCCCGGCCGGGAAGACCGCAGTACAGATAGGCGGTGACGGTATGGATACCCACAGCCCAGGGAATCGACAGATAAATGAAGGGCTTGAGCCATTTGGGCGGGGCTACGTTGTTTCGCTCGGCTTCCAGCACGTTCCATCCGACGATAATGTTGAGGAACAGATACCCGTTCAGGACAATCATATCCCAGAAAAGCATGGAATGGGGGGTGGGGTAAAACAGCACGTTCAGCATCCGGTTGGGTTGCCCCAGATCGACCATGATGAACAGCAGGCACATCACCAAAGCGGAAATCGCCAGAAATTCCCCCAGGATCGTGATTCGCCCGAAGGCCTTGTAATTATGCAGGTAATAGGGCAACACCACCATCAACCCCCCGGCCGCCACCCCGACCAGAAAGGTAAACTGCGCAATATAAAAACCCCAGGAAACCGAACGGCTCATGCCGGTGATTCCGAGACCGAACTGGAGTTGATACAACCAGAAGGCCACCCCGACACCGGTCACGATCAGAAGCCCGGTTATCCATCCGTAATATCTTTTGGTTCCTTTTAACGCTAATTCA
>CAZNLT010000054.1:0-31656 GCA_964573705.1 uncultured Desulfobacterales bacterium
TAACAAATGTTCGGGCTTTCGGGCCGGGCCTCAGCAAGGACCCGCCCTGCCCCTTCGCTTGCCCTCGGATGCGGAGATAACTCAAAATCCATGACTCTTTCAGGGTTGATAAATATTCTCCCAAAGGGATTTTATGATTCAATAATGAAATCCGTCATTCCGGACTATACAAAGCCTGAAGCTCATGTTGAGGTTTTACAGAGTCAGCGCTTGCATACGGATCAGGCTGTTGCGGCGCATTTTGAGCGGTCTTTAATCAAACTTTTTCGCTTTTGGGGTGGCTTCCTTTTGCCTCGCCCCCACCGGTGAAGCGGAGCGTTCGCCTCTCAGCGAAAGAAAGATAATACGATGGATGATTACAACCTCTTGGTCGACCTCCACAAGCAAGGTCATCGGCAGGGTCCGGGCGGGGATGCCGAGACGGAACTGGCGCTCGATCTGGCCAAGATCGACCGGGCTGCGCCATTGAAGATTGCGGATATCGGCTGTGGTACGGGGGCATCCACTCTCGTGCTTGCCCGACTCCTGAATGCCCGGATCACGGCGGTGGATCTCCTTCAGGACTTTCTGGACGTGCTCGATGAAAATGCGCAAAGCATGGGGGTGGCGGACAGGATCTCGACGCTTGCATGCTCCATGGACAACCTGCCTTTCGCCGACCAGGAATTGGATGTCATCTGGTCGGAGGGCGCCATTTACAACATCGGGTTTGAAAAGGGGGTAGCGGACTGGAGACGCTATCTGAAGCCGGGTGGCGTGTTGGTCGCTTCCGAAATCACATGGATTACCGACTCCCGATCGCCGGAACTCCAGAATTATTGGGATAGCGAGTATCCCGAAATCGATTTCGCTTCCGCCAAAATCAGGGTCCTGGAAAAGCATGGTTACTCGCCGGTCGGGTATTTTGTGTTGCCGGAACGCTGCTGGATGGATGCGTATTACCGGCCCCTGCAAGCCAGGTTCGAAGACTTCCTGAACCGGAACGGAAACAGCGAAGAAGCGCGCGCGATTGTTGTCGCGGAACAACGTGAAATCGACCTGCACGAGACATACCAGGAACACATCAGCTACGGAGTGTATGTCGCGAGAAAGGTGAGGTAGAAAGGCGAACAAGCCGGATCCACGCGACGGCATACAGCCACGCGTGATCCACGACGTTCGCTCAAGACAATGAAGAAGAGACTGCGCAAAAAGAAGCATCGCGGTGAGTTCACCGAGTGGGGGCGACAGCTCATTGTCTTCCGCAATACCAAGACAGAGGCGGACGCCTTTCAAGATGCGTTCATCCTTGAAGCGATTGAAGGCAATGGATGCTACTGTGGCGGGGGCATGTCGGACGACCAGATCGACGTAATCGTTCAACTCGGCAAAACGTCCGATGATCCGGAAGGCAGATTCGCCAGGATCACCGCCTGGCTGGATGCCCGACCGGATGTTGAAGGCTGGAAGGCAGGCCCTGTTTTTGACCTGTGGCACGGCGATTTTGAAGACCTGGAAGATCGGAGTGAATGACAGGGTGGAGAAGGGCCTTAATCCGAAAAAGACCCTTATCCTTATTCGAGACATTGCAAACCAAACCAAACACCACAGGATATACTTGATTCCAGTGAGAATGTTTGGCAGAATCTTCAGGAAGTATTTGAGGCTATCGGGCACGGTGAAATCGGTTAAAATGGAATAGGAGATATGATTCTAAAACTTAAAATTGAATGTGTAAGAGGTTGGTATTTAAAAGAGACATGCATTCGCGTGATCGAAATCGACGAAAACACGAGTTTGCTTAATTTGCACGAGGCCATTCAAGATGCGGTTCATTTCGACCGCGACCATCCGTATGTTTTTTATCTTGCGAATAGTCCCTCGCCATTGGCTAAAATGCATCTTTTATCCGAGAGTGAGGATTGGCACTCCATCGAGCGCGATTTTGCAAAAATCAAACTGACTGACCTCTACCCATTGGGCCGGAAAAAACTCTATTATCTTTTCGACTTCGGCGATAAATGGGTCTTTGAAATTCGAAAAGCCCGTGGTGTTAAAAAGCCGGAACCGGATGTGGAATATCCGAGAGTGGTTGAGGCTATCGGACCTGACCCCGAGCAATACCCGACAATGGGAGAGTAAAGACCGCTCTCTCCCTTCAACCTTTAGATTAGATTATTCGGTCCGTCATCGTCGGCCAAAGCCGTTCAGAGCCTGTATGTGGATGGGTCGTGAATATTGGAAGAAAGGTGGTTTTAAAAAGGATTCACCGAAGAATGCACTCCCGGACCCAGGGGGCGGCCGCAGACTGCAGCCGGTTCAGGTCGGTATCGGTAAAAAGGCGGTTTTCCGTCTCGAAGAATTCCGGATGGAGGACCTTGGCCGAATAGCATTGCTGCAAGACATACAGGCGGGCGTTTCGAATCAGGCGGCCGATATTTTCCACCACCTTTTCATCCACCAGGGGTTTGACACAGGTGGTTTTGAATTCGTAGTCGATCCCCGAATCCATAATCAGATGAACCGATTCGATGATGGATTCGGTTTCCATTTTTTTTTGAATCAGCGGTACGTATCCTTCCGGATCCGTCTTGAGGTCCATGGCTACATAATCCACCGATCCCCTTTCAATCAGTTCCCGGATCATTTCCGGACGGCTGCCGTTGGTGTCCAGTTTGATCGGATATCCCATCTCATGGATCCGTTCACAAAATGCGACCAGATCCGGTTGCAGGGTGGGTTCCCCCCCGGAAAGCACCACCCCGTCTAAAAACCCCCGGCGGGCGGCCAGAAAATCGAAGATGTCCGATTCCCCGATCCCGGCACCGCCCGACCCGTCCCCCCGGACCAGCTGGGGGTTGTGGCAGTAGGGGCAGTCGAAGTTGCACCCCGCTGCAAACAGAACCCCGCTCACCTTGCCGGGGTAATCGATAAAGGAGTTTTTCTGCATCCCGCCGATTCGCATGGGCGTGTCCTCAGGTCTCAGGCGACCTGAAAGGTTTTTCGCCGAACGAATTCGAGCTGCTTGCCGTCGTTCCACTGTTTGACCGGACGCAGGTAGCCGACCACCCGGGAGTAGATTTCGGTTTCCCCGTGGCAGATGGGGCAGCCTTCCTGCTTTCCGCTCAAATACCCGTGATTCGGACAGACGCTGAAGGTCGGGGTGAGGGTAAAATAGGGCAGCCGGTAGCCAGCGGAAATCTTCCGGATGACGGCCTTGACCGTCTCGATATTGTGGACCATTTCTCCCAGAAAAATATGAAGAACGGTGCCGCCGGTGTATTTGCTTTGCAGATCGTCCTGAAGCCGAAGGGTTTCGAAAATATCGTCGGTATAGTTGACCGGCAGCTGGGTGGAATTGGTATAATAGGCGTCTTCGTCGCTGCAGGGTTCGCCGTTGGCGCAGATGATATCGGGGAACCGCTTTCGGTCGAGCATGGCCAACCGATAAGAGGTGCCTTCGGCCGGGGTGGCCTCCAGATTGAACAGGGCCCCGGTCTCCTCCTGTATCTGGGAGATCTCATCCCGAATAAAATCCATCACCTTTTTGGAAAAGAGCTGTCCTTGGTCGGTGCCGATGTCTTCGCCCAGAAAATTGAGGCAGGCCTCGTTCATGCCGATGATGCCGATGGTGGAAAAATGGTTTTTCCAGTAAAAACCGGTGCCGTTTTTTACTTCCCGCAGGTAGAACTTGGAATAGGGGTAGAGGTTTTTCTCGGTGAAGTTTTCAAGGATTTTCCGCTTGATGATCAGGCTCTCCTTGGCCAGATGGATCATCTCCTTGAGGCGGCTGAAAAACGCCGCTTCGGTATCGGCGGTGTAGCCGATTCGGGGCAGGTTGACGGTGACCACCCCGATGGAGCCGGTGAGCGGATTGGCCCCGAACAGGCCGCCGCCCCGTTTCATCAGTTCCCGGTTGTCCAGGCGCAGTCGGCAGCACATGGACCGGGCATCCTCCGGAGACATATCGGAGTTGACGAAATTGGAAAAATAGGGGATTCCGTACTTGCCGGTCATTCGCCAGATCATGTCCAGGTTGGGATTGTCCCAGTCGAAATCCTTGGTGATGTTGTAGGTCGGAATGGGAAAGGTAAAGACCCGGCCCTTGGCGTCGCCCGCCATCATGACCTCGGCAAAGGCCCGGTTGAGCAGATCCATCTCGGCCTGGAATTCGCCGTAGGTCTCGGGCTGTTCGACGCCGCCGATGATCACCGCCTGATCCTTGAGAACTACGGGCGCGAACAGATCCATGGTGATGTTGGTAAACGGGGTTTGAAAACCCACCCGGGTGGGAATATTGATGTTGAAGACGAACTCCTGAATGGCCTGTTTGACCTCCCGGTAGTCGAGGTCGTCGAAGCGGATGAACGGCGCCAGAAGGGTGTCGAAATTGGAAATGGCCTGGGCCCCGGCCGCCTCTCCCTGAAGGGTATAGAAAAAATTGACGATCTGGCCCAGGGCCGACCGAAGATGCCTGGGCGGCGCGCTTTCCACCTTTCCTTCCACCCCTCGAAACCCCTGCATCAGCAGGTCCTTCAGGTCCCATCCCACGCAATAGACCGACAGAAGGCTGAGGTCGTGAAGGTGAAAATCTCCGTTTTTATGGCTATCGCGGATTTCCGGGGGGTAGATCCGGTTGAGCCAGTATTCCGAGGTGATGTCGGAAGAGATGTAGTTGTTGAGCCCCTGAAGGGAGTAGCACATATTGCTGTTTTCTTTGATCTTCCAGTCGAGCCGTTCGATATAGTGCTCCACCAGGTCCACGTGGGCCTTGGTGGCGATCTTTCGAATCTGGTTGTGCTGTTCCCGGTAGAGGATGTAGGCCTTGGCGGTGATGGAAAACGGAGAATCGAGAAGCACCCGCTCCACCACATCCTGAATCTCCTCCACCTCCGGCACCGGTCCGAACCGCATTTCATGGGCCAGGGTCAGCACCCGCAGGGTCAGTTTTTTCGCCTCTCGATCCCCGAACTCGCCGGTCGCTTTTCCGGCTTTGGCGATAGCTGTCGTAATTTTGGACGAATCGAACTCGACCACCCTTCCGTCTCGTTTTTGAATATTATCAAACACGGGCATCACCTCCACACCTGAATCTTCATTGCTTGTTGAAAAAAACCATCGGCGGCGGATAACCAGGGGCAGGGCACGTTCTCCGCCGGGTAGAGAAGGAAGTTACACAACATATTGTAGTGTGTCAAGAATAAAAAACAATATGTAGGGGCTTTAGGACACAGCCACCCCTTTTCAGAAGGGCGGCCCCTCGGGTTTGGCAAAAAAACCGGCGTCGGGAAGAAGACAAAAGCCACAGCCGCACGCGATGAATTCTCCCTTGCGGCCGGGCCCTTCGATGAGGTATTAAGGGATCATGCTGCTTGATGAAAGCCCGGTTTTCCGGCGAAAATTCGTCCCCTGGTATGACAAGCCGCTGATGTGTCTGGTCACGATCCTCTTTTTGGATGGGGTATTTCTGTTCAGTGCGGCCGGAATTTCGGTGGCCCGAATGGCCCCGGCTTTCTACCACCACATATGGGTGCCGGTCCTCCTCATGACCGTCAGCGGGGGGCTCATGCTCTCAATTCTGATTCGCCTGATCCGGCGATATGCCCGAAAATCCGGTCGGCCCTGACCCCCCAGGGGGGGGGCGGTACTGGAGGCATCCGGGGTTCAGAAAGCTACAGCCGTTCCTTGAACTTGTCGAAGTTCATCTTCTTATAGCTGTCGGTCTCGATATACTTGAGCAACGGCAGCATCAGATCCGGCGGAATATATCCGGGCTGGCTGCCGATATTCTCACCGCTTTCAGAAACAAACCAGAACACCGGCAGCCCCTGAACTTTATATTCCCTGGCTACCTTCAGATTCTTGTCGGAGTTGACCCGCACCGGCACAAAGTTCTCGTTCAGATACGCGATGATGTCCTTATTCTGAAAGGTTTTCTGATCCATCATTTTGCAATACCGGCACCAGTCGGCATAAAAATTGAGAAAGACCTTCTTGTCCTCGCTTTTTCCCCTGGCCATCCCTTGGTCATAATTCACCCACCGGATCCCGTCCGCCCCGGCGAGGCGGATAGCCTCCTGGGAATTGTCTTTATCGTCCGAGCCCGCAAATCCGCAGGCGGTGAACACAAATACCATCGTTGCGACCCAAAAAATGAGTTTACACTTCATTGGTTTCCCTCTTAAAAAAACTGTTCCGATCATTTAAAAACATCCCCTGAACGGAAAATGTGTGTATTGAAGAGACTATACACCCGACCGGACCGCCCGCATCCGCGCCATCAACACATCCGGGGTCACGAATTCGGTGATAGTCAGCTCCGGCATCACCCGGCCGGAGGAATCCGCGAACAAAATCGTCGGCAATCCGATGATGCTGTATTTTTGCCTCAGACTCTCCACCATCGGATCCTGGGTCGCGGTGAAATCGATTTTCAAGGGTATAAAAGAATCGGCCATCTCGACCACACCGGAATGACGAAGAGTCTCTTTTTCCATTTTGCGGCAGGCCGCACACCAGTCCGCACGGAATTCGATCATCAGCGGCTTGTTCCGGGCCTCGGCCAGAGAAAGAGCCGCCGTCTCATCCATCAGCCACGCGATACCGGCATCGGATGTCTGATTACCATAATCCGAGAGGCTCATCAAGCGATCTCCGAGCGCAAAACGGGCTGCATACACGATCCCCAGCGTCAGAAGCAGAATGCCGGCCGCTTTTTGCAGCCGGCCGATTCCGCCGGCGGTCGAGTCCTGCCGGTCCAGAGCCCCGGCAAAAACCCCCACCCCGATCAGGAGGGCGCCGAGAATGAGGGTAAATACCGCCTCGGGCATCAGGGGGCGAACATAGTACAGAGCCACCCCGAGCATCAGACCCCCGAAGACCTGTTTGAGCCGGACCATCCAGACGCCCGACCGGGGCAATGCCGCAACCGCGCCGGAAAAGGTGCCGATCACCAGAAACAGCATTCCCATTCCCAGGGCGAAACTCCACATGATAAGAAACCCCTGAAGCTTGTCCCCGATGGCCGCAATGTACACCAAAAGCCCCACCAGCATGGGCCCCACACAGGGGCCCACCACAGCGCCGGCGGCTGCACCGGTCAAAAAAACCCCGAGCCCGCCCGCGCCCCCGACCCCGCCCAAACGGGTCGAGATCCGGGCCGGCATCCGAATCTGAATGACATCAAAAAGGCTGAGGGCCAGAACCACGAAAATGGCGGCCACCCCGATGCGAACCACCGGATGGTCCGCATAGGCGCCGAACAGTCCCCCGGTCCAGGCTGCGGTCACGCCGAAGGCGGCGTAGGTCAGGGACATGCCCAGCACGTACAGAAGCGCCATCAGAAACCCCTTGTAAACGCTCCCGGCATGGGTGGCGCCGATGACGCTGACCGTCACCGGAATCATCGGATAGATACAGGGGGTCAGACTGGTGAGCAACCCCCAGGCGAAGGCCGCGGCCAGCACCCCGATCATGCCGAATCGGGCCGCGGTCCGCCGAAACGGATTGGAAGAATGGGGGGCCGCCGCCTCCCCGGTGCCGGATATGGATACCCCGGTGTCGGATCCCGGGGCCGCAACCGCCAGAATCCCCAATTGCGCCGTCAGTTGTTTCTCCTCGGGCAGAAAACATCCGGTTTTGGAGCACCCTTGATACTTCACCTTCACGGGAATGGATCTGTCCCCCGCTTCGGCCCCCGTCACCACCCGGATCGGAATATCGAACCGGGCGCGATCGGTATATGCGCGATAGGGCTCACCTTCGGGCCCCGTCTGCTCCGTCGCCGGGGGCGCATTCACCGTTCCGAACTCGATATTCGGTACCGCTTGCACATCCACCGACGTCTGATCCGCATACAGTTCATATCCCGGCGCAATGGAAAAGCGAACCTGAAGAATCCCCGCGCCCCCCGGCGGCAGGGTTTCGGGTAAAATGTCGACCGTCACCTCAAAAGGGGTGTCCACCGCTTCCTGATTGGGCGTGGAAAAAAACGAACCGCTTGCGGTTTGAGCCGGCGACACACCAGGCGACCCACCCACCAGCAGACACCCGAAGAACGCGCTTAACAAGAGATAATGAAAAAAACGTATACGGCGTTTCATATATGAGAATTAGGCAATGTATAATTGGGCAACAGGCTATAGGACATGGGCAAAAAATCCAGGAACCCAGGGCAGATCATCAGCTACCGGCCCAGTATCTTACTTGGGCACTTGAACCTGGACACTTGAACCTGGGCACTTGTAACTCAATTAAAATAACCCCGATTCCTTCGATGTAAAGCAATCCGCTTTTATCGGCTCAATTCCTCGGCCCGTTCGGCCGCCACAACCACGGCATCGGCGATTCGGCGCCCGACCTGATGCGCATTCAGCACTCCGAGGGCGGCTTCGGTGGTCCCCCCCGGGGAGGTCACTTTTTTTCGCAGGGTTTCGGGGGATTCCCCCCTGGCCATCAGAAGCCGAACCGCTCCGTCCACCGTCGCCACGGTCAATTCCGCCGCATCCTCGGGGGACAGACCGGCACGAATCCCGCCCGCCGTCATGGCCTCGATCAGGTAGAACACATAGGCGGGGCCGGATCCGGACAGCCCGGTCACCGCATCCAGATGGGGCTCCTCAAAGGTGATCACCTTCCCGGTGGCCTTCAGCAGGGTTCGGGCCGTATCGAGATCCGCCTCGGCGGCATATCGGTTGGGACTCATTCCCGAAATACCGGCCTGGACCAGAGCCGGGGTATTGGGCATCACCCGAATGATCGGCAACTGCTTCCGCCGGTCCGGATCCAAACCCTTGTAAAGATGCCCCTCGATCTTTTCCATACGAACCCCGGCCGCAATGGAGATCACCAGTTTCCGATTCTCAAACCCATCCCCTTCCCCCGCGACGATCTGGTTCAAAACCGTATCCATCTGTTGAGGCTTGACAGCCAGAACCACGATATCGGATTCTCTGAACAGTCGTCCATTATCGGACAACGTCCCCACCCCGTAAGTGTCTCGCATCCATTTCAGTCGATCTTCGCTGATATCGCTGACGGAAATATTTTCCGGTGAGGCAATATCCGACCCGATCAAAGCACCCAGTATCGCCTCTCCCATATTGCCGGCACCGATAAAGCCGATGCGTTTGTATAAAGATGCCATTTTCGCTCCTCATTATAATGTCCTTGGTTTATGGCCTTTCCTGTCAACGCCATGTATGAAAAATCTTGACTTATCTCACGAATCTCTTTAATTTTCATACCGTAGCGGTTAATTGTAAAAAGATCACGGATTTCTTTTTCCCATGTCGATAAAAAGGTTGCTTACATCATGTTTATTTTCGGTAATTTCCTGATCGCCCTGGCTACGGTCGTCGATTACGTTCTGGTAATTTACATGTGGATCATCATCGCCCGTGCGGTGCTCTCCTGGGTCAATCCGGACCCGTACAATCAGATCGTGCGGATCCTCTACAGCATCACCGACCCGGTTCTCGACCGGATCCGCAGGTATCTTCCGGTGAGTTACGGAGGCATCGATTTCTCGCCGATCGTGGTTTTTTTGCTGATCATCTTTACGCAGAAATTTCTGGTCTCCAGTCTGTATGCGCTGGGTCAAACGATGATGTAACGGTTCCACCACCGAGGGAAAGCAATGGCTAAAATTGACGCCTTTTTCAAGCTGATGAACGACCAGGGGGCCTCCGATCTCCATCTGGTCTCGGGACAACCGCCGGCGCTCCGGCTGCGGGGCGATATCGAACGGGTCAAATACAAGGTGCTCGACAACGACAGCCTCAAAGCGATGCTCTATGAAATCGCCCCGGAAGATAAGATCAAAGTTTTCGAAGAAACCGGCGACGTGGATTTCGGGTATGAAATTCCCGGCCTGGCCCGCTACCGGGCCAATTTTTTCATGCAGAAAAACGGATGCGCCGCGGTTTTTCGGGAGATCCCCAGCACCATTCTGACCGTTGAGCAGCTGGGGCTTCCGCCGGTCATCGCCAAACTGGCCAACCTGCCCCGCGGACTGATTCTGGTGACCGGGCCGACGGGAAGCGGCAAATCGACCACCCTGGCGGCCATCATTGATGAGGCCAACAAAACCCGCAAGGACCACATCCTGACCATCGAGGACCCGGTGGAATTCGTGCATACCAGCCAGGGATGCATCATCAACCACCGGGAGGTGGGCACCCATACCAACACCTTTTCCGCCGCCTTGCGGGGCGCCCTTCGGGAAGACCCGGACATCATCCTGGTCGGGGAGCTTCGAGACCTGGAAACCATTTCTCTGGCGGTGGAGGCGGCCTCCACCGGCCATCTGGTGTTCGGTACCCTGCACACCAACAGCGCCGCTAAAACGGTCGACCGTATGATTGAAATCTTTCCGGCCAACCAGCAGCAGCAGATCCGCTCCACCCTCTCCGACGGCATCCGGGGCATCATCTGCCAAAGTCTCTTTAAGCGCATCGACGTCAAGGGCCGGGTCGCGGCCCTGGAAATCTGCATCGCCACCCCGGCGGTGCGAAACCTGGTCAGGGAAAACAAGACCTATCAGATCCCGTCGGTGATGCAGACCGGAAAAAAATACGGCATGCAGCTGCTCGACGACGCCATCATGGAATTGATGGAAAAGGGCAAGATCAGCTCCGATGAGGCCTATATGAAAAGCAATGAAAAATCGAGGTTTCGGCCCTTTCTCAAGAATCCGCCCACCGATTTCACCGACGCATAGCGTATCGGCGCACCGACCTTGATGGCCCTTCATCCATATCAAAACCACCCATAGACCGAGTGGAATATCATGAGAAAACAAGAAGTAGATTATATTCTCACCCGCATGCTCGACGCCTACGGAAATGTTTCCGATCTCAATGTCACCGTAGGAAAGCCCTTCCAGGTGGAGACATCGGGCCAGCTGGCCACCGTGGAAGTCGATCCGCCCTTTGATGAACTGACCCCGTTTCAGACGGAAATTTTCGCCCTCAATCTGATCAACGGGGACCGGCGGCTCACTGAAATCCTGATCAAAGAAGGCTCCTGCGACCTGGCCTATGGCCTGCCGGGCAAGGCCCGGTTCCGGGTCAACATTTTCTCCCAGCGGAATATGTATTCGGTGGTCTGCAGAAAGCTGGAAACCAAGATCCCGACCATTCACGATCTGAATCTGCCCAAGGCCTTCGTCAAGATGACCGAAGAGCGAAACGGCATCATTTTCGTGACCGGTGCCACCGGCAGCGGCAAATCGACCTCCCTGGCCGCGGTGCTCAACTCGGTCAACGAAAGCCGCGCGGTGCATGTGGTCACCCTGGAGGACCCGGTGGAATTTTCCCATCCCCACAAAAGGGCCACCTTCAATCAGCGGGAGCTGGGCCAGGATTTCGATGCGTTTTCCAGCGGCTTGAGGGCCGCCCTTCGGCAGGCCCCGAAAATCATTCTGGTAGGGGAAATGCGGGACCGGGAAACGGTGGAGATCGGCGTCAGCGCTGCGGAGACCGGGCATCTGGTTCTGAGCACGCTTCATACCGTAACCGCCGGCCAGGCCATTGAACGGGTACTGGGTATGTTCACCATCGAGGAGGAACGCCAGATCCGAATGCGGCTGGCCGGAACCATCCGCTGGATCGTCTGCCAGCGGCTGCTGCCCAAGGTAGGCGGCGGCCGGGTGGCGGCTTTTGACGTAATCGGCAGCAACCTGCGGGTCAGAGAGGTGATTTTGCACGGCGAGACTGAGGGAAAGACCTTTTACGATATTCAGGAAGCCAGCCGGGCCTTCGGGATGATGACCTTCGACATGTATATCGTGGAGTTGTATGAAAAAGGCCTGATCTCCGAGGAGAACGCCCTCTCCTATGCGACCCGCAAAGCGGTGGTGGGCCGCGGCATCGACCAGGTCAAGAGCAAGCGGGGCGAGTCCACCACCGATATCAGCGACCTCGAAATGGCCACTTAGGAACGGCATATGAAAATCACCTGTGACAATTGCCAGAAAAAAATCAAAATTCCGGATGATAAAATACCGGAGGGAAAATCCTTTTCCCTTCCCTGCCCGAACTGCAAACAGAAGGTACTGGTCCAATCCCCGGTCAAATCCGGAGCGGCCAAGAAAAAATCAGAACCCCGGACCTCGAAACCGGCCGGGCCTTCTCCGAAAAAGCCGGTTGATGCCGGCTCCGGGGATACCGCCGCCGACAACGGTGCGCCCATCAATCCCTTTGAGTTTCTGGAAGAAGGCGCCAAAACCGCGGTGATCTGTGAGTCGGACCCGGAAAGAAGGGCCCGGATTCGCGAGGTGGCGGAGACCATGGAATACCACATCCTGGAGGCCGAAAACGCCCGGGACACCTTGAAACAGATGCGGTTCCATGATTTCGATCTGGTCGTGCTCCATGAATTGTTTGACACCCGGGACGCGGAAATGAACCACGTCCTCAAATATCTCAGCCAGCTGAACATGACCTCCCGGCGCAAGATGTTCCTGGTGCTTCTCTCGGAAAACCTGAGGACCATGGACAAAATGCAGGCGTTCCACAAAAGCGTCAACCTGATCGTCAATCTGAACGACATGGGCAATTTCGAAAAGATTCTTCAGGCCGGCATTTCGGATCACGATAATTTCTACCGGGTCTTCAAGGAGATCTTCACCCGAGTCAAGGGATACTAACCCTCCTTCCGCAGCCGCATGCTTCATATCGAACTGAACAGGCATCCTGAAGCCGATCAGGTCGACACCGGCTTGCCCGGAGTCTTGGGAATGATGATTCCGATCAGCACCAGCTGAAGGGCCAGGCCCAGCCCGGTCAGAACAAAGGCCGAGGCGAATGCCAGTCGATAGGCGAACACCTCCGCATATCCGAGCGCGACGGCCACATCGGTGACAGGACCCGCGAGCATGGTTCCGGCCAAACCCCAGCTCAGAAAAAAGGTGGCGTTAAAGATGCCGAATCGTTTGGCCCGAATCCGGGGGGGGGATCAGCGCCGCGGCAAAGGCATAGGAAGAGGCATACACCACCGCATGGGAGGCGCCCAGAAAAAAACTGCCCAGGTAGATCAGCCCCAGGTCGGGGGCGGCGGCAAATGTCACCAGCCCCACCATGCCCAGCCCGGCCCCCAGACAAAGGGTTCTGCCGTTTCCGATGCGACGGCCCAGCCATCCGACCCCGATTCCCCAGAGGATGATCGCCAGCGACTGCATATTGACGTTAGACATGGACCAGAAGATTTCAATCAACGACAGCCCGATGATGATGACATACCCGGCCAGAGCCCGGTCCTCGGTGAGGGTATGCACATACCAGATCAACACAGTGCCGATGCCCGCCAGCAGCTCTCCGCGAAGGATCAAAGTGCGCCGCAGCTGAAGCCGGTCCGACAGATTGCCCCAGACAAAGGTCTGAAACACCACGTTGAGGATCATGGGCAGGGTGGCGAACAGGGTCGTCTCGGTGACATTCAGGCCCAGGTAATACCGCAGATAAATGGAAAGATAGCTGTAAAAAAGCCCTCGCCTGAACATGGCCAGGGCCTGAAAGGAAGAAACCCCCCAAAAGATCCGCCGTGAATACCCGCTGTTGCCCATGAGCCTGTCTTCCTCCCCTGAATCCATTTTGGTCCCTCGTATTCAAAAATAGTGAATACAATAGGCGCTTTTTCCGAAAATTCAAGTGGACCTGATAGCGACGGAACCGAAGGTGGAGGGAAGAAGTAAGGAAGCGAGGAAGGGTTCTACCGATCCCGGTCAAAAAAAGACCCAATGATTTCCGAATCTCGGGTATGGCTCAGCACCAGAAGCAGTTTGATCCGGGCCTTCGTGCCGGGCATCCCGGGCCCGGAGATGGCGCCGTGGGCCAGCAGATCCCGAAGGCTTCCCTCGAAATCATACACCTCCCGCACAAAGCCCCGGCCACACCGGCTCACCACCAGCACAACCACCCCTTGGGCCACCGCCCGCCGGATACTCGGCATCATCTCCGGAGGCACATGCCCGCGGCCGAATCCTTCGATCACCAGCCCGTCGGCCTTCCGATCCACGGCCGAATCGACCGGACCGCCGTCCATCCCGGCGACCACCTTGATTAATTCGACCCGGGCGTCGATCGACTCGACCGGAATCGGCGGCGCCAGGACCGGATCGGCATGGTACCGAATGATCTCGTCATCGATAAAGCCGAGGGGACCCTTTCCCTCCGAGCGAAAGGCTTCCAGTTTATAGGCATCGGCCTTGACCACGTGGATCGCCGAGTGAATTTCTTCGTTAAACACCACCAGCACCCCCTTGGACCGGCTCTCCTCCCAGGCCGCCACCCGAATGGCGTCCCGAAGGTTCCGAAGCCCGTCCGAGCCGGTCTCCAGCGGCCCCCGCTGAGAACCGGTGAAAACCACCGGCTTTTCTCCTGAAATAACCAGCCCCGCCAGATAGGCCGACTCTTCGAGGGTATCGGTGCCGTGGGTTACCACCACCCCCGCCACCTCCGGGGATTCCAGAAAGAACTGAACCCGGCGGGCCAGGGTCAGCATCCGGTCCGGCCCCAGAAATGAGCTCGGCGCCCCGAAGAGATTGTGCACCTCCACCGGCAGCCGCCGGTCGAGGTCGGGAATCAGGCCCAGCAGTTCATCCCCGGTGATGACCCCGGATGAAAGCTTCCGGGTTTCCGGGTTCCACCGGCTGGCGATGGTGCCGCCGGTGGCCGCAACAATGATCTTTTCCATGGCGTCTCGTTTTCCCATGAGGTTTAGCGCAGAAGGACTGCCGGCCGGTCTGCCGGCAGCCGGCTAAAAATCATCGAACAGCTCTTTTTCATAGGTCAGCTGGTCGGCCGACGGGCGCTCCCGGCCGGGTATCGCCCGAGAATCCGAGGGCGTCCGCGGGGCCCGCTTTTTTTCGGCCGGCGCTGGTTCCGAAAAGGGGTCTTCCGGCGCAGTGTCCGGCAGGCGATCGGGTCCGCCGTCCTGCCGGCGGCCGATCAGCCCCACCAGATCGGTCACCGCCTCCTGCATGGACCGGACCTGATACCGAAGGTCTTCGGAAATGGAGGCGGATTCCTCGGCATGGGCCGCATTCCGCTGTACCACCTGGTCCATTTCCGAGGTGGCCCGGCTGATCTGATCGATGCCGTTGGCCTGCTCCTCCGAAGCCTCGGCCAATTCCCGAACCAGTTCTCCCACCTTGGAGGCGCTCACGGTCACCTCTGAAAACGCCTGGTTGGTGCGGGTGACCAGCCCCGCCCCTTCCTGGACCATACGAACCGTGGACTCGATCCGCTCCGCGGTGTTTTTGGCCGCTTCACCGGCCCGGGCGGCCAGGTTCTTGACCTCGCCGGCCACCACCGCGAATCCGGCGCCGGCTTCACCGGCCCGGGCCGCCTCCACCGCGGCGTTCAACGCCAGCAGATTGGTCTGAAAAGCGATTTCATCGATGGTCTTGATGATAGTGGCCGTCTCCTCACTGGCCCGGCTCACATCGGTCATGGATTGGGTCAGCTCCGACATGGTGCTGTTGGCCCGGGCCACGACCTGATTGGCTTCCGCCATGTGCCGGTTGGCCTGCTCGGAGTTTTCCGCATTCTGCCGAATCATGGCCGATATCTCCTCCAGAGAGGAGGCGACCTCCTCCAGAGAGGAAGCCTGCTCCGAAGCCCCTTCGGACTGGGTTTCACCGGCGGCGGCGATCTGATCGGTCGACGCCCCGAGTCGATCCGAGGCGGAATCGATCCGGTCGATGACCCCGCCGATGCTGCCGACGATCTTCCGGGTCAGGGAAAACCCGAAAAAAATGCCGAACACAAGCGCCGCCGCAAGCACCGAGAGGATCACCCGGTTGGAAGCGACTTCCACCGCACTCAGGTTCTCTACGGTCCGGTCCCGAAGCTCCGAAAAAAAGGTGTTGACCGCCTCCTTTTGCTGGTTCATGTCGGCCAGAACCTGCCGCTGATTCGCCACCTGGGAATGGTACTCCCGTATCCGGGCCTCCAGGGCGGCAAACCGCTCCTGAATCGTCTCCCCGATGGGCCGCAGGGCATCGCTGTTTTCCACCCGTTCCCGCCATTCCCGAATGGCCTCGGCCATCTCCGTGACGCCGGCTTCGGTTTCCCGCCAGCGAAAATCGTCATTCCGGTTAAAATAGACTGAGGTCGCCCCGAGCAGCAGTTCCAGGGCCACCGCCATGTCCTGGTTCCACAGCGGGGTCTCCTCCACCACCGCAGCCAACGCCAGATGAAGCGTCACAATCTCTTTTTCGAGCTCCATCTTGGCCGCCTCCGCATCCACATACCGGTTGAAGGCCTCCCGGTACCCCCCGATCGCCTCCCCGAGGCGCCCCAATTGCGCTCCGGCGGCTTTATCGGCGGTTTCGCCCCGTACCCCGTCCAGCACGTCCGAGGCCTTTTCCAGGGCCGCATGGGCCGCCAGGCGGGCCGCTTCCTGGGCCGAACGCCCTTCCTGGTAGTTGTTCAGCAGCCACTGGTCGGTCTGCTCTTTTGCCTGATAGAAGTGGTACTGGGCGATCTGAACCTCCCGGTAGCGCTTCATGCCGCCGGTCATGTGACGCAGGGCCAGATACCCCGCCCCGCCGACCACCATCGTCAGCGCCAGAACCACCATAAAACCGAATCCTATTTTTTTGCCGAGACTCAAATTCAAGCGCATGGAAAAATATCCCTAAAATTTGTTCGGGTTGCGGATGCCGGGCCACGGGCCGGGCGCTATGGCCCGGGGGCTGCGGCGATCCTTTTGTAGAGAAGACGAAGACCTTCCAGGGTGAGATCGGGTTCCACCGCTTCGATGGATTCGGCCACGTCGGCCATGAGCGGGGCCAGCCCGCCGGTGGCGATCACTTTCGGCGCCGGATCCATTTCCTCGCGCATTCGGCGGACCATCCCGTCCACCAGTCCGGCGTATCCGAAAATGACCCCGGCCTGAATCGATCCGATGGTATCCTTTCCGATCACCCGCTCCGGCGCCTGGATGATGTCCACCCGGGGCAGCTTGGAGGCCTTCATGAACAAGGCGTCGGCTGCGATGCGGATCCCCGGGCTGATGGCGCCGCCCAGATACGCACCCCTCTCCGAAATGGCATCGAAGGTGGTGGCGGTGCCAAAATCGATCACGATCAGTCCGGTCCGGTATTTGGCATAGGCGGCCACCGCATTGACGATCCGATCGGCCCCCACCTCTGCGGGGTTGCTGTAAAGGATCTCCATTCCTGCAGCGGTTCGGGCATCCACCCAGAACGGCGCACGATTCAGGTATTTCCGGCAGAAGGCGTCCAGGATGGAGCTCATGGGGGGCACCACATTGGAAATGATGGTATCCGTCACATCGGAGAGGCGAACCCCGCTCCCCCTGAAAAGCCCCGACACCAGCAGGTTGAATTCGTCTTCCGTGGTGTTTCGCTCCGTCCGAATCCGCCAGTCCTGAACCCGCCGCTCCCCGTCATAAATCCCCATCACGGTATTGGTGTTTCCGACATCGATGACAAAAAGCATAGATTCTCCGAGGGAAAGTGAGCAGAAAGCAGTGAGCAGGAAAACCCCTATCGCTGTTCACTGCTCAATGTTCACTTCTCACTTCTCACTTCTCACTTCTCACTTTTTAAAACAACCGCGTCAATTCATCCACCTCAAACCGGGGCCACTCGACCCGGCGGCCTTCCTCAAGGGCTTCGATGCCTGTGCCCTCATCGAGAACCTCCCCGATCACCGTCACCTCGATGGAGGCCTCGAAGAGACGGCGAATGAGATCCTTGACCCCCTCCTTCCGGCAACAGATCAGGAGACTTCCGGAACCGATCAGCCCAAGCGGCTGAATACCCAGCAGCCGGCACAGGGCCGCAGTCTGGGGGAATATCGGGATGCTTTCCATCCGCACCCGAATCCGGTGTCCGCCGGCCTCGCTCAGCTCGGCCAGGGCGGTGGCCAGGCCCCCCTCGGTCACGTCGTGCATGGCGCTGGTGCCCGGGTTTTCCGCGGCGATCCGGGCCTCCTCGATCACCCCGAGCCGATCGAGGAGCCCTCGGCACCAGGCGATCTCCGCTTCGGGAACGCCCAGATCGGTCAGCCGCTCTTCGAACTCCCGGGCGATGATGGTGGTGCCCTCCACCGCCACCCCTTTGGTGAGCAGCACCCGGTCTCCGGTCCGCATGTTCCGTTTGTCTATCAGCTTCGACCGGACCACCGTACCGGCCAGGGTACCGCTGACCACCGGTCGGGTCACCGCATCCGTGATCTCGGTATGGCCGCCGCAGAGGGTGATTCCCCATCGGCGACAGACCGATTCGAGGTCCCGCAGCACCTTGAAAATTTCCGCGGGGGTAAAGCCCGGGGGAAACAGCAGAGTGGTGAGAAACCACCGGGGCGCCGCCCCGGCAGTGGCCAGATCATTGGCATTGATCATCACCGCGAACTGGCCGATGGCATCGGTCACAAAGGTGATGGGGTCCGATTTGAGAATCAGAACCTCCTCCTGTTCCACGTCCACCGCCGCCGTGTCCTCCCCGATGCCCGGATGAATGATCACCGAGGGATCGGCAAAATCGAAGGCCTCCAGATACCGCTTCAGAAGGTCGTTGGGGAATTTCCCGGCGGGCAGCGGCAGGTATAATCGAATCAGGTCCTGAAGCGCCGCCAGAGAAGAGACGGTATGATCGCTGTCCTCCGCCGTCATGACCCCGGTGTCCAGAAAAACGGTGGTGGCGCCGGCCCGATTGCCGGCCTCCACATCAAAGGCGAAATCCCCCACCACCAGCATTTCAGAAGGGTCGACCCCGAGCCGCCGGGCCGCCAGGCGAATCCCCTCGGGGCTCGGCTTGGGCGACACCGGATCATCCCGGGAAATGATGATATCAAAATCGGCCTCGAAGATCGATTCGAAATTCTCCAGGGCCCGGGTCACCGATTGAAGCCGGTTCCGGGTGATAATGCCCAGCTTCAATCCCTTGGCGCGCAGGTATACCAGCAGGTCTTCGGCCCCGAGATTCGCCCGGGAACCGGCCGCCGCCTCCATTTCGAACCGCTCCAGTTCCCGGTGAATTCGCGTCTGCTCCGAGGCATCCGCCAACCCATCGATATACTCCAGAACCGGGGTCTCTTCGGGGCAGCCCACCGCCCGCTTGATTTGGCTGAAATCCAGGGCCCCCGGGTGGGTCAGGGTGCCGTCGAAATCGAACAATACCGCTTTGATTCTGCTGTTTTTCATGGTGCGTCGGGTCCTCGCATAAATGAAACCACAATACCGATTCCGGTTACCACCGCCCCCGCCCGCATGGCATATTGAAAGGCGTTCATAAAAACCGGCTCATACTCGGGACGGTATTCCGAAAACAGAAGACCGCCGCTCTGGCGCAGGAAAACCAGGTTGAAGACAGCGCCGGCCAGGGCGATCCCCAGCACCATCCCCAGGTTCCGAACCGTGGCCACGGTGCCGGCTGCGGTCCCCATGTACCGCACCGGCACCGCCCCCATCGCCGCCGCATTGTTGGGGGCGGTGAAAAGGGCGGTGCCCGCCCCGGCCAGGGCCAGACGCCAGGCGATCGCCGGCTGGGGCAGGGTGGGCGACATATTCGAGAGCAGATAGAGCGACAAAGCCACCACGGCCATTCCCAGGGTGCAGAGCATTCGGGAGCCGATCCGGTCGCTCAGAGAGCCGGAGATCGGCGCAAAGACAAACAAAAAGGCGAACAGGGTCACCATCAGGGTGCCGGCCTGGTGCTCCGATAAGCCCCGGGGATGCATCAGGTAAAACGGCATCATGAAGACGATGGTGAACAGCCCCGCGAACAGAATCATGGCTGCAATGATCGGCAGGATAAACAGCCGGATCCGGAGCAGTGACGGCGAAATGATCGGGTGGGCGACATGGTGCGCCTCCCAGACCAGACCCGCTGCGGAAAAAATCGCCAGCCCGCCCGCCAGGAGGACGATCGGACTGGCGTACCCGTCTTTGTAGCCGTGGGTGATGACATAGAGAAACGCGCCGGTGCTGAGGGCCAGCAAAACGGCGCCGGCCGCATCAAAGCGTTCGGGCCGCCGCCGATCCGAAGCGCTTCCCCGGAGCAGGACCGCGGCCGCCGCAGCAGCAGCCAGGCCGATAGGGACATTAATATAAAAAATGGTTTGCCAATTGAATAGATGCAAAATGAACCCGCCCAAGGCCGGCCCCGCGGTCAGCCCCGAGGCCACCACCGCCCCGATCATCCCCATGGCCCGCCCCCGCTCCGATGCGGGAAAGGCATCCACCACAATAGCCTGGGTGCAGGCCATGATCATCGCCGCCCCCAGTCCCTGAAAGGCCCGGGCCGCGATCAGCCAGCCCGCCTCCCGGGCCAGAGCGCAGAACAGCGACCCCGCCGAAAAGACCACCAGCCCCCGGGTGTAGACCCACCGCCGCCCCCGTATGTCGCTGAGCCGGCCGAAGCTGAGCAGCAGAGAGGAGATCGTCAGCAGATAGATCAGCATTACCCATTCGATGGTGGCCATCGGCGCATTCAGATCCGCCATGATGGCCGGCAGGGCGATATTGACGATGGACCCGTCCAGGGTGGACATGAACACCCCCACCGCCACCACCGAAAAGGTCAGCCACTTGCCGGTGGTCTCCCGCGTTCTAAAAACTGTCTGAATTCCAGAAATCGAAAAAAGCTCCTTCTAAGATTAGGCTATGGGCCATTGCCCTTGAACCTGGGCACTTGAACCTTGAACCTTGAACCTTGAACCTTGAATCTCGCCGTTGCGCCTATCCCATAGAAGAAATCCCGGAAAATGGCAACACCCGAATCGAGGCCGGATCGGATATATTCCTTTTTTATTCCTTGAAATTATAATCCATTTGGTCTATTAGGAACGTAATACGAGATTCGCCACATCTGCCTAACCTGAATAGAGGACATCCATATGGCCATACCGACCCCGGGCCCCGGCGACTCCCGGTTCCTGCTGGAACTGTATGAAAAAATCCAAGGCATGACCGCCGAATCGACCTCCATGTATGAGATCGGCTCGGGTCTGGGGCTGGAAAAGGACGAGGCCCGTCAAATCGCTGAAAACCTGATGAGCGAAGGGCTGATTGAAATCCGCACCCTGTCCGGCGGCATCGCCATCACCGACGACGGCATCGAGGCCGCCAAAAGTCTGGGCGCAGGTGAAGGAGATGAAGCCGATGCCAAAGCCCGGCTGACCGATGCACCGATTCTGGACGGGCCCGGCCGGGAGGCGGTGGAAGCAGTAAGTGCCTTTCTCAAGGTCAATGTCGCCGAACTGGAACTGGCATTCGACCCCCTGGCCGAATTCATGGCCGACCTTCGCACCATCGACGCACAGCTGGCCTCTCCCCGGCCCAAGACCGCCGTGATCCGGTGTTGTTTCGAATCGGTTCGGGAGGTATTGATGGCAAAAGGTGGGGAAACGGGGTTGGCGAGAGTGAGTCGGTTGTTGGGGGAGAGGGGTTAGGTGATGGGTGATAGGCGATAGGTGATGGGTGAGAGAGAACAGATGGGGCAAAAAATTTCAGATCCGGAGATGATTCGGATCAGGCAGCTGGTGGAAGCTGGTGGCAAATGCTTCCGATCTGCGCCATTCGAAGCATCAGGATTATCAGCGGTTCTGACAAAAAGCCCATCGCCGACTATCCTTCCCCTGGTATTTTTACCTTCCCCTCAGTCACAATTCAGATAATGTAGGAAATACCATTTTCACAGGTGAGTATTGCACTGAAGACCAAAAGGACCCGTTTTCCGACGAATCGGGTTGATAGGTTCCATTTTTATCGGGCTTTGGTACCGAAGCGCTTACTCTTTGATCGTATAATCGTAGATGGGGTATCGGTTGCGCGAACAGGGAAGTAGGAAGTTCCTTCCGGCTATTTACCCGATTCCTTCTATTGAATTCGTGCATCTATTGTGTCACTCCTTATTCAAAATCAAATAAACTTTAAAAAAATTAAAAAGGAACCGGTCATGCCGCAAATTTATTTTTTCCCGGGTTTGAGAAAAGCACAGGCGTATGCCATTTTCGGATTCCTGGCATTCGCTTTTCTGGTTCCCGCAGCTTTCGGCCAGGAAGCAGGGCTTCAGGGCAAATTGAACCAGGCCGAGGGATTCGCGCAGGCAGCTTTGGAGGCTGCTCGCATGGAGATCGTTTACCCCGACGGCGCCTTATCGATCCTGTCGAACGCCAATCAGGCGGTGGATCTGTCCAAGGAGCTGATTCAGGAAGCGAAGATGCAGGGAAACGGAGAGTTGGCCATTCAGGCGGTTGAAGTGATCGATCAGGTGGCCGCACCCGTCCAGACCGTCGTTGACCAAGCCCCGTCCCCGGTTTCCATTACCATCCTGAAATCGGCGCTCAACATCTCCGAGACATCCGCCCAGGCGCTTTTAACCGCTGCGGAAACGGCCCGGGATACCGGAAATACCGAATTGGCGCTAGCGGTTGTTGAAGCCGGCGGCACTGTCGACGGCATCATCAATACCATCCTTCAGATCGCCACCGAGAACGCCAATCTGGGGCTGGCCACCGCCGCCATCGCCGCCGAAGGCCCCATGAGCGAGACCATTCGGGAACTGGCCGGCTATGCCAGAACCGCCGGCAATCCGGCGCTGGCCCGGCTGGTTGTCGGGGTTGCGGAAAATCATCCGGCTGTTCTGGAGCAGGCCTACCAGTTGGCGGATTCTTTTTCCGACCCGGTTCTGGCGGACCGAATCACTCAGGTGCTTGGAAACTATACCGCTGCGATTTTGGCGGTGGCCCAATTGGCCGAAACCAGCCAGAACCGCGAACTGGGACAGCTGGCGGTCAATGAAGCCTATCTGCTCGCCACCACCCTGTGCCGCACCCGACCCATCGTCGAATACGCCATTTCGGTCGGCGATGATCCGGAAGCGATTCAAGCATGGGAGGCGATTTTGACCCAGATCCAGGAAGTTGAAACCCTCACCGGCGAAGCCATTGCTGCGGGTATAGCCGCCGGCGCCGCCTCGCCCGGCCGGCCGCCCTGTGCGCCGGGGCCCGGCAGCTGGTGGAAAGAGCCCCTGCTGGATAACACCCGAATCGCAGAAGATGAAGAGGCCGCCAGCCCCATGCGACCGTGACCGCGGTCGCAGCAGCCCTGAACCCGGCATTGCTGCAGACCTCGAACAGAATATTACAGTTTAATCAACCCCTCTATTTGCCAGAAGCGAGGCGGAACATGACAGCTTTCAGAACTCGAATCGGAAGGGACAGTCTCTTCCGAACCATCTTTTTCACCTTTTTATTAACCCTGCTGCTTCCCATGGGTATCGGTCTTGCATTGACCCCTGTCAGCGGAAACACGGATGAGGATTTCGAAGACCCGATTCGGCAGGAGCGGATCCTTCTGCAACCGATGATCTATCTGGAAGCCAAAGACTTTGATATGGGCAAGAACAAGATTCGAATCGTCCCCACCTTCTCGGCAGCCGTCGGGGCCGAAGACAACTTCTACCGGACGAAAGAAAATGAGCGGGATGTATTCGAGCTATTGATTCAGCCGGGCCTTCAGGTGGAATACGATACCGGCCGAACCATGTTCAGCCTCGGATATTCTCTCAATTCACATTCCTACTGGGATATCGATGATCCGCCCGCCGGTGAAAAGGATGCCGAGGATGACAACTATATCGGCCATACCTTCAGCTTTATCGGCCGCACCATTCCGACCAACAAGATCACGATAGGGCTGGAGGATGTCTTCCACCGGACCAATGAACGGAGCAAGGCCGACCGGCTGGCCAATGATATCCGGCGGGAAAAATACTACATCAACCGGCTCACCCCCATGATCTACTACCAGATGACCCGCCGGATTTCTCTGGATCTGCGGTACCGGAACACCATCACCGAATACGATGATGAAACCGATGAGGATTCCATCGAGCACGCCGGCATCGTGGGGCTCAACTATGAGTTTCGGCCCACCTGGTGGCTCTCCCTGGGCTATGAATACGCCGACCGCGACTATGACGTCGACGTATCCGACTACACCCAGGACCATATCCGCCTCTCCCTCCGCAAACAGTCCAAATACAACCTGTATGAGGCTTCGGTCGGATATGCCGATCGGCAATTTGACGCCCGCGAAGACGAAGATACATTCACCTGGCTGCTGGCCTTTACCCGACAGCTGGGGTATGACACCTATACCCGCATTGCCCTGGAACAAAACTTCAATCAATCGGGTATTGCCGAAAACTTTTTCCGGGCCACTCAAGCCTCCCTCAGTTTCGGAAAACTCTTTCGAGGCGGCCGAATCCCGGTCACCCTCAATACCTTTTACCGGGAAGGCGAGTACCGGCAGGACAGTATTCTGCTGCCGGACGGCGATATCGAAGATCGGGAAGACGACCGTTACGGCATTCAGGCCAGCATCGGGTACAACCTGTTTCGTTGGATGACGCTGCTTCTGACCGCCGGCTATGAAAACAATGACTCGAATCTGGAACGGTTCGAATACGACAACACCTACATCACCTTGGGGGTGAATACCGCTTTTAACACGGGAGATTAGGAAAGGTTTGAGGTTTGAGGTTTGAGGTTCAAGGGCCCAGGTTCAAGGGCCCAGGTTCAAGGGCCCAGGTTCAAGGGCCCAGGTTCAAGGGCCCAGGTTCAAGGGGCAAGGTTCAAGGGGCAAGGTTCAAGGGGCAAGGGCCGGGGGTAAAGGGCAGAAGGCCGAGGAAAACCGAAGCGATAGAAATTATGATTCAAGTTCAAGACCGCCGTTGATTTTAGTTCAATAAAGGTAATGTCCTATCGCCTAAAATGTTCCCCTTGCCAATTATCCGCTTTCCGCGCTATAAAATAGGCTTATCAATTCCGGCCGTCGCCTTCATTACCCATCTTTTGCAGGGGTAGAATAGGATTATAATTTAAGTTATGGATCTTCAAAAGCTCTATCGATTTCTTTTGCTTTTGGCTGTGGTGAGCGCCTCGGCAGGGGTCGCCTCGTCGGCCCTGGCCCAGGGAGAGGGCTATCATGTCGCACCCGGCGACGTGCTGTCGCTTACCATTTTCGCCGGCGGGGCCGTGGAGCACTCGGTGCAGCTGCGGGTAAGCGAACAGGGAGAAGTGAACGTCCCCTTTCTGGGTGCGGTTCAGGTGGAAGGGCTGACATTGCCCGAACTTCAGAACCGGATCTATGAACCGCTGGCCGCCGATTACTACGTCAACCCGGAAATCAACCTCTATGTGACCGATTATCGCACCTTCAAGTACTATATCACCGGCGCGGTCAACTCCCCGGGTCTGTATGAATCCCATTCCGAACAGACCCTGTTGAAGCTCCTGGCCCAGGCCGGCGGGTCCTCCGAAAAGCGGTCCAACACCGCTTATGTTCTTCGGGATGCCACAGACCAGATTCAGGAGGGAGAGAATGTAGAAGAACTCCTGTCGGAAAAGGAACCGCTCAAGGTCGATCTTCGGAAGCTGATCGACCAGGGAAACCTGAGCGAAAACATCACCCTTCAGCCCGGCGACGTGGTCTATATTCCTTCGGCATCCGAAGAAGACATCTCCGAATCGTCCATCTTTGTTCAGGGGGAGGTCAAAAGACCGGGGGAATACGCTTTTAAGGAAGGGGTGACCGCTCTCAACGCCTGCATCATCGCCGGCGGCTTCGCCAAATTCGCCGCCCCCAACCGCACCAAAGTGGTCCGCAAAGAAGGGGATCGGCAGAAGATCTATAAAATCAATCTCAACGATGTCATCGACGGGGACATCCCGGACATGCAGCTTCAACCCGGCGATATCGTCAGCGTCCCCGAAAGCTGGTTCTGACGAACCGGCCCGCCGGGATCGGAAGCTTGCAAAGGCATTATTTTAGAAACCGATATTCCCTTACAGAGGACCCTTTTATATGCACCCGATGGAATCCGACTACATGCAGGAACCGGAAGAGAGCATTCATCTCTCCGATTACCTCCACATTCTGCTTAAACACAAATGGCTGATCGCGGCCTGTTTTGCCGCAGTGCTCGGCATCGCCGTCTTCATCTCCTTTCGAACACAGCCGGTATATCAGGCGACCAGTACCATGGTCATCGATTACAAAGCCATCACCTCGCCGGTAACCGGTGAAAAAATCGATTACGGAGGATTTTTAAGCAATCAGGTCTCTATCAATACCCATATGCGGCTGTTGAAGTCCCGCCCGGTGTTGGAAAAAGTCGCCCGGGAGTTAGGCCTGAACCGACGTTTCGATCCTCAGAAGACCAAAACGGAAGATTACACACTGGGCCCGATTCAGGCTTTCTTTTTTAACCTCAAAACCTATCTCTCCGGCTTGAGAAAGAATTTTTCTCTTCTCCTGGGGCAATCGGAGCCGGCCGCCGTTCCCCCGCCGGACCGGGAAACCAAACTGGTCCAGTACCTGGGCGGAAAGCTGAATGTCGGCCAGGTTCGGGACACCAACCTCTTGACGATCAACGCCTTCGACACCGACCCGATCATGGCCCGGGAGATCGCCAACACCCTCGCCCAGACCTATATTCAGCACCAGGCCTCCGGCCGGCTCAAGTCCTCCCAGGACATGCTCAACTGGATGACCGATCAGCTGTATGAGGTTCAGAAGAAACTGGAAGATTCCGAAACCGCCTTTCAGGCATTCAAGGAAAACGAGCAAATCTATTCCATCGAAGGAAAACGCAACCTTATCTCCCAGCAGATTCAGGAATCGAACCAGGGATACCTGGAAACCCGGTCCCAACGGATGGAACTTGAATCAAAGATGAACGAGTTGAAGCGCATTTCCAGACAGAAAGGGTCCATAATCCACGGCCGCCTGTTGATCAACAATCCGCTGATCAATGAACTTTACTCCCAGGTTCTCAATTTAGAGGTCGAATCCAACCGGTTGAGCCAGGTGTACAAATCCAAACACCCCAAAATGGTTCAGATCCAAAGCCGGGTCGAGCAAACCCGAAGCAAGCTGAACGACGAACTGAACAAAGAGATCGATAACCTTGAAGCCAAACTGGCGGTCCTCAAGAGCAAAGAGGAAATTCTGCAGGACAATATGGCCTCCTCCGAACATGTGGCGCTTCAAGCCAATAAAAAAGAATTCCGGTATGCCATGCTCCAGCGCAATGTGGAAACCAACCGGAAGCTCTATGACACCCTGCTTTCCAAGATCGAAACCTCCGCCATCGATGAAGATCTCGACGTCAGCAATATCCGCATCGTCGAGGAGGCGATCATCCCCCCGGTTCCGGTCAAACCCGACAAGAAGCGAAATATCATGCTCGGCGCCGTTTTAGGGCTGATGCTCGGCGCCGGCCTGGCCTTCCTGCTCGAATTCATGGACCAGTCCATCCGATCCGAAGAGGATGTGGAGCGGTATCTCGGGGTGCCGGTGCTCTCCCTGATTCCGGAGGCGGAGAAACCCTGATGTTCAAAAAAACAAAAAAAACGAACCTGAAGACCGATTATCCCCACGTGCTGATGGATGGGGCCCCCCAGACCCGGTCTCATTTTGCCGAGGCGTACCGGAAACTGCGGACCAATCTCCACTTTTCCTCCCCGGACAAGCGTATCCAGTCGATGGTGATCACCAGCGCCGGCCAGGCTGAGGGAAAAACCATCACGGCATACAACCTGGGTCAGACGATTGCCCAAACCGGAAAAACCGCCCTGCTGATTGATGCGGACCTGCGAAAACCCACCCTCAGCCGTTTATTCGAAGCCTCCAGGAACACGGGCCTGACCACCCTTTTATCGGATGCATTCAATACCGATATTCAGAAGGGAAATCTGGATACCGTCAGTATCATGGACCTGTTCCGGTTGATTCAACTCCAGAACCGGACCGGCGTTTTGCATGTGTCCGATGATCACGACCAGGTGGAAGTCCATTTTTTAAAGGGCCAAGCCGTCGATATCACCTGGCTGACCCGGCCCGAGGATAAGAAATTTATCAATGTCCTCATCCAGAACGGCATCCTCTCTGCGAAGAACGCGCAGCTGGCCCTCCAGGGGCAGAAGGATACCGGCCTCAAGTCAGGGGTCATGCTGGTCAATCTCGGGTTCTTAAAAGAAAAGAACCTCAAAGGGCTTCTGAATATTCATTTGATGGAGAGCTTTCAGGTCCTCTCGAAAATGGAGACCGGCACATTTCAGTTTGAAAACCGACCGGATTCCCAGGTTACACCTCCGAAATCCGGCTCCTTCGGGCTGGTTGAACCGATGATTGCCCAGCTCCTCGATGCCCATGACCAACTGCCCTTTCTCCAAAAGCAGGTGAACGCCGCCCTGCTTCGCACCGACTCCCCGAAGCTTTGGCTGCTTCCCTGTGGGTTCATTCCACCCAACCCCTCGGAATTGCTGGGATCGGAGCGTCTTACATTTTTGCTGGATATGCTCAAGTCGCAGTTCGATTATCTGATCATCGATACCCCGCCGGTCTTGATCGCCAGCGATGTCCTGCTGCTCGCTCCTCAAGCGGACGGTGTGGCCCTGGTGGTCAAATCGGGATATTTGAAACGCGACTTGATTATCAAATCCCTGGAACAGCTCCACCGAACCCAGGCCAACCTGCTCGGGGTCGTTCTCAACTCGGTGAATATAAAAAAGAACGGCTACTATAATTATTATAAATATTATTCGAGCTATTACGGAGACACCGATTCGGATTCGACACCCCGATGACCATCCGCGCCGAGGCACCGTTTCCTTCCATCCCCCTCAGAAGCGGATTGGCCTGCCTGATTCTGGCTGCCGCATCGGGTCTCTTTTATCTGCTGGGTTGCCGGTTCCTGTCGGAATACCACCAGTTTCAGGCCGACGCACTGATTCAGAGTCACTATTACGGTCTGGCCGAAACCCGGCTGAAAACCGCAGCCGAATACCAGCCCCGGGACAGCCGCATCTACAAACAACTGGGGGAAATCTATCTCGAACTGGCCGACCGGGCCGCCACCGCCGACCGGGGCCGTGCTGATCTATCCCGGGCACGGGACGCCTTCCAAACCGCGATCCGGCTCCATCCGCTCTCTGCCGAGGTCCACTACCGGCTGGGGCTGACCGTCGCCCGGCTGGAAACAGGGGCCCAATCGAAGGATGCGGCCCACGCCCCGAGGCTGCCCGCCCGGTTCTATTTTCAGGAAGCGGTCCGGCTGCGCCCCAACGGCCTGCTGTACAACTATGCCCTGCTCCACGATCTGGCCCGCCACGGCGAAAAAGAGGCCATGATTCCAATCGTCCGGGAACTGGTGGCCGGCTATCCGCCCATTTATTCCGATCTCAAACGGAAAGCCTTCTGGAGTACGGCCGTCGAATCGGCCTGCCTTGAAGGGTTGCATGCAGCAGTCGAAAAAGCGATTTTCCCCAAACAAGCCTTTGTGTACTTGTCAAAAGCAGCGGCTGAAAAAAAACAATGGACCCTGGCCGTCACCTGGTACCGCCGGGCCCTTGATACGGCACCAGCCCAAAACACCGCCGGCAACTATCTCCACTTGGGCAAGCTGTACATCCAGAGCGGCGACCTGCCCGCAGCCGCCGAACAGTTCGTCAACGGGCTTTCCCTGAGCCCTCGCCCCGAATCCACCCTGGAGCAGATCTACCGGATCTATAAATCCGAAGACTTGCTGGAAGGGTTCGACCTTTTTTTCACCGAAAACCGGGACCGCTTCTTTTTTTCCTGTACGGCCGATATCCTGTATGCCCGATTCCTGATGGATTTGAAGCGGCATGAAGACGCCCGGCAGGTCCTGAAGGCGGTCAACACCGACAAACCCCGGGCCGAAGCCTACTACTGGCTGGCCCGTATCGCCCAAACCGAAAAGGACTGGGACCGAATGGAACTGGCGATTCAAAAGGCCACGCTGTACGACCCCCGCAACCCCCATTACCGCCGGGTGTTTGCCGGGGTGCTGCGGAGGCAGAAAAAGATGGATCGGGCGGAGCGGGAGACGGCGTTGGCGAGGGAGTTGAGGTGATAGGGACGAGTGCCCAGGTTCAAGTGCCCAGGTTCAAGTGCCCAGTGCCCAGGTTCAAGTGCCCGGGTGCGAGTGCCCGGGTTCAGGGTTTAGGATTGAGAATTTATAGAGAAAGAGCAGAAAACGAAAGAAAATCTCTCGGCGGATAAGCATGGCCTGGGCCATAGGACGGGTTCGTCATACTAAAGTTCCTATAGCCCATAGCCCATCGCCCATCGCCTATCACCCATCACCTAAAATCTCTATGCACTTTCGAATAGCAATCAAATACCTTCTGTTTTTTCTCCTGGTCGCTGCGCCGCTGGCGCGGGGAGCGGTGGAGGGGTGGGCGGTGGCGTTGGTCCATCTGGTGACCTGGGCGGCGGCGGTGCTGTTCCTATTAGGGTGCAGCTGGAAGTGGGACTGGCGGCGCATTCAAACGCCGCTGGATTTGCCGCTGCTGGTACTGTCGGGCCTGGTGCTGGTGTCGGCCGTCTTCTCTTCCCACCGGTACACCAGCTTCTGGTCCTGGATGCTACTGGCCGACTGTGTGGTGATCTATTTTTTGACCCTTCATACCGTTCGCACCCGATCCGATCTTCGGCAACTCATTTACCTGATCGTTTCCGTGGCCCTGTTTCTGTCGGTATTGGGATTTTTCAAACTGATCGGCGCCAACCCGTTCCCCTGGTACGAATACGGCAACTCACAAGGCAGTCTTTCCGCCACTTATGTCAACCGCAACCACATGGCCGGATATCTGGAAATGGCCATCCCCCTGGCGCTGGGGCTTCTTTTGAACGGAACCCGCAGGTCCCAAAAAGTCGTGATCATCTTCGTGGCCGCCCTCCTGTTTCTGGCGATCATTTTCACCCTCTCCCGGGGCGGGTGGATCGGGCTTTTGATCGGGCTCACCTTCATGTCCTTGATCCTGTTCGCCAAACAGATCGCCAAGAACCGGAAACTACTGTTCTGGTGCAGCATTGGTATTTTCTTCTGTTTTATCACCATCATCTCCAGCACCACCGTGGTGAAACGGGTCAAAACACTGGAAGAGGCCGGAAACAATCCGAGTCTTGCATCCCGGGTGTTTGCCTGGAAGGGAATCATCGAAATGATAAAAGACTACCCGGTTTTAGGGTCGGGCCCGGGCACATTCACCACCATCTACACCCGATATCAGCCCCCCGGTTTCAAAGGACGCTTCATGATGGGCCACAACGATTACCTCCATTTCACATCCGAAACGGGTATGGGACTGGTCGTTCTCATTCTGTGGATGGGGTTCGTCTTCTATCGAAACGGCCTGCGCAAGCTAAAAAGCCCCAGCCGACTGGTTCGGGGCTCCACCCTCGGCGCCATGGCCGGGGTCACCGCCATTCTGGTCCACAGCATCAGCGATTTCAACCTCCATGTGCCGGCCAACGCCATTCTGTTCACGGTATCGGCCGCCATCGCCATGGCCCCGCCCCCGGCCCGGCGGGTCAAGAATGGAATTCGCATTCCGGAACGGATTTATGAATTCAGTGCCCAGGTGCAAGTACCCAGTGCCCAGGTGCAAGTGCCCAGTGCCCAGGGAGAATTTTAGGTGCGAGAGCCGATGATCCGGGCTCAAGGCCAAGGCAGATAACTTGGTCCGGTTTCAGGAAAAAAGCATCCAAACGGACGGGCTTGAATAATAAATCAAATGATAATAAATCATTTTAAACGAAGCAAAAGTGCAGGCACCTGTTTTGAATTGTACATTCAGGAAGTCCAATTTTGAACCTTGCCCCTGG
>CAZNLT010000055.1:0-31634 GCA_964573705.1 uncultured Desulfobacterales bacterium
GGTGAGGATCTGAATGCCATGGCAGATGGCGGCGATCGGTTTTTTGCCCTCGGCGAAGTGGCGGACGATCTCCAGAACCTGAGGGTTGAGCCGCAGGTACTCGGGGGCCCGGCCGCCGGGAATCACCAAGGCGTCGTAGTCCTCGGACTGAATCTCATCGAAGGCGGCGTTAAGGGTGAAGTTGTGGCCCGGTTTTTCACTGTAGGTCTGGTCCCCTTCAAAGTCATGGACGGCGGTCCGGACCGCATCCCCGGCCTCCTTGTCGGGGCAGACCGCATGGACCGTGTGGCCCACCATTTGTAATGCCTGAAACGGCACCATAACTTCATAGTCTTCCACGAAATCGCCTACCAGCATCAGGATTTTTTTGGCGCCCATACTGTATCCTCCTTCCGTGTTGTGGTTGTGATTGCCTTTTTGGTATCAAGATCAGTTTCGACATAAGGGTGGATTGACAGCTCCTTCATCCCGACTTAATTTGGGATTTAATTTCAATGGGTACGGGCCGATTGTATCATTTATGGTCCCAAACGACAAGCCAAAGGATGAACCTGAGAAAGGAAGTATACCATGAATCAAGGCAGGGTATTGACCACGCGGGAGGAGATTCAGTCGCTGCTTGAAAACGTCAACACCGTGGCGGTGCTCGGGTTGAGCCCCAAAGAAGACCGGGATTCCCACCGGGTGGCCCGGTATCTGCAAACCAAGGGATACAAAATCATTCCGGTGCGGCCCGGCCAGAAGGAGATTCTCGGCGAACCGGTCTACACATCCCTCGACGACCTGGAAGGCCCGGTGGATCTGGTGGACGTCTTTCGTCGCTCCGAGCAGGTGCCTGAGCACCTGGCCGAATTCCTTCGGGTGAAGCCCAGGGCGGTCTGGCTTCAACTCGGCATCCGCAGCGAAGCGGTCGCCAAAGCCCTGACCGAAGCCGGCATCGATGTGGTGATGGACCGGTGTATGAAGGTGGATCATGCCAACTACATCGGCGCCTGATCGATCCGCCTACCGCCGACGGCATCGCCGCAAAGGGATGACCCGATGCCACTGCTGCGGCGGGACCTTCCCGTTCTGCTGGGGGTGCCGGTGCGGGTTTCGAATGTGCCAGGCGTGCATGGATGAGAATTTCTGGGGCGTCTCCTGCAACGGAATCACCTGGGTCTGCCCCGACTGCGGAGAGAGCAACGGGTTTGGAAACCAGTGACCTTGTTCCCGTTCCGTATTTCGTTTGACAAGAGCAAAAGAGGGCTTAGGTTCTGGATAACGAAATAAAACAACATGGCGCTTTTTCGGAGTAGGCCCTTGATATTCGTAAGCTTATTTTTTTCTTGGATTGAATACAGGGTCCGCGAAGAGGCCATTCATACGGAAGGAAAAACAACATGGCTTTTGAAACACGAGAACAGGTCCTGGAGAAGGTCATCGCCCAGGACAAACCCGATTGCCCCCATTGCGGCGAAACCATGAGCCTGTGGGAGGTGCCCATGATGACCATGGACGACGGGCTGGGCTGGGGTACGCCTTTTCTATATGTCTGTTTCAACGATGAATGCACCCTTTATGAATCGGGATGGAAGAACATCGAAGAAAACTACGGCCGGAGGGCCTCGTATCGATGCATGTGCTACCCCGATTCGGGGACCTATGAGTGCATGCCGGTGTGGGGTCCCCAGGGCGGCCAGGGCCAGATCATCGACGATGAGGTGATGCGGGAGCGAAAGCGTCGGGATGAAAAAACCGAAAAGGGCCTGGCTGTACTGGCCGAATGCCTGGTCTCCGAAGACAAGGTGACGGTGCAGCGGATTCTGCTGGATCCCGCCGAACCCCCCCGGGTTCGATTGAAGGCCGCCGAGGTGATGGGCGATGTCGGCGACACGGTTTCCATTGACGCGCTCAAGGAAAACAAGTATGGAAACGACATCCTGCGCAAAGGGGTGGAAGAGGCGATCAACAAGATCCATGAACGGCATTATACCCGGGAATGCCCTTTCTGTGCGGAGATCGTCAAGAAACGGGCCAATGTCTGCAAGCACTGCGGCAAAGATGTGGCCGGTGAGTAGATAATTCTTTCAAAATCGAGCCGGTTCTCAGCCGTTTCCAAAACGGCAGTTAAATCGGCTGCCAAAACGGTAGATTAAACCGGAGTGAGTGGAGTGACGGCAAGCGGGGCCGTAACTCCACTTTTGTTTTGCGCCCGCAAGACCCCCCGCCCCGGCGGAACGGATTTTTCAAGAATGCTGATCTATTTCAAGCTCCTGATGACCGCGATCCTGTGGGGAGGGACCTTCGTGGCCGGCCGAATGATCGCAGGCCATGTGGACCCGGCTTCGGCCGCTTTTCTTCGGTTCCTTATCGCCTCAACCTGTCTGCTGCTGTTGACCTGGCGGGTCGAAGGGCGGCTGCCCGCCCTCAAGCCGCGCCAGATTCTGCCGGTCATCCTGCTGGGGCTGACCGGGGTTTTCGCCTACAACATCTTTTTTTTCAAATCTCTCAAGCTGATCACCGCGGGCCGGGCTTCTTTGATCATCGCCACCAACCCGATCTTCATCACGCTCCTGTCCGCCTATTTTTTCAAGGAGCGGCTCAATCTGGTCCGGGTGATCGGCATTCTGCTGTCGGTGACCGGGGCCATGGTGGTCATTTCCCGGGGACACCTGGGGGAGATTCTCGGGGAAGGGCTCGGCCTGGGCGAAATCTACATCCTGGTCTGCGTGTTGAGCTGGGTCACCTTTTCCCTGATCGGGAAGACGGTGCTTTCGGGTCTGTCGCCCCTGGTCTCTATCGCCTACTCCTCGGTGGTGGGAACCGTCGCTCTTTTCTTTCCGGCCTATCTGGAGGGCCTGTCGGCCCACTTGAGCGATTATTCCGTCCTCGACTGGCTGAATATCGTTTATCTCGGCCTCTTCGGAACGGTGGTCGGCTTTATCTGGTATTATGAGGGGATTCGGGCCATCGGCCCCGGCAAGGCCAGCCTCTTTATCAATTTCGTTCCGGTCAGCGCCATCATCCTGGCCTTTTTCATTCTTCAGGAGCCGGTGACTTTTTCCCTGCTGGTGGGGGCGGTCATGGTCAGCACCGGGGTCTACCTCACCAATTCTCACCTGCGCCGCAAACCGGCGCCGGCGGTTCCGGGGTGATTCCGAATACATTTTCCGGATGGGGAGTGAGACTGATACGTGCGCACCCAGCCGGGCTATTCAAAAAAGAGGCTTGCATTTTTATCCTGGGTGTGGCTATCTGATTCGCACGTAATCATGGGTGTGCCGGTGCCCCCGCCCGCGGGGGAGAATAGGGAATACGGTGAAAATCCGTAACGTTGGACCGGCGCTGTAAGCGGGGACCGAGGCCGCCGAATGCCACTGCTTCCATACGGAAAGCGGGAAGGCGCGGCCGAAGCCTGATCCGCGAGTCAGAAGACCTGCCGCACACCTTTTTCGGTAATTGTGTCCAAATGACCGTGTTACGGGGTAGCCCCTGTAGCGCGGTTTTTTTTGGCAAAACCGAATTTTTGGCCATGATCATCGCTTCGGGCGGCCTGGCTATGATGGCAACCCTGGGGAAACGGAGACAAGGACATCAAAGGCGATACGGTGTCTATCCCGAATGGACGCTCAGCCGACATCAGAAAAGGAAAAACCAATGCATCTTCTGGAAAAACGGTTCGATCAGATTCAGGCGCCGGATAAAAAGACCTATGAAGCGGCCAGGGAGCGGCTTCGGAACCAGGCCCGACCCGCAGGTTCTTTGGGGGCCCTGGAAGAGGTGGGTGCCCGCCTGGCCGGGATTTTCAGGACTCTCGACGTACACCTTCAGGAAAAGGTGGTGGTGACCTGCGCCGGAGACCACGGCATCTGCGCCGAAGGGGTGAGCCTCTTTCCTTCGGAGGTCACCCCCCAGATGATCTACAATTTCGTCGCCGGCGGGGCCTCCATCAACGTGCTGGCCCGCCATGCCGGTGCCCGGGTGCGGGTGGCCGACATCGGGGTGAACTGGGATTTCGAACCGGACCTTCCCATCTTTCATAAAAAAGTGCGAAAGGGGACCGGCAACTTTGCGATGGAACCGGCCATGACCCGGGACGAAGCCCGGCGAAGCGTCGAGGCCGGCATCGAAATCGTGGATGAACTTCTGGCCGATGGGCCGGTTCATATTCTGGGGACCGGGGACATGGGCATCGGCAATACCTCCCCCTCTACCGCCATCATCGCCGTCTATTCGGGACTTCCGATTCCACAGTTGACCGGCCGGGGCACCGGGGTGGACGACGAGGGACTTCGGCGCAAGATCGTGGCCGTCGAAAAAGGGCTGAAGCGCCACCGGCCCGAGCCCAAAGACCCGCTGGGGGTATTGTCCGCAGTCGGCGGGCTGGAAATCGGAGCCCTGGCCGGGCTGGTGATCGGGGCTGCGGCCCACGGCCTGCCGGTGGTCTGCGACGGCTTCATCGCCACCGCCGGGGCCATGCTCGCCTGCGAACTCGCCCCTCAGGCCAAAAGCTATCTTTTCGCCAGCCACAACTCGGTGGAGGTGGGCCACGGTTTTATGCTCAAATACCTGGGGCTTCGGCCCCTTCTCGACCTCGGGTTCCGCCTCGGAGAAGGGACCGGGGCGGCCCTGGCCATGGAGCTGATCGACGCCGCCACGCGCATCCTGGCCGACATCAAAACCTTTGAAGAGGTGGCGATTCAGGACGCCCAATCCGGTCGGTAAATCGGTCCATTTCAGAAGGTCCTTCACGGGTGAAGAACCTTCTTTTCTCCTTAGTTTTTTTTCTTCGAACCCTATTCCCTGATCCGGTTGGAATCGGTGCTCAACCGGCTCTTGGGAACCGAACGGAAGGGGAGCTGAACCCATGCGGAAAAATCCACATCCAAGGGCTGCGATGGAAAAGTGTATCTGGGTGCTGATTTCAATGATGATGATCGCGGGCGGAACCGAACCGGCCGAAGCTGGCAGCCTGCGCCGGGACGGTCGGCTGGAATTTTTAAACGCTGAGGGGATGATTTCCGCGGCGGTGGATATTCAGGTAGCCGACACCCCGCAGGAACGGGCACAAGGGCTCATGAGGGTCAAAAAACTGGATGAAGCGGAGGGGATGCTTTTCATCTACCCGGATGCCGACCTTCGGGCCTTCTGGATGCGAAACACCTATGTGTCCCTGGACATCCTCTTTCTATCCGAAGACCGGCGGGTGATCAACATCGCCGAGGGCGCCCGGGTGTTGTCCGATACCCGGTATTATTCCGAGAAACCGGCACAGTATGTGGTGGAGGTCATCGCCGGCTTCTGTGAGGCCCATGGAATTCGACCGGGAAATACCGTGCGATGGCGTTTTCCTTAATGGTGTTGATCAATCGGGCATGAAAAACAGGGTGGCTGAGAGAAGGGGGCGTCGGGCGGTCATCCGTCTATGTTCAGGGATTCAAAAAAGAAAGGGATGAGATGATGAAAACCATCCCACCCCCCGAAAGTCACTTACGGCTGAAATACTACACGCATCCGGTCGGTTTGGGAAGACCGGCCATTTTACAAGCGCCTTTGCCCGGTCCTGACGGGAAGAGCTCATAGATGTGCTTCAGCTTGAACTTGGTCAGCTTGGAGAGGACGCGAACCATGGGAGCGATACCGTTCTTCTCGTAGTACTCCTGGAGAACCTTGATTACCAGCTTGTGCTCGTCGGTCATCTCGTCGATGCCTTCCTGCTCTTTCACGTACTCAACCCATTCTTCGCTCCACTGGTTGTAATCCGTGATGAAACCGTCTTCGTCAACATCAAAAGTCTTGCCTTTAAATTCAACTGTTGCCATTAAAAAAACCCCCTCTTCTTGAAATTTTGATCAATCTTCAACGGTATTGATCGACACACTCATGTCTTATCTCATATACTCTTCAACCAAGTATACAGCCGGAATAAAAATTTTTAGCTTGTTTATATGTAAGAACCAGAAATGTCAACACGAAATTTAAGACCCGGTCACATTCATTCATTCGAAGGAAGTCCTGTAATCAGCGCCCGTTGCGCCGGGAATTGATAATGATTTTCAATCCTTGGTGAATTGTTCTTGATATTGACAATGCCAAGGTGGTACTATACAAAAAAAATAGAAGAAAAGTCAATAGAGGAAAGATCCGAATGGTCATTTTTCGGGTTCCCGCCCGCCCAAAAAGAAATCGGCGTGATCATCGTTTCGACCCCGCCTGACAGGCTGGCCGAAACGGTGTTCACGGCCAAGAAATTGATTCGGTAAGCAGGGAGAAACAGGCATGATTCTGAACCTCAAATCGGGTTCGAAAACGGAACTGATCGATATCACATCCCGGGTCCGCGAGGCGGTCTCCTCCGCCGGCATACAGGAGGGGATCTGCATGGTCTACGTCCCCCACACCACGGCGGCCGTAACCATCAATGAGAGCGCCGATCCCAGCGTCAAACAGGATATCCTGATGGTCCTCAACGAGATGGTTCCCTGGAAGGCCGACTATCGCCACGCCGAGGGGAATTCGCCGGCCCATGTCAAATCGAGTTTGGTGGGCGCGTCGGCGCTGGTGGCCGTGGAGGACGGCAGATTGATCCTGGGTACCTGGCAGGGAATTTTCTTCTGTGAATTCGACGGCCCGAGATCCAGAAAAGTTCATGTCCGTTTTCTCAAAGGGGGCGCCGATGGATGACCTGGATCGGGAGCTGCTCAATCGGGTTCAATCCGATTTCCCCATCACCTCCCGGCCCTATGCGGCCATCGCGGAGGATCTGGAAATCACCGAAGCGCAGGTGATTCAGCGGCTGAAGGCGCTCAGGAAAGAGGGCATTATTCGGCGGATCGGCGGCAATTTCGTCCCCCACAAGCTGGGATTCGTCAGCACCCTGTGCGCCGCCAAGGTGCCGGAGGAGAAGCTGGAATCCTTTACGGAAACGGTCAACCGCTATCCCGGGGTGACCCATAATTATACCCGAGACAACCCCTTCAACGTCTGGTTCACCTTTATCGCGACCTCCATGGAGGAGATCGACGCCAACCTGAAAGCCATCTCCCGGGAGACCGGGGTGCGGGACATCCTCAATCTGCCGTCCACCAAGGTGTTTAAGATTCGGGCCCATTTCGATCTGTAAATGAAAGACATACGCATCGCAGCGGCCGTCTTCCAATCCCGCCTGCTGGAAACGGATCACAATCTCGACCGAATGGCGGGGCTGATCCGCCGGGCCGGGGACCGGGGGGCGGCCGTCATCTGTTTTCCGGAGATGAACATCACCGGCTACACCAGCCGTTCGGAGATTGAGGCGGTGGCCGAGCCGATTCCGGGGCCCATCACCGGACGGCTCTGTCGAATGGCCGAGGCCGATGACATCGTCATCCTCGCGGGCATGGCGGAGCGGGACGGCGAGGATCTCATTTATGTGAGCCACCTGGTGGTGGAACCCTCGGGGAAGATTTCGGTCTACCGGAAACTTCACATCGCTCCGCCGGAAAAGGGGGTCTATTCTCCGGGAGAGACGATCCCCCTGTTTGAAATCGAAGGAATCCTCTGCGGAATTCAGCTCTGCTACGACGCCCATTTTCCGGAACTTTCCACCCTCATGACCCAGCGGGGCGCCGATGTCCTGTTCATGCCCCATGCCTCCCCCCGAGGCACCCCCGAAGACAAATATCGCTCCTGGTCCCGGCATCTGCCGGCCCGGGCCTTCGACAACAGCCTCTATGTCATCGCCTGCAATCAGACCGGGGTTAACGCCAACGGGCTTCGGTTCCCGGGCATCGCCATGGTGATCGACCCTTCCGGCAATGTGATGGCCAAGGATCTGAGCGACCGGGAAGGCATTGTTGTGGCGGATCTGTCGGCCGCGGCCCTGGACCGGGTCCGCAGCCACAAGATGCGCTTTTTCTTTCCCAACCGGCGGCCCGGTCTGTATCGACGGGAAGGTCCCCGCCGATCATCCGGATGAGGCCTCTTCCCGCAGCCGTTCCAGGGCCTCGTCCGGCCCCAGAACGATCAGAAGGTCGCTCTCCTTGATCAGGAAATCGCCGGTGGGGATCACATTCAGCCGGTCCGGCACCAGCTCCTTGACCGCAATCACCTGAATCCCGTATTCATTGATCAGGTTGAGCTCCTTGAGGGTTTTTCCCACAAATTCCTTGGGGGGCGAGATCTGGATAATGGTGTACCCCTCGATGAGCGGCAGGTAATCGAGCAGGTGCGGGTTGTGAAGCCGTTCCCCGATCAGGAGGGCCTGGTCCATTTCCGGAAAAAAGACCTCCTTGGCGCCGATCTTCTGAAGAATTCGGCCGTGGGGATCACTGATGGCCATGGCCATCAGCCGCTTGACCCCGATATCGATCAGGTTCAAGGTGGCCAGAATTGATTCGGTCAATCCGGTGCCGATGCTCACCACCACCGCATCCATGTCTTCCAGCCCCAATTCGTTCAGCGCGAGGAGGTCGGTGGCGTCGGCGACCACCGCCCGGCTCACCTGGTCTTTGATCTCCTGAATGGGGGCCGGTTTCCGGTCGATGACCAATACCTCATGGCCTTTGTCATACAGATGAACCGCCAGATAGCGGCCGAAATTGCCCATGCCGATGATTGCAAACTGTTTCATAGAAGGGTTATCCGATCATGATTTCTTCTTCCGCGTAGTGGTACCGCGAATTGATTTGCCGGCTGATGGCGATGCCGATCACCAGGGGGCCCAGCCGGCCGATGAACATTTCGGCTGTGATCACCAGTTTGCTCAAGGGGGTAAGCCCGCCGGTGACGCCGGTGGAGAGGCCCACGGTCCCGAAGGCGCTGACCGCCTCGAAAAAAAGGTCGAGAAATCCGCCTCGGCTCAAAGCCGCGGGCAGGGCTCCGAGTTCACCGGCCAGCAGCAGCATCAGGGAAAAAACGATAATGGCGGTGGAGAGCATCACCACATTGATGGCCCGCCAGACCGAGGTCATGGGAATGGTCCGGTAGAAGATTCGAGGAAACTGGTGACCCCGAAGCCGGGAGATGCCCAGCAGAAACAGGCTGCCGACGGTGGTGGTCTTGACCCCGCCTCCGCAGGAGCCGGGACAGGCCCCGATAAACATGAAGACGATCATCAAAAACAGGGCCCCACTGCTGAGATTTTCGATGGCCAGGGTGTTGAATCCGGCGGTTCGGGTGGTGACCGATTGAAAGAACGCGGCCAGAAACCGGTCGGGTATGGACAACGGGGCCAGGGTGTTGTGCCATTCCATCATCAGAAACAACAGGGTCCCTGCGCCCCAGAGAATAAGGCTGGTGGAGATCACCAGTTTGGAATGGAGACTGAGCCGGGACCAGGACCGTTTCCCGAAGGGGAACATCCGTTTCAGTTCAGAGAGCACCAGAAACCCGATGCCGCCGGCGACGATGAGAAAGCAGACGGTCAGGTTGACGGCCCAGTGTCCGGCGTAGCCCATGAGGCTGTCCGGAAACAGGGAAAATCCGGCATTGCAGAACGCGCTCACGGCATGAAATACCGCCAGATAGACCGCCCGTCCGGCCCCGTGGTCCGGAAGGAAACAGAAGAAGAGGATAACCGCGCCGATCAGCTCCAGGGTGCAGGCCATCAGAATGACCTTGCGGACGATATCCCCCGGATTCAGGTCCCGCTTGTGGGTGAAGGTGTCGTGAATGACCATCCGGCCCATGAGGCTGGTGCGCCGGCCGGCGATCATGAGAAAGAGGGTGGAGAGGGTCATGATGCCGAGGCCGCCGGTCTGAATCAAAAGGAGAATCACCCCTTCGCCGAAACCGGAAAAGGCGGCGCCGGTGTCCATGACGATGAGCCCGGTGACGCAGCCGGCCGAGGTGGCGGTGAAAAGGGCGTCGATAAACCCGATGGGGGCGTCGGCCGAGGCGGCGGGCAGCATCAGCAGAAGGGTCCCGATGCCGATCAGAATCAGGAACCCGAGGATGGGTGCCCGGCCCGGAAACCGGACCAGCCATCGGGAAATGGGAAGGGTCAGCCGTTGAAATCCTCGAAGCAGCGTATGGACCGTCATTCGATCTCCGGATCGGGGACCTTCGGCCTCGATGTCGGGTGAATCGGAATCATCTCGCGAGAATTCGAAAAAGAAGATTGACTTGCATCCGTCATATTGAATAGCCTGAACCAGCCGTCACAGTAAGGTACAGGAATGTAAACCGGATCCGGCCGGAAATCAATTTATTTCAGGACGGGCCGGTTTCGAACAAAAGCATTCGGGGAAATGATGCCCGCCACCCAACAAAAACCGCCTTTGATCGTCATCTGCGGGGCCACCGGGATCGGAAAAACCTCAGTGGCCGTCGAGCTGGCCCGAGCCTTCGGCGGTGAAATCGTGGGGGCCGATTCCATGCAGATTTACCGGTATATGGATATCGGCACCGCCAAGCCCACCCCGGCGGAACGCCGCGCGGTCCCCCATCACCTGGTCGATATCATCGAACCCGATGAACCTTTTGACGCGGCCCGGTATGCCGAGGCCGCCCGCAATGTGGTCGGAAATCTTCATAAAACCGGTATTTTGCCCTTTGTGGCCGGGGGCGCCGGGCTGTATATCAAGGCCCTGACCCAGGGGATTTTTCAGGCCCGACCGGTGGCGACCGGGGTGCGGGACCGCCTTCGGGCGGAATGCGAGGCCCTGGGTGCTCCGGCGCTTCATGAGCGGCTGCGGCGGGTCGATCCGGCCGCAGCCGAACGGCTGCATCCCAATGATGCTTATCGCATCCTTCGGGCATTGGAGATTTGCGAAACCACCGGAAAACCGATGTCGGCCCACCAGGATGAACACCGGTTCGGGGAATCCTCCTATTCGGTGCTGAAGATCGGTCTGGAGATGGACCGGGCGGCTTTATACGACCGGATCGATCGGCGGGTGGAGATGATGCTTGAGGCCGGGCTGCTGAAAGAGGTGCAAAGACTGCTGGTGATGGGGTATGATCCGGAGTTGAAGGCCATGCAGTCGATCGGGTACCGCCACATGGTCGATTATCTGCAAGGCCGGTTGAGCTGGAAGGAAGCGGTGAGAACCTTGAAGCGGGACACCCGCCGGTATGCCAAGCGCCAGTTCACCTGGTTTCGAAAAGATACCGCCGTGAATTGGTTTTCGCCGGACGCGGTCGACGCGATTCGACTGAAAATAAAAATTTTCTTGCAACCGCCGTCAATTTATACCAATATAATGCCCGATCATTCTTGAGGCGATTTTTGCCTCGAAGGCTTGGGGGGTAAACATGAACACCTATATCGGTTTGATTTCGCTGGGGGTATTCGCCGTCGGGCTGTCGGCGTATCTGCCTATTGTGATTCCGACGACGACCATTTCCGTGGTCACCATTATTTTCGCCGCGGTGTTTACGCTGCTGATCACCTTTATGGTGACCAAGAAATGGATGGAAGAGCAGTACGACCTCAAGAGCCGCAAGCTCAAGGAGGAAAACGATCGGCGGATTCGGCGGTTGAAAAAAGAGCATGACACCACCACCCTCGAAAAGACCATCCGCGACGGCACCCAGACCCTGATCAAAAACGCCCTCGATTACTTCAAAATCGAAAACATCAAAAACGAGATCGGGACCTCCGCCGCCATCGAAAACCTTCAGCTCGACAAGTACGGCCAGATCATCGAGCTGCTGGCCGATTTTTCACTGATTCTGCCCGACATCAAGGAAAATCAGAAGATCGTCGAGGATGAGATCACCCACCAGATCAAGATCTACACCATCGATGAAAATCCGTTCGCGCTGTTTCTCGAGCGGATTATGCAAAAGTATATCGTGACGGTGAACAAGAAGATCAAGGAAAAGATCGAATTCGAAATCATGGAATCGATGAAGATCTGTCCCCAGTGCGCCGAAAAGGTGCTGCCCAAGGCCAAGGTCTGCAAGCACTGCGGCCACAAATTTCAGTATATTTCACGGTCCACCGCCCACCGCACCATCGCCCTGGACCGGGTGGACCGGGGCAAGAAGTATTACAAGCTGGGCCAGTACCTCGAAGCCCTCAAGGAGTTCGACACCGCCATCGAACTCAAGGGCAATTACGCCCTCGCCTACTATAATCGGGCCATCGTCCACAACAAGCTGGGGAACCGCAAGGAGGCGGAAGCCGACCTGCGGGAGGCCTCCTATTTGGGCCACAAAAAGGCCCAGGAGCTGCTGAACGCCAAGGGCATCGCCTAGCGGGGTTCATTCGATCCGGTTTCGGAGAATCCGATTTTCAACCTGGGGATTGCCTCCCACGGCTCATAGGCGGGTCAGGGCGACCAGGCATGCACCGGATAGTCCCACCCCCGCAGGCTTTCATACAGGGCGATGCCTACCGCGGTGGAGAGGTTGAGGCACCGAATGTCGCCCGAAATCGGAATGTGATACCGGCCATCCGGATACCGGCCCAGCACCATATCGGGCAATCCGCGCGTCTCCGAGCCGAAAATCAGGAACCCCCGTCGGGGTAAATCCATTTCTCGAAAGGATCGGTCCGCCCCTTTGGCGAAGACCGCCGCTTCCTCCGGTCGCAGGGTCATATCGAGTTCGAAGGATTCGAAATTCTCCCACACCCTCAGGTTCACCCGGCGCCAGTAGTCGAGACCGGCCCGCTTCACGTTGCGGTCATCCAGAGAAAATCCCAGGGGTTTGATCAGGTGAAGCCAGGCCCCGGCTCCAAGACAGGTTCGCCCGATATTGCCGGTGTTCCAGTGCACCTCGGGATGGACCAGCACCACGTGACGTTCCGGTTGCGGCGGCCGTTCGGGTGTTTCGATTTCGGGGGTCGCCACCGGTTTACACCTTTTTGCCGCAGTGGGGACAGTATTTGAATTCCGGATGGAGGGACCTGCCGCATTCGGGGCAGGTCGCTTCCGCCTTTTCCAGGTACTCTTCATATTCCGGTCCCATCTCCCGGACCGCCCGTTCGCACCGGTCGCACATCAGAAAGGGCTCCCCTTTTTTGACTCGAAAAACGGGTATGAAAAAGAGGTTCAGGTAATGGTCCACCCGTTTATACCGGGCCTGGGCCAGTCCGCAGACCGGGCAGAGCACCGGCTGGTCGTCCAGAATTTTGATTTTGGGGGTAATGCCGCCGATAAAGATCATTTCACTCTATTCTCGGGATTCTCGGGCATGATCACCGTTTCGGCCACCCCGGGATATTTTCCCGGCCCGGCAAGAACTCGCTGTCGCTCAAACAGCTTCCCGGCCCGGGAAAATATCCCGGGGTGGCCTTCCTGTCATTCAGGATCAGCCGAAACGATGATCAAGGCCGGATCATCACAATCCGCACCGGGGTCTTCCAACCTGTCGGTTCACGATCGGTGTTGAAAGATGAGCGAAGATTCGATATGTGAACGCAATTAATTTGATCATCGTTTCTAACAAATGGATAGTGACCGGAACGGTGATCATGCCTGTTGATCCATAGGTAAGATTCGAATCTTTGTCAAAATGTTTTTCATCCGGAGGCGCCCATGATCATCGATGTTCATACCCATCTCTTTTCCCCGGAGATTCGGGAAAACCGGTCCCGATATTTTCCTGGGGAATCCGCTTTCAAACTGCTCTACGATTCTCCCAAATCGAAGTTGGCGGGAGCCGGGGAGATGCTGGCCATGATGGATGCCGAAGGGGTGGATCAATCCGTGATCTTCGGGTTCCCCTGGCGAAATCCGGAGGTGTTCAAACGGGAAAACGATTATATTCTGGAGACGGTCGCGAAACATCCGGACCGGTTCATCGGCTTATGCTGTTTGGATGCCATGAACCCGGAAGCGCCCAAAGAAGCGGAACGGTGTCTCAATGCCGGCCTCTCGGGGGTAGGGGAACTCGCTTTTTATGAATCCGGAATCAGTCTCAATGTCTGCGAAGCCCTTGAACCGATTCTCGAGGTTTGCCGGGAAAAGCGCTTACCGGCCCTGGTCCATACGAATGAGCCGGTAGGCCATTTCTACCCGGGTAAAAGCCCCAATACCTTGGCTCAGATCTATCATCTGATCAAACGGTTTCCCGAGAATATCTTCATTCTGGCACATTGGGGGGCCGGTATATTTTTTTATAATCTGTTGAAGAAAGAGACCCGGGAGGTTCTGAAAAACGTCTATTACGATACGGCGGCCTCTCCCTTTCTCTACGAAGCGGCGATCTACTCAAAGGCTGTGGAACTGGCCGGTGTCGAGAAGGTGCTTTTCGGGACCGATTACCCGCTGCTGAAGCCCGCCCGGTATTTTAAGGATATGGCGGCATCCGGTATTTCCGAATCAGACCAGGCCGCTATCTGCGGCGGTAATGCGGCCCGGCTTTTCAATCGGCAATAAAAAAGCGAACTCGGGCCGTTCGGATAACTAAATTCGCCCTTGGGTACCGGGTTTTACCGAGCGGATTTTAATCTTTTTCTCTAAATACGATTATTCAATCTGGATTTATCCGGCGGCATTCCGCGGGGGGATGTCCCCGATCGCTTCCAGAATGGGCTTGATCTCCGCGCGATGCCGGGGCGGCACCATCAGCGCCTTGACCGGCCGATTCGGAATCAGCCCGCGGGGCGGATGCGGGAGGGCGCCCTTCCGGTAATCACCCCGATTTTCCTCGGAACCCATCCAGAGCAGGATATCGGTGAGGTTGCCGGAATACCCGTCGGCGTCCACATGCTCGATATACTGGAGAATCACCGTGTTGACGGTGACCACGAACGGGTCCATATCGGCTTCTCCGGTTTCCCCGCAGTTGCGGGCGGAGACCATGCACCGGCATCCGAAAGGGCGCACCTCATAGAGGGGGCATTCATCTTCCGTGAGCATGCCGCATTCCCCCCAGTCGGGATTGATTTCCTCTTCCGGCGGGTCCTCTCCGCGCAGGCAGATCTCGGCGATTTCATTGGTCGTGACCAGCGGTCGAAACCGGTTTTCGTCGGCCCCGAATTCCAGACGAGACAGCAGGTCCTTTCGGTCCGAGGTCGCCAGGGTGTCGGCGACATGGTACCCTTCCAGGGTGGTCAGGGTCACATTGCGGGTGCAGCAATGGGCGCACCCGCGTTTGCAGGCGAGATTCCGACCCTCCAGGAACTCGCCGTAGACGGCGTAAATCCGTTGGAGAATCGCCAGCCTTTCGTTCAAGTTCAAGAGATACCCCGATCAAAGAATGTTAATAAATGATGCCGCTGTCCCGGTCGCCGCCGCCGGGGGTCACGATGCGGGAAGAATCCTCCTGCTGCATTTTCTGGACCTCTTCGACGATCTGCTGAACCGCCTGATCCATGGCGCTCGGAAATTCGGCAATCGCCCCTTCCAGGGTGGTGGCCTTCAGCGGCGCCTGCACCGGCAGGGGGCCGGAGGGCGACATGAGCTGGGTATGTCCCATGAAAATCGCATCCCTGGAGGGATCATCGGTTCCGTCGCTTTTGATGGGAATCAGTTTTCGAAGGGAGGCGATCTTGAGATCGGTAATCCCTTCCTCCCGGTAGAGGTTGTCTTTATTCACTGTAAAATCAATACCATTCAGCTGGGCCATTTGAAACTCCTTTTTGGAAATGAAAGGTAAAAGTTCTAAAATAAGCCCGAATGGACACATTTCAAGTTGAGACGCCGTTTTAATCGCCCGAGGGTTGACTCTCGGCTGAACCGATGCCGGCTTCAATACCTTGACATTGGAATGAACACCCTTTACCCTGATTGGAGATGAAACAAACACCCGAGTTCGGTGGGAGGATGAGAATGACAAGCACCGTCTATTTGATGGATCTGAGAAGCACCCCCAAGGAAAATCTGTTCGGAAAGCTGGAGCGGCTGCTGGATGCGGCGGGAATTGAATCCGTCATCTCCAAACGGGATCTGGGGGGGGGAAAAATCCATTTCGGGGAACTGGGCAACACCGCCTATATCCGGCCCGTGTTTCTTCAAAAGATCGTGGAGCGGATCAAGGCCCATGCGGGCAAGCCCTTTTTGACCGATGCCAATACCCTGTATGCGGGCACCCGGGGGGATGCGGTCAGCCATCTGACCACGGCGATTCGAAACGGGTTTGCTTATTCGGTGGTGGATGCGCCCCTGATCATCGCCGACGGCATGCGGGGAAAGACCGAAACCGCGGTGGCCGTAAATCGAAAGCGGTTTCAGGAGGTGTATATCGGGACGGAAATCGTCAATGCCGACGCCCTCATATCGGTGGCCCATTTCAAGGGGCATGAACTCTCCGGTTTCGGCGGCGCCATCAAGAACCTGGGGATGGGATGTGCCTCTCGAAAGGGGAAACTGGCCCAGCACTCCACCGTCTCCCCCAAAATCAACGATGAAAAATGCGTGGGATGCGGCGAGTGCGAGGATCACTGCTCCCAGCAGGCCCTGGCGGTGGTCGACGCCAAGGCTGAGCTGAACCGGGAATCCTGCATCGGCTGCGGCGAATGCATCCTGATCTGCCCCAATGAGGCGGTGGAAATCCAGTGGGATCAATCCATCCCGATCTTTCTGGAAAACATGGTCGAATACACCGAAGGGGTGATCAAAGGGAAAGAGGGGAAATCCCTCTATCTCAACTTCATCACCAATATTTCGCCGGCCTGCGACTGCTGCGGCTATAATGACGCCCCCATCGTGGGGGATATCGGGATCGTGGCATCCACCGATCCGGTGGCCATCGACCAGGCCTCGGCGGATCTGGTCAACGGCGAACCGGCCCTGCCCGGCACCTGCCTGAAGACCCATCGCGGGGCCGGAGAGGATAAGTTCAAGGGCCTCTATCCCAAGGTGGACTGGCCCATTCAACTCGAATATGCCGAAGAAATCGGCCTGGGAACGCGACAATACGATCTGAAGCGGATCTGATGAAAAGATGGAATCGAATGGGCCGACCCGGGACGCGCGTTTCCTGAAAAACTTCATTCAAAAGGAGAAACGTCATGAGCAAGACAGAAAAACTCACGAAAGTCGGGACCTCCGATCAGCGAATGTTCGGCCCCCGAAAAGTCATCGTGTGCGGGTTTCCGGCCTCGGAACAGCCTCATTTTATGGAAGTCTTGGAAAAAGGAGAGATGCTCGATATTCCGGTGGTATTCGTGACCGGGGACCGGGCCGAATCGCTGATGGGCGACATCGTGGAACTGCCGGCCGGCGCCGGTCTCGATCAGGATTCGAATCTGGACCGGGCGGTGATCCTGTCCGGCATCAGCGAAAACGAACTCCACACCGTGCTTCGAACCTACCGAACCCAGGGCCTGCCTGCCCCCCTCTGGGCCACTTTGACCGAAACCTCCGTCGAATGGCCGCTGTCCGAACTGCTTCGGGAACTGGCTTCGGAGCGGGAGGCGTTTGGCCGCACGTCAGGCAAGTAAAGCCGCTTTCAGCCCGCAGTTTTCAATTCATTCGGCCCTTTCCGCACCAGGCGGGAAGGGGCCGATTTTTTTTCAGGAGGTTTACCCTCAGTCATTTTCACACCTGAATCAACTCCCCGCAGACCTCCTGAAGAGACACCGACAACCGCACCCGGCTGCCGTTGAGGGCGGGGCCGACGGTGCTGAGGGCCTTTTCGGGGGTGTTGTTCTTTTCACTGAGGTGGCTCAGGATCACATGGCGGAGCCGGTCATGAAGGATTTCTTTGAGCAGGGTCCCGGCGTCTTGATTGGAGAGATGGCCGGTCCGGCTTTGGATGCGCTGCTTGAGATGCCAGGGATAAGGGCCGTTGATCAGCATCTCGGGGTCGTGGTTGGCTTCCAGGCAGAGCAGGGTGCAGTCTCTGAGGTGCTCCCGGACCACGGCGGTGGCGATGCCCAGGTCGGTGGCGATGCCGATCTTGGTTCCGTTTCGGCGAAGGGTAAACCCGGAGGACTCCTCGGCGTCATGGGAGGTGGAAAAGGGGCGCAGGGCCAGGGTGCCGATGGCGAATCCCTTGCCGCACTCGAAGTGGTGAACCGTTTCGATGCGCCCCATTTTGTTTCCGGCCGCGGTCCGGGTGCGCCGGGTCATGTAGACCGGAAGCTGATACCGGCGGGCCAGGATCCCCACCCCGCGGATGTGGTCGCCGTGCTCATGGGAGACCAGCACCCCGGTCAGGTCTTCAGGGGAAAGCCCCCGGCTCTGCATCCGCCGTTCGATTTCAACGCCGGACAGGCCCGCATCCAAGAGAATCGAGGTGGCGCCGTCTGAAATATAAATCGCGTTTCCCCGGCTGCCGCTGGCCAGGGAACAGATCATGAAATCACCGGAATCGGTCGATGAAGCGGTCGTTAAAGAGGTCATGGGCCCCTGCCTGAAATCGAAGCTGAGAGACTGTTGCGAAAATTTGATCTTCTACCCCTTTTTTGCGTTTTTCTTGATTTTGGCCCAGGCATCCCGCAGGGTGACGATTCGGTTGAAGATCGGCAGATTCGGGGCGGAGGCTTTGTCCACGCAAAAATATCCCAGGCGTTCAAATTGAAAGCGCTCCCCCGGTCCGGCCTGGGCCAGGGACGGTTCCAGACGGCAGTCGGGCAGGATTTCCAGGGAATCGGGATTCAGATGGTCCGTAAACGCCCCTTTGGCGGCGGAAGGGTTTTCAGCCGAAAATAGATGGCTGTAGAGCCGCACCTCGGCCTCGAGCGCATGGGGGGCCGACACCCAGTGAAGGGTGGCCTTGACCTTGCGTCCGTCCGGTGCGTCTCCGCCCCTGGTTTCGGGGTTATAGGTGCAGCGAAGCTCGGTCACCTCTCCGTTTTCATCCTTGATCACGTCGGTGCAGGTGATGAAATAGGCGTACCGAAGCCGAACCTCCCGGCCGGGGGCCAGGCGGAAGAATTTTTTGGGCGGGTCCTCCATGAAATCATCCCGCTCGATATACAGCTCCCGGGAAAAGGGCACCTGCCGGGCGCCGGCGGACGGGTCTTCGGGATTGTTGATCGCTTCCAGCTCCTCGGTCCGACCCTCGGGGTAATTTTCGATCACTACCTTCAGGGGCTGAAGCACCCCCATCACCCGGTTGGCGCGCTTGTTGAGGTCCTCCCGAACGCAGTAGTCGAGAAGGGCGATGTCCACCATGCTGTCGCGCTTGGCCACCCCGATCCGTTCGCAGAAGCTTCGAATCGATTCCGGGGTGTAGCCCCGCCGCCGAAGCCCCGAGATGGTGGGCATCCGCGGGTCGTCCCATCCGGCCACATGGCCGCCGCGCACCAGTTCGATGAGTTTGCGCTTGCTGAGTAGGGTGTAGGAGAGGTTGAGCCGGGCGAACTCGATCTGCTGAGGATGATAAATCTCCAGCTGGTTCAGGACCCAGTCGTAGAGCTCCCGGTTGTTTTCGAACTCCAGGGTGCACAGAGAGTGGGTGACCCGCTCGATGGAGTCGGAGATGCAGTGTGTGAAATCATACAGCGGATAGATGCACCAGGCTTCTCCGGTTCGGTGGTGGGCTGTTTTGCGGATCCGGTAGAGGGTCGGGTCCCGCATCAGGATGTTGGGGGCCGTCATGTCGATTCTGGCCCGAAGCACATGCTCGCCGTCGGCGAACTCGCCGGCTCGCATCCGTCGGAAGAGATCGAGGTTCTCCTCCACCGAGCGGTTGCGGTAAGGGCTCTCCTTTCCCGGTTCGGTCAGGGTGCCCCGGTATTCCCGAATCTGGTCGGCGCTGAGGCTGTCGACGTAGGCTTTTCCTTTCTCTATAAGCGCTTCGGCAAACCCGTAGAGGGTATCGAAATAGTCGGAGGCGAAATACCGGTGGGGGCCCCAGTCGAACCCGAGCCAGTGGACATCCTCCTGAATCGAATCCACATACTCCACCTCCTCCTTGGCCGGATTGGTGTCGTCGAAGCGCAGATGGCAGGCGCCGCCGAATTCCCGGGCGAATCCGAAATTGACGCAGATCGATTTGGCGTGGCCGATATGAAGATAGCCGTTGGGCTCCGGGGGAAACCGGGTCACCACCCGGCCGTCGAACCTGCCGGTCTGTTGGTCTTCTTCGATAATGTACCGGATGAAATTGGGCGGCGGGGCGGAGTCCTTGGTGATCAGGCCCAGGTCGGCGCCGGACCCGGTCGGTTTCGTCGGTTTCATATGGTCACTCCTGTTTCTCGATTCATCTTTATCTATTCATCCCTATGAGCGGGAAAGTGATTATCAAAAAAAAACGCCCCGTGGCCGCATCGAATCAGCGGGGCGTATACACGGCCGGCGCCTAGCTCACAGAATGCCCAGCTCGCACAAGCCGGCCACCGACGGCCCGATGGGCGAACCTAGTGAATCAGGGCGCTGACCTCCTGGTAGGATTCGGTAAAGATCTTCTGTTTTCGCAGCTCCAGGCCGATTTCATCGTCGATGTTGGTGTGCAGCTTTTCCATGATCACCGCGGCGATATCGGGCTCGTTCTGTTCGAAAAGCGCAAGCAGGTCCTCTTCGAGTTCCTCGAAATAGTTTTTGATGCACCGCCGGGTGTAGTCGTTGATTTTGCCTTGAAGGTCCCGAATAAAATCGATGATCCGGCCTTCATAGATTTTCAGCACCTTTTCCATGTTCGACCCGTTGGACGGGCCGGCATGAAGTCGGTGACGGCCGTTGCCGTTGATTTTGGAGTGGAGGAGCCTCAGCTTGCGGTCGTCGAGTTCCAGAAGATCGTTGAAGTTTCCCTCTTTTTTGATGAGGTTCGATTTTCTTGCTTCGGTCACGGCGGTTTCCGCATTGGCTTTCAGCAGTTTCTTGATTTCCTGCATCCTTTCCGGGCTGTCGGAGATGACCTCCTCCAGCTTTTCGGAGACCTCGAATCCCAACCCGTTGAGCCGGTCTCCGAATTCGAACAGAAAGACGTCGCACAAACCGTTGATGCGGGTCAGGATGTCTCGCTTGCTCAGCTTGTCTTCCAGGGTGAAGGAGAGCCCTTCGGGCAGCAGGTCGGATTTTTTGAGTTCGTTGAGCAGCTCCCGGGAGAACCGGTGAACGATGTCTTCCTGCATCAGGGAACGAAGCTGCCGGCGGAACATCTTCCCGATCGGCAGCCGCTCTTCGATTTTCTGGGGCAGGCGGCTCTGGTTTTCCAGGGTGTCCAGCCCCCGCATCATTTCATTCTGGAGTTCGCTTCGGTCCAGCCCGTCGATGTAGGTTTTGATCTGTTGTTCGAAATCATGCTGTTTTTCATCGGTCCAGAATTCGATCCCGGTCAGGTGTTTGATGCGGATCTCCTTGATCCGGTCCCGAACGATGGATTGAATGCCGAGGGAGAAATGCTTCAGCCGTTTGACCAGCTCCCGGGCGATAAAGGAGTCTTTCAGGTTTTTGTTGTTGACGGCCGCATCATGGTGAGGCTTCAGAATGGCCGTGAGCTTTCGGGCCAGTTCGGCGAGTTCGGCCTCCGCCTCTTCGTAGAATTCCTCCCCGGCCGTGGTGTTGAGGTAATCGAACAGCTTTTCTTTGAGCCGGCCGAAATCGCGGATCTCATCCGAGGCCTCCATCACCGACGCGGCCGCCTCCGGAGAAGGGACTTCACCCACCGATTTTTTGAGGTTGTCGAGGTGGTCTTTGATCTTTCCGTTCTCCTCCAGCTGACCAATGGCGATCAGCCTGACCAGGAGATAGTTGAGGGCCGAGACCTTGAAAACCCGGTCCGGGGTGATGCGGAACTGGTGGGCTTCGATTTTTTCATTGAAGTTTCTCGACTCCTCCCGCTTTTGCTTTTCGCTGGCGGTCTCCCATTTGTTGATGACCCAGAAGGCCCGTTTCAGGACTTTGGGCCGCTGCTTATGGATTTCCGAGAGCAGCTCGATCTCTTCGCCTTCCAAAAGCTTAAATACGGCCGAGGAGATGACGAAGGCCTTGGCGTCGTTTTCCACATAGGCCTTGGTGATCTTGCGGTGCCGGGGGTTGACCACCCCCAGCCCGGGCAGGTCGACCAGTACGACATTGTCGGGGATGTCGATGTCCCGCAGATATACCACCACCCGGTCGACCAGCAGCACGTCTTCATAATCTTCGGTGACATGCCGGCTGAGTTCGGAGATGCCGATCTCTTTGGTCTCTCCGCTGAACCGGGACCATTTCTCGATCAGTTTCTGAAGCTCCTCGAAGGATTTTTCTTTATTGAAAAGCCCCACCTCCTGGGTGTGGTCGGTAATGTCCCGCTGAAAGGCGAGGAGCAGGTCGTTGTTGCCGAGCTTCAGAAAATCATGGGGATTTTTATGAAGTTCCCTGGAGATTTCTTCGATGTAGAGGTTGCGAAGCTCGGTCCGGGCGGTTTCGTTTAAAAAGTGGATGACCGCCGAATCGCTGTCGCCTTTTTTGATGATGGTCGGAATGGCGGTATAGGATTTGGTCGCCTCGGGAAGAATGTTTTTTTCCAGAATGGCGTTGATGATCATCGATTTGCCGGCGGAGAAGGCGCCGAGAAAGGCGACGGGAAATTCGGGGGATTTCAGGCGGTCGATCCAGGTCCGTTTCTTGTCGACGTACCGTTTCAGATTTTCGCTGATGTCGACATAGTCCTGGACCCGGTCGTAGACCTCGAAGACCTTTTCAAATTTGTGAATACGTTCCGTCGCTTTCATTTTCAATCCTTGTGCTTTTCTGATCGGTGTGCCGGTTGGCCGAACCGAGTATGCGGTCCGGCCAACCCTGCTGAGCGGTTGGGGTTCGATAGATGCAGCCGGGGTGTCGCCTTCAGCGGCTCAACCGGCCATGGGATTCATGGCCCGGTCGGGGTTCGACTCCACCTCGGCCAGAATTTCGGAGACCTTCGATTCCGAAAGCCATCGGATTTCGCCGTTGCCCACGTCGTAAACCGCACCCACGATCTTGGCTTTTCCCGCTTTGGCCAGGTTCCGGACGGCCGGGCTTTCCATGAACAGATTGTGGACGCCCTGCCAGATGTTTTCCTCGGTGGCATACGGGACGATCTCGTTTCCCTGAATGTCCGGATGGTTTGACATGGCCCGCCGCACCGCGGGCTCGATGCTGCCCACCAGGGGGGGAATGTTTCGCTCCAGTTCGTGGCCCGTCCCGTGAATCGCCTGGGTAACCGCCGTAACGGCGCCGCACTGGGTATGCCCCAGAACCACCAATACCGGCGTATGGACATGGGCCAGCCCGTACTCGATGCAGCCGATTTCATCGGTGTTGCACACATTGCCGGCCACCCGGACCACAAAGAGGTCCATGACCCCGGCATCAAAAATCCGTTCGACAGGGACCCGGGAATCGGAGCACGAGAGGACGGTGGCATAGGCGTAATCGGCCTGGTCGGCCTGAGCCGCCAAGGCGGTGCGGTCGGGGCCGGAACGGGGGTGAATCGATTTGCCTTCCGCGAATCGCCGGTTGCCGGATTTGAGTATCTCCAGGGCCTCTTCAGGGCCGGGTTTCGGGGTCGACTCCTGAGCGGTTTCCCCCGGGTTCACCGGGCCCTGGGCACAGGCCGCGAGGGACCATTGGAGAATCGAATGCCGCATACATTTCCTCCTTATTTCTGCATAGATGATGATTTGCGCAAGCGATACCTTTTCGAGGTTATCAGGATATGGTTTATACTGTCCACGCGAAACAGTCCACCCTAATTTTTACAAATCGGAACCGGAAAATCCGCCTGTCTTTGAATCCGGCAGACTGGAAATACTGAAAACACCTGATTGATCCCCGGGCGGAAGACCGGTAATTCTGTTTTTGTTTACCGGGTTTATCCTCTGCCATTTTACCGGATTCACGGAGAATCGCCATGAAAGTACCCAGGAATATCCTGCTGGTTTATCCCGCTGTTCCAAGCAACACCTACTGGAGCTTCAAGTACGCTCTAGAATTCATTCGCAAAAAGAGCGCCATGCCGCCCCTCGGATTGATTACGGTGGCGGGACTGATTCCCGACCCATACCGGTTGAGGCTGGTCGACCTCAATATCGAGCCTCTGGAAGAGGCCGACATCCAATGGGCCGATCTGGTGTTCGTATCGGCCATGATCGTCCAAAAAGCCTCCTTGACGGAGGTCATCGCCCGGTGTAACCGGGTCGGCGCCCCGGTGGCGGCGGGGGGGCCGTATCCCACCGCCGATCCCGGGGAAATCGACGGGGTGGATCACTTCATCCTCGGAGAAGCCGAGGAGATCATGGGCCCCTTTTTCGAGGACCTGGAGCGGGGATGCGCGAAAAAGGTTTACCGCTCCCCGAATCGGCCGGATCTTTCCCGCACGGTAACCCCCCGGTTCGATCTGCTCGATCTCAAGGCCTACGCCTCCATGGCGGTTCAATACTCCCGGGGATGCCCCTTCCAGTGTGAATTCTGCGATATCTGGCCCATGTACGGCAACAAGCCCCGCCTCAAGCCGGCGGGGCGAATGACCGCAGAACTGGATGCCCTCTACGAAGAGGGATGGCGGGGGCCCGTGTTTATCGTGGACGACAATTTCATCGGCAACAGGGGGCGGGTGAAAAAAGAGCTTCTGCCCGCACTGGCGGACTGGCAGAAGGCCCGGCGGTTTCCCTTCACCTTCTACACCGAGGCCAGCATCAACATGGCCGATGATGAAGCCCTCCTGTCCGGAATGAGCAAGGTGGGATTCACCGAAGTCTTCATCGGCATTGAAACCCCGTCTCCGGCGGGCCTCAAGGAGACCGGCAAGGCCCAGAACGTCCGGACCGATATGGAAGCCGCCGTTCGAAAAATCCAGGCCGCCGGGATCGGGGTCATGGCCGGGTTCATTCTGGGATTCGACAGCGATACCGAGGATATTTTCGATCGGCAGATCGATTTTATTCAACGGACCGGCATACCCAAAGCCATGATGGGACTGTTGACGGCCCTGCCGGGCACCCGGCTTTTTCAGCGGCTTCAACGCGAAAACCGGCTGATCGGGGAAACCTCCGGGAACAACACCCACCATATGCTCACCAATTTCAGGACATACATGGACCCTCAACTGCTCAGCGAAGGGTACAAACGGGTTCTGGGGACCATTTATGACGCCGATCTGAAGAACTATTTCCGGCGATGCAGCATTCTTCTGGATCATCTGGGTCCGACCCGTTATCTGAGGCAGGGCGGCGGTTTCGAAAACCTCGGCATTTTCTGCAGGTCCATCTTCCGTCAGCCGTTTACCCCCTACGGGTACCAATACCTGAAATTTCTCATCCGGAATTTTTTCAAGCACCGGGATCGAATTGCAGAGACGGTCACCTGCGGCATTGTCGGCCATCATTTTCATATCATCACCCAGGAGTTCCTGAAGACCCAGGCCATTTCCGCGGTCCTGGACCGAAAATACGCCTATTTTCGGGAACAGCTCAATCTCTACTCCGATTCGGTCCTCGACAACTCGAAAGAGGCCGTCCAACAGGTCCTGGTTTTATGGGAACAGCAGAAAAAAACCCTGGAAGATCTGGGCAAGCGGATAGAGAAAATTCATGTGGATTTTCGGGGAGATGTCTACCGCAAATACCACCGGATCACGGAACGGATGCGGGCCTCGGTCCGCCGGTTTGAGCAGTACGCCGATCGGTGCGGGGGCGCATCCACCTGCTGAGCGGCGATCAGAGGGCCTCGGGGGGAAACGCCACCCCCCGGTCGATGGTCGGGGCATCGGTCAGCAGCATTACCAGCCGATCCATCCCCAGGGCGTTGCCGGCGGCTTCCGGCATGTGGGGCAGGGCCTCCAGGAATTTTTCCGGCAGGGGGTAGACCGGTCGGCCGGTTTTTCGGCGGTCCGCCAGTTCTGCCTCGAACCGGGTCCGCTGCTCCCGGGGATCGATCAGTTCCGAAAAGGCGTTGCAGAGTTCGATCCCGGCGATATAGAGTTCGAACCGCTCCGCCACCGTGGGATCGCCCGGCTTAAGCCGCGCCAACGCACCGGAGGCCGCCGGATAATCGTAGAGAAACACCGGTTTTCTTTTCTCCAGACGGGGTTCGATTTCCAAAGCGATGATTTCATCGAACCGCTCGGCCGCCAGCGCCGCATCCAGGGGAATGGGGGAGAACCGCTCAAATGCCTCCCGCACCGTCATGCGGGGCCAGGGTGCGCACAGATCGATCGTTTCATCGCCGTAGCGCAGCCGATCGCCAAGGCCAATCTCCCGGGCGGCCCATCGAATCAGATCCTGGCACTGGGCCATCATATGGGTATAATCGACCCCGGCCGTGTACCACTCCAGCAGGGTGAATTCGGTCAAATGCCGCTCGCCCCGCTCCCCCTTTCTGAAACACTTGCAGATCTGAAAAAGCCGGGGGTAGCCCGCGGCCAGAAGCCGCTTCATGCACAGTTCGGGGGAGGTCTGAAGATACCAGTCTTCGCTGGCCAGGGCATCGATATGGGCTTCGGGGGCCGGGCCCGGTATCCGGACCGGGGTGTCCACCTCCAGATACCCCCGGGCGAAAAAAAAAGACCGAACCGCTTGAAAAATTCGAGCCCTTTGCTCCAGATAAGGGGGGCATACCGAATCGGAATGGACCGCGGCCACCGGTGATAATCTATTCCACCGACTGCTGTCGCAGGCTTCGGCCTTCCCGCCGCAGCCGTTCGGCCTTTTCCAGCATCTTCACCGCTTCGATCACCTGTTCGCCCTGATCCACCCGATCTTCTCCCCGCTTCTTCAGGGACTTGCCTTTTTTGATCATCTGCTTGCCTTCGCGAATCAGGTTTTCGCCTTCATCGATCATGGATTCTCCTTCCCGAATCAATTGGTTGCCCCGGGAGACCTCCAGGGGACTGTCGGGCAGAATCAACTCCTGCTCGGCGGCGCAGCCGATCCAGAACAGGGTCAGACAGAAAATGAAAACCGCGGTTTTCAGCCGGGGGGTTACGTCTCTCATGGTACTCCTTTCGAATCAGCCGTATCGTTCCAGGTTTTTGCGCAGATAGTCGTCCCGGGGGCGGTCCTGAAGCACTACCTGATCAAACCCCAGGTCCGAGGCCGTTTCATACCAGTCGCGTCCGGTCTTTCGGCAGGCGGCGCAGGCCTTTCGAGGAATGTGGACGGCCAGGATGTGATGGCCCCGGTCCGAGGAGGAGTCGATCTGCCAGGCGCCGCCGCAGTCGTTGCAGATGCGGATTTTTTCCTGCTGCTTTTCGATGATGTTGTCGGTGTCGTAGAAGATGGACCGGTTTTTTTCCGCGAACTCCTTGCCGGCCTGAAGCTCCGCCTGGATTTCGCCGCGGCGGCTCCATTGATTCAGCACCTTTTCGCCCAGCCGCCGAATATAATCGGTGACGTCCCCGGATTGGCGGATCGCCTCGGGATCGTAGTCGGGCTCTTTGACCCGGCTGTAGTCGAGCCCGGCCATGGCCAGAATGATGCCGACGTTCATGTAGGGAAGGGCGCTTTCGATGGAGTAGCCCCCTTCCAGCACCGCGATATCGGGCTTCAGAAGTTCGGTCAGGCGGGCGTATCCCCGGGCCGAGAAGTTCATGTTGGTGAGCGGGTCGGCGTAGTGGTTGTCCTGGCCCGCCGAATTGATGATGATGTCGGGCTTGAAGTCGGCCAGCATCGGCAGCACCATCTCTTCGATGGTGTACAGGAACCCGTCTTCCCCGGTATTGGGGGGCAGGGGAATGTTGACCGTCAGCCCTGCGGCGTTGGGGCCGCCCAGTTCGTTGACGAACCCGGAGCCGGGGTAGAGCGTGCGGCCGTCCTGGTGAAGGGAGATGAACAGGGTGTCGGGGTCGTGCCAGTAGACGTCCTGGGTGCCGTCGCCGTGGTGGCAGTCGGTGTCCACGACGGCCACCCGGTCGACGCCGTAGGCTTTTCGCAGGTATTCGATCATCACCGCTTCGATATTGATGTTGCAAAACCCCCGGGACCCGTGGACCACCCGCATGGCATGGTGGCCCGGCGGCCGCACCAGGGCGAACCCCCTTTCCACCACTTTGTCCATTACCGACATCCCGATGGTTTTGGCCCCGCCGGCGCTGATGAAGTGGGATTCGGTCATCACCGCCCATTCATCGGGCACGCAGAAATGGACCCGCTGAACGTCCTTGATCGTGGCCAGGTCGGGTTTGAATTCGATAATCCCCGGAATGTCGAAAAGCCCTTCTTCCATGACCTGGTCCTGGGTGTATAAGAGCCGCTCTTCCCGCTCCGGATGGGTGGGGCTGATGGCCCAGTCGAAGGCCGGGAAAAAGACCAGGCCGGTGGTATGTCTGGCTTGCAGCATAGGTTTACCCTTTCTCCGCCGAGAGTTTTCGGGCGATGGCTTCATAGCCGTGGATCAGACCCGGTTTGACCTGAACCCGGACCCGAATGTTCCGTCCGGCGGTGTAAAACCCCCGCACCATATTGAATTGAAGCGCTTCGGTCACCTCCATGTCCAGGTCGGTCTCATCGGCGCCCAGTTTGAGGGCCTTCTGTTTCAACAGTTCAAAGGCTTTTTTCACGGCCCTTTCCGAGGAGAAGTTGCGGTCCACCGATTCCATGTAATCCTCCTCCGGCGCGGTGGCGACCTCCTGCTGGGTGTCGGCGAACAGGGCCACTTCGCAGGTGGTGCGGGCCAGGGCCGCGCCCACGGCGTTGGCCACCTTCCATCGGGGCACCACCTCCACCTCGAATGGGGAGAGTTCTCTAAATCGATCCGCAAAATAGGGGGCCGGCCCGCCCAGCACCAGAAGCCGGGTCGGGTTCACCTGAAGACCTTCCCGAAGTTCGTGGACCGTGTAGACCGGTTTGCTGTTGATGGCCTCGACCATGAGTTGCGCCTGGTCCAGAATCATTCGGCAGGTCCGGTCGAAAACGGCCCGGGCGGTCTCCTCCACGGAGCGGCCCAGGACCTCGGCGATAGATTCCATTCCCTTGACGGCGGCCTGGCGGTCTCCGTCTTCTTTCATGATGTCCAGCACGTAGAGGGCGTCGGTGGGGGTCGGCAGGGGGCCGCCGTAGGCCATGGCCGGCCCCTTACGATCCGGCCCGATGGTGAATTCGCCGTCGGCCGCGCGCACCGCGCTGTCGCCGCCCACCCCGATGGACCGGGTCTCCAGGGACCGGATCAGGGTCTTGAAATCGCCCAGGGTGATGCCGACCGGGTCCAGCAGGGGGATTCGGTCGATCAGGATGGCCATGTCGGTGGTGGTGCCGCCGATATCCAGGACCAGACTTTCGGCCTCCGCCGAGGCAAACGCGGTGGCGCCCATGACGCTGGCCGAGGGGCCCGAGAGAATGGTCTGCCCCGGAAAATCGAGGGAGGCGTCCAGAGACATGGTTCCGCCGTCGGCCTTGAGCAGGTGGATGGGAATCACCAGCCCCCTTTGGGCCAGGGATTTTTTAACCGCATCGAAAAATTTTTTATGGATGGGATAGACGGTGGTATTGAGATAGGTGGTGGCGATCCGCCGGGGGAAATTGAGATGTCCCGAGATCCGGTGGCCCAGAAACATTTTTCCGAAATCCGCCTTCAGCAGGTCCTGAATCCAGATTTCATGGTCCGGGTTTCGAATGGAAAATTTACCGATGATGCCGATGTTGCGGATTCCGTCCGCCTTGAGTTTTTCACCGATCTTTCGAATTTCGTCCTGGTCGACCGGCTCCACCTCCCGGCCCCGGTGGTCGATGGAGCCGGAGACCGCGTAATAATGGGGATTGGTGCGGTAGAGTTCCGGATCGATGCCGGGCCCGGCCGAGACAATCATCCCCACCTTGGGGTTCTGGTCCTGGACGATGGCGTTGGTGGTGAGGGTGGTGCTCAGGACCGCACGGTCGATCTTGGCCGGGTCGATGCCGTCGGTGACTTTTTCGAGGCCCTTGAGAACCGATGTGAACAGATCCGATGCATCGGTGGGGACTTTGAATTCGCGGATCAGGCCTTCCCTTCCCAACAGTACCACATCGGTGTGTGTGCCGCCGACATCGAGTCCTATGATCATGGTTTGTCCTTGGGGTGCATGGGTTGAGGGTTGCGTTTCAGGAAACGAATCTTCCGGTCGGTTGAACAGGCGGTGAAGGTAATTCTGGAATTTTCGGCCATAGCCCACGCGGATCGTTTCACTCCCATATCGGTTGCGACGGTTTCAAATACGGATGCGCCCGGTTTCGGGTAGGGGTTCGGAAGCGCTCGAATGGTGTCTCCACGGAAATCAATGTAGCGAAAAAGCCCTTCCCTGTCAATATTCATCGGGATTGTCCGGGGTTGGCGCAATCGGCTTTTCATTGAGTATTTTTTGTTTGCCTTCTTTCAGGGGTGGATTATAGTATACCTTTTTTCTTTACGGCGGACCGAATTACAGGAGGATGAATCGGATGAAACTCGGTATTACCGGACTTTCCGGCTCCGGAAAGACCACGGTATTCGAAGCCCTGACCCAGCAGGTTGCAGAGGGGTCCAATAAAAGTGAAGATCGCATCGGCATCGTTTTGGTGCCCGACACCCGCGTGGATGCCCTGAGCGAGATGTACCAGCCCGAAAAGACCATCTTTGCCCGGGTGGAGTATTTTCTGCCGGGCCGGTCGGGGGGGGAGAAAAAAAAGGACCAGAACACCTGGACCCCGGTGCGCGACTGCGACGCACTGATTCATGTGATCCGCAATTTCGGCGGATACGGCCATTCCGACCCTACCCCGGCGGCGGACTTCGCGGCCCTGGATCAGGACCTGGTATTGGCCGATCTGGTGGTGGTGGGAAAGCGGCTGGAGCGGCTGGAACTCGACCGAAGGCGCGGAAAACAGATCGACCCGGAGGAGCTTTCTATGCTGGAGCGGTGCCGGGAAAGCCTGGAGCAGGAGATTCCCCTGCGAAAGAACCCGGACCTGGCTTCGGCCCATGTCCTCAAGGGGTTCGCCTTTGTCTCGGCCAAGCCGATGCTGGTGCTCTTCAACAATGAGGATGATGACGACACCCTGCCGGATGTCGGGGAGTTGGCCGAGAAGGAGGCCTGCATGGTTATCAGAGGCAAGCTGGAGCAGGAGCTGGCCCAGATGACCGACGAGGAGGCCCTCGACTTTCTATCCGAGTTCGAGATTACGGCCTCGGCCACCGATCGGGTGGTTCAGCGCTCCTATGACCTGCTCGGGCTGATCTCTTTTTTTACGGTGGGAGAAGACGAAGTCCGGGCCTGGACCATTCAGCGGGAAACCCCGGCCGTGGATGCGGCCGAGGTGATCCACTCCGACATCAAGAAAGGGTTCATTCGGGCCGAGGTGCTCTCCTATGACGATCTGATGGAAGCGGGCGCCTATGCCGAAGCCCGAAAGCGGGGCACGGTGCGGCTGGAAGGGAAGACCTATCCGGTCCGGGACGGGGACATCATCAATTTCCGCTTCAATGTCTGAGGCAGGCGGTTCTCCCGTCGGTCTTCAGTGATAGGTGGGCTTGTCGTCGTCTTTTTTGCCTTTGTTCCCGTCGATCACCCGGAACCGGGATCGTTTTTTCCGTTCAAACTGCCACTGAAGGTATTTCAGGCGAACGGCGCCGGGGTCGAACACGTTTTTCGGCCCTCGAAAATAGAGGTAGCCGAACAAGATGCCGCCCAGGTGATAGGCCCCGTGGGGGTTGACCTTGGCCAGGAAGGTGAGCAGCGTAATCAGGACGGTGCCGTAGCTGATGTATTTGGCCTTGATCGGAATGATGAACATCAACAGAATGGTCGCCTCCGGATTGGAGAGCCCGAAGATGACCACCAGGGCCAGCAGGTTCGGCATCATTCCCAGGAAGGGCGCGTCAAAGCCGGAGACCCTGCTGAACAGAAGCCCGCAGACGGCGGCGCCCAGCGCCGAAAGGTAAAACAGGATCAGAAACCGCTCCGTTCCAAGCAGCCGC
>CAZNLT010000056.1:0-31271 GCA_964573705.1 uncultured Desulfobacterales bacterium
GGCAGGGGACCGATGCGGATTTCCGAACGGCACTTCGCAAGAGGCCGTTGACGAAGCGGTGGGTCCATTTTGCGGAAGAGGTTTTGGCCAGTTCCACAGCGGTATTGACGGCGGCGGAATCGGGAATGCGATCCAGGTATAGAATCTGAAAGAGTCCGATTCGAAGGATGTTCAATACGTCCGGATGAATCTTTTTCAGCGGTGTCTTGGAAAAATGGTTGATGATCCAGTCCAGCCGGTGTCGCCACCGGAGAACCCCGAATACCAGCGTGTGAATCAGCCCGATATCCTTTTTCTGCAGATGGTGTTCACTGCTGAGGGTTTCATCCAGAACGGCATCCAGGGTTCTTTGGTCGGCATCCAGAGTGTTGAGAATGCGAAGGGCGATGGCGCGGGCATTCACGGGGTTCGGCATCGGCTTGGGTCAGGTCAGGAGAGTGCCGGGGGAGATGGGGTGACCTCTCAGGAAATCATCGATGGAAAGGCGTTTGCCGGAGGGGCCTTGCAGCTCCAACAGGGAAAGCACCCCTTTGCCGGTTGCAATCCGCAGTTCATCCGGAAAACCGGGCAAAACGGTTCCGGGTGTTTCGGAGTGGTCGACGGAGAGCGGCTTTACTTTGAATACCTTCAGGCGTTTTTTTTCCAGAAAGGTGAAGGCGCCGGGCCAGGGGTTCATGCCTCGAATAAAGGCGTCCAAATCCTCTGCGGATTTGGACCACTCGATACGGCCGTCTTTGGGCTGCATAGGCGGGGCATACGTGGCCAGGCGCTCATCTTGGGGAATCGGATCCAGATCGCCGGACTGAAGTTTGGACACGGTTCGAATCAACACATCCGCGCCCATGGCTGCTAAACGGTCGTGAAGCGTGCCGGTGGTTTCATCCGGTGAAAGTTCCAACCGCTCTTTCAGGAGCATATCGCCGGTATCCATTCCGGTGTCCATCTGCATGGCGGTGATGCCGGATTCGGTCTCCCGATTGATGACGGCCCAGTGGATGGGCGCCGGACCCCGGTATTTGGGCAGAAGCGAGGCGTGGATATTCACCGCACCATACCGGGGAATGGCCAGCAGTTTTCTGGATAAAATATGGCCGAAAGCGATCACCACAAACAGATCCGGCCTGATTTCGGACAGCCGATCCGCAAATTCCTGAGCTCGGGGATCGTCGGGCTGCAAAACCGGATAACGCAGGGTCTGAGCCGCCGTTTTGATAGGAGGCGGCTGTAATTTACGACCCCGGCCTTTGGGGCGGTCGGGTTGGGTGACCACTTGGATGACCGAGAATCTGCTGTCATGAAGAGCCTGCAGCGTGGGGACCGCAAAATCCGGGGTCCCCATAAATACGATGCGAAACGGACTATCCATTGCCTTTGATCTGTTTCTGAACCTTCCGTTTATACAGCTGCCTTTTCAAGGAACTGATTCGGTCGATAAACAGAGTGCCGTTTAAGTGATCGATTTCGTGCTGTAAAACAATGGCCAGAAAATCGTCTCGTTCCATCCGCACCGGTTTTCCCTCCCGGTCATACCCTTCCACCAGGACGGCGGCATGGCGTTTGACGTCGGCTCGAAAATCGGGAACGCTGAGGCAGCCCTCGTTTTCGGACAGGACGGACCCTTCCGCCTGAACAATGGTCGGGTTAATCAGCACCTGTAAGGAGCGGTTGTCTGCATCGGGATGATCATCAAACACGATAATCGATTTTCCATGCCCCACCTGAATCGCGGCCAGACCGACCCCCGGGGCCTGATACATGGTTTCGGCCATGTGGTCGATCAGTTTCTGAATGTCCCCGTCGATATTTTCCACCGGTAGTGTCGCTTTGTTTAAAAAGGTATCCGGGTAAGTGACTATTTTCAGTGTTTCCATGACACACGTCCTTTATCTATGAAATTCGGTATTTCCCTTATCTGTTTTCAAAGATAAACACGAAATTGGATTGGGAAACCGACATTCGGGGATGAACGGGCGGCGAATCAGTCTGCGAGGATTTTTCGGGCGTGACGAATGTCTTTTTGTATCTGCGCGGATAGTTCGGCAAGCCCGGAAAATTTTATCTCATTTCTGATTCGATCGATAAAATCGACCCGAATTTTTTCACCATAGATATCCTGGCAAAAATCGAGGATATGGACTTCCACCGTGAAGATGTGGTCGTCAAAGGTGGGACTGTAGCCGATGTTGGCCACGCCTTTGTATCTGGTTCCTTTGCAGTCCACTTTAACCGCATACACCCCCGGTTTCGGGGCCAGTTCATCCTGAAGACCGATATTGGCGGTGGGGCACCCCAGAAGTTTTCCGCCCCGGTCCCGGCCCCTTTCCACCGTGCCCCGAATCTGATAGTTCCGGCCCAGCATTTTTCGAGCCTTTTTCATGTCGCCGTTCATGACCAGTTCTCGAATCCGGGTGCTGCTGATTCGATCTCCCAGAATATCGGCGCTTTGAATCCACTTGGAAACGATCACATCAAATCCGAGTTTTACGGAGTGGGCTTTTAAAAAGGAGAGGTCCCCTTCCCGGTTTCGGCCAAAAGTATAATCTTCCCCCACCACGACGGCTTTCATGCCGATCCGGCGGATCAGCAAGTCTTCTAAGAATGCGCGTGCGGAAATCGAAGCGAATTCTCTGGTAAAGGGCGCCGAAATGAGCACCTCGATGCCGGACCGGGCGATCAGTTCCACCTTCTGTTCATGCACGGTGATCAGGGGAGGGTACCCGTTCCGGGTCAGTACGCGAATGGGATGCGGGTGGAAGGTCATGGCGACGGCGGTCCCCCCGATCAACTCGGCCTTTTCCATGACTTCATGAAAAAGGGCCTGGTGGCCGATATGGACGCCGTCGAAATTTCCGATGGTGAGAACGGCGTTGGTAAAAGGTTTTTTAATATTTTCAATCGTTTCGATTAATTCCATTATTTTTGTGGTTCCTTTAAAATTGGCTTGACAGGACACATAAAACAATCTATATACCGCACATACTTTTCGAAATCAATCAAATCTTTATTCGCTGGATTTCGAAAGTGGTTATAAGAAAATGCCGAAGTGGCGGAACTGGTAGACGCGCTAGGTTCAGGGTCTAGTCGGAGTATTCCGGTGGGAGTTCGAGTCTCCCCTTCGGCACCAAACATCCCTTCGGCACCAAACATAAAGATCGGCGCAAATGGTATGTTTGCGCCTATTTTTATTTTCTCCGGTCTTGATGTCGCATTCCGGTGCGGTTTTTCCGGTTTCACGAAAACGGTATCGGGTGTTTTGAAACCGCCGATTGTTTGTTTTTGGTTAAAAAGGCAAAATTCAGCCCGCCATCCTTGACAAACGAATCCGTAGAAATTAATTTTCGGTCACTGTAGACGTACCAAAAAAAGAAAAGGCCTCAGGAATCCCCATCTGGTATGCGTGTCCAAATGAGGGATTTTTTTTGTTCTGAAACCCCCAAATAGTTTGCCCTCAAAATTGACCAGGGAAGTGAGATCAAGATGAAGGATTTGCAAAAAGTCAGGAATATCGGGATAAGCGCTCATATCGATTCGGGAAAGACCACCCTTACCGAACGGATCCTTTTTTATACCCAGCGGATTCATGCCATTCACGACGTCAAAGGCAAAGACGGCGTCGGCGCCACCATGGATTCCATGGAACTGGAAAGGGAGCGCGGCATCACCATCGCGTCGGCCGCCACTTTCTGTGAATGGAAAGGCCATCACATCAACATTATCGATACCCCGGGCCACGTGGATTTCACGATCGAGGTGGAGCGATCCCTTCGGGTGTTGGACGGGGCGGTTCTGGTGTTGTGCTCGGTGGCCGGGGTTCAGTCCCAGTCCATCACGGTGGACCAGCAGATGCGCCGGTACAATGTCCCCTGCATCGCCTTTGTGAACAAGTGCGACCGAAGCGGGGCCAATCCGTTTCGGGTGGTGAAACAGCTCAGGGATAAGCTTGGCCACAATGCGGTGGCCATGCAGATGCCCATCGGCCTGGAATCCAAATTCGAAGGGGTTATCGATCTGGTTTCCATGAAGGCGATCTATTTTGACGGAGAGCATGGGGAAGAGATTCGAGTGGATGAAATTCCGGCGGGACTTCTCGACGAGGCGCGGGAAAAACGGGAAGAGCTGGTGGATGCCGCCTCCATTTTTTCAGATGAATTAACCGAAATGATTCTGGAAGAAAAAGAAATTCCCGAAACACTGATCTGGGAGGCGGTGCGAAAGGGGGTCATCAGCCGGGAAATCACCCCGGTTTTTGTGGGTTCCGCCTATAAAAACAAAGGGGTCCAGCCTCTGCTGGACGCGGTGAATCAGATACTGCCTTGCCCCGCGGATGTTCAGAATGAAGCCCTCGACATGGACCAGGAAGAGGCGGTGGTGCCGCTGTCCAGTGATCCAAAAAAACCGCTGGTCTCCCTGGCCTTCAAACTCGAAGACGGCCAGTATGGCCAGTTGACTTATATCCGGGTATATCAGGGGACTATTTCCAAGGGGGATACCGTTTATAATGTCCGAACCGGAAAGAAAATCAAGATCGGACGGCTGGTGCGAATGCACGCCAATCAGATGGAAGATATCGATACCATTCCCGCAGGCCACATCGGGGCGCTGTTCGGGGTCGACTGCGCTTCCGGAGATACCTTTGCGGAGCCGGGCTCCAGCCTGACTATGACCTCCATGTATGTGCCGGCGCCGGTGATTTCCCTGGCCATCGTCCCCAAGGACAACAAGGCCCAGATCAATATGTCCAAGGCCCTCAACCGGTTCTGCAAAGAGGACCCGACCTTCAAGACCTATGTGGACGACGAGACCGGAGACACGATCATCTCCGGAATGGGGGAGCTCCACCTGGATGTCTATATCGAACGAATGCGCCGGGAGTACAGCGCATCGGTCACCACCGGCCAGCCTCGGGTGGCCTATCGCGAGACCATCACCCAGATGGCTGAATTCAATTACATCCACAAGAAACAGACCGGCGGCTCCGGTCAGTACGGGCGGGTGGCCGGCTACATGGAACCCACGGAAGCGGCATTTGAATTCGAGAACAAGGTCACCGGCGGGTCGATCCCGACGCAGTTTATTCCGGCGGTGGAAAAAGGGTTTCGCAATTGCATGGACAAGGGGCCGAAAATGGAGCTTCCGGTCACCGGCATCAAGGTGGTGGTCAACGACGGCTCCTCCCATGCGGTGGATTCTTCCGATATGGCCTTTCAGGCCGCGGCCCGGGGGGCGTTTCTGGAAGGCTACGCCAAAGCCAAACCGGTCATTCATGAGCCGATTATGAAGGTAGTGGTGGAATCCCCCACCGAGTTTCAGGGGGCGGTCATGGGTTCCCTGAACCAGCGTCGGGGCATCATCGTCGGCACCCAGGACGAAGGCCCCATGTGCGTCATTGATGCCCAGGTGCCGCTGTCGGAAATGTTCGGCTATTCCACGGTTTTAAGATCCTCCACCCAGGGAAAAGCCCAGTTCACAATGGAATTCGCCGCCTACAAGCAGGTGCCCCAGAGCATCTCCGAAGAGCTGTTGAAAAAAGCGGCTGAAGAAAAGAAGAATGTGGCATAAGGGTGATCCGACATCTCCCCCGGCCAAGGTCATTTATCTTAAGGAAAGGAATTTCAATATGCAGAAAAAGGATATTATTCGCCGCAATCCCCTTCGGTTAATGGGATATGGTGCCGATGATGTGTTGCAAAAAGGGGAATTCGGCGCCTTATTGGCCCGGGCGGGGGTCGGCAAAACGGCTTTCATTGTTCAGCTGGCGTTGGATAAACTGCTGCGCAATAAGAACGTGCTTCACATCAGCCTGACCGAACCGGTCGACAAGGTCTGCCTCTGGTATGAAGAGGTGTTCAGAAATATTGCGTTGCAGTACGGCATTCGACGCCTCGAAACCTTATGGGAGACGATCCTGCCCAACCGGTTCATCATGACGTTCAAGGTGGACGGATTTACGGTTCCAAAATTGGAAGAACGGCTGGCCGATCTGACGGAGCAGGGAATATTTTTCCCCCAGTTGATTCTGATCGACGGATTCCCCTTTGCCGAATCCACTCGAGAAACCTTTGATGATTTAAAGCGGCTGGCTCGGGACAACGGCGTGGCGGTCTGGTTTACGGTGAAGACCCATCGACATGAGGGTGCCGCCGAGGCCGATGAAATTCCGGTGCCGCTCAGGAAGGTGTCGGATCTATTCGAGGTGGCCCTGGAACTGCATCCCGATGGAAATGAAATTCATGTGAAGGCCGTGAAGGGGGGGCCGAACAGAGAAGGGGGGGGGTTGCCTCTGGTTTTGGATCCCTCCACGATGTTGATCAAGGACAACCCTTCTCTTCAGACACCCCGCACCGGCGCTTGATTCGAATTGCGGAACAGGCTCGAAGATTACAGATAAAAAATCAAGGTCTCAGAACAAAATGGATGGCTTTGGGGGAATCAGGGGTGACTTTTCGTCCAAGGGTGATGATCCCGCTTCCCTCCAGAGCCACTTCGTTACGCTTCAGGTTGATTCCTTTCTGCCCGTTGATCATGACAAAGGTGCCGTTGGTGCTGTGATCCACAAGAAAGAACTTTCCTTTCCGGAACTCAATACGGGCATGACTCCTTGAAACGCGGGTGTCGATCACTTCCAGATCGTTGTGCTCTTGCCGACCCATGGTCACAGTGGGTCGGGTCTGGCCAATTTCGATGGTATGATCCCCCAGGCGGATCTCCAACTGGGTGGGTGCGGGTTTCGGAGGGGGGGGCGCTGATTCCTTGGGAATGGCAAACTTCAGAATGTCATTGCAGGCGCGACATCGAATGATTCCTTTTTCTTTGGCCTCCTCAAGATCGACAATATTTCTTTCCCCACAATCCTCACAAAAAACGATCATCTTAACTACCTGAAAGTAAAAAAAATCTGAAGCCGATAAATTCCCGGTCTGCAAAAAGGAAGGGACGCATTGCGATCCCGAAAAAGAATGAAAAGAGGGTTACCGGGTTTCTCTCCATCGTTTCAATTCGGCCCTAAGCTCACTGAACTCGCTTTGAATGGTTTTTCTCATCTCTTCCATTGCGCTGAGAATCTCCTGCCCCATGGCGGACAGATCACCGGTACCAAGAGCGCCTGTGTCCACAGTCAACCGGGTTTTCGCCGCCCCGGGTTTCGCGTCGGCTTCGTGGTCGGTTTCCATCCCTTCCCCGGGTCGGGCTGTCTTTTCTGCAGAGGGTTTCGGGGTTTCGGCAGGTTCGGCTTGGGATTCTCTGCCGACGAGGATCTCCTCTTTCAGAGTCTTGTAGTTATTCACTTGGGCGACCAGCATTTTTTTCTTTTCCGAATCGCTCAGTGTTTTAGACAGCATCACCAGTTCCAAGTGTTCGTATACGGAATGGAGGAGCCGAATGGAATCAGGATGGGCTTCGGCGCGTTTTTTTCGGATGTATTTGCCGAGGGAGCCCAGAAGTTGAAGAAAAGCGACAGCGATCTTGTCTTTTTTGGACTGCTTTTCTAAGTTTCGAATTTCTTCTCCCAGTTTCTGCATCACCTGATCAGTGATTTCCCATTCGAGAGACAAGATGACGGATTTTAAATCTTTAATGGGTGAGTTCTCCAGGTCTTTCGGATCGATTTTGGACCCATCGGAATCGCTGCTCGTCCGTTTTCCTTTTTCAAAAAAGCTGTCGAGACGATTGTCTAGTTCATTGTTCGGGGTGTTGTCGTCCATGGGGTCCTCTGAGTCGTCTGCCTGGTGCATGTGCTTCGGTTTGCTTGGAGTTTCATCTTCCCCGAACAGATCGTTCAACCGGCTGTCGACCTGTTCGGTGATATCGCTTTCTCTTTGAGCGCTCAATGGCTACCCTCCTTCGGGCGCGATTCATTTCGCCCGGAAAAGCCTTCTTGGGGGATCAGTGCTGCTCGCAGACCCCTTTTATCTTTTCAATCGCTTCGGCGACTTTTAATCGAAGCAATCCCAGAGATACGCTCTTCCCGAAGATGGAAATCAGGAGAAATTCACTCTGGACCTTGCTGAAATGGATACTTTCCTGCTCTCCCTTATGAAATAAAAGGGAAAATTCATCTTCTCCGACAATTTTTGCCATGGTATCCACCGCCGCGAAATTGGCGGAAGCGAGTGCGGCCAGAGAATAGACATCGTGATCGCAGTTGCCGTTGTCGCCTTTTGCAATGATATTGCCGGCCATATCGATCAATAAGACGCTGTGGACTCCGCTCTTGATCAGTTCCTTTTGCAGAATTCCTTCGATTTCGCTCAGTTCCGCTTCACTAAAGGTATATTCCGTAAAAGTTACATCGTCATCATAATCATTTGACAATTGGGCGCCCTCCTATTTCAATACCTTTTGCAGTGAAGCCATGGTTAGAGAAATGATTTTTTTCAGGGTGGGGATGACATTTTCACCGGAGAGTGCACTGGCCCCGAAGGAGGGCACTTTCAATTGGCTGTTTAAGTCTTTTTCCATCCGTTCCATCGGCAGAATGGGAATCCCCTCTTTTTCCAAATCCCTTTTATTGTATTGCAATACCAAAGGAATCCTGAATATCGATTTTTTGTATATTGCAAGATTTTCCTGCAAATTTTTCAAGGATTGCAGATTTTTTTCTCTCTGATTTTTTTGAGAATCAGCTACAAAAACCATTCCATCCACCCCCTTGAGCACCAGCCGCCGGGTGGCATTGTATTTGACCTGACCGGGAACGGTGTACAATTGAATCCGAACATCATACCCCATTATTTTTCCGATTTCAAAGGGAAGAAAATCGAAAAAAAGGGTCCGATCTCCGTGCGTCTTGATGCTGACCATGTCGGATTTAATGCGTTCGCGGAATTTACTGTAAATATATTCTAGATTGGTGGTTTTTCCCCCTCGGCCCGGACCGTAAAAGACGATTTTTGCCTGGACTTCTTTATTTTTCAAATTGACAAACGCCAACTTTAGCCCTCCCCGCCTAAAAAAGAAATAATGAACGGCAACTATCCGCCTGACAATCAGGTTCAGCTGATACGAACTCTCATTGAGCCCAAACGAGTTTGATTTTTTCGATGACTTCTCCGACTTTCAATCGCAACAAGCCCAAGGATACCTCTTTACCGAAAATCGTAATCAGCAAAAATTCATCATGAACTTTGCTGAAATGGATATTTTCATTTTCGCCTTTATGGAAAAGCAATGAAAATTCCTCTTCACCAACGATTTTCGCCATCGTATCCACTGCGGCGAAATTGGCGGAGGCTAGGGCGGCCAGAGAATACACGTCATGTTCACAGGCCCCGTTATCGGCCTTGGAAATAATATTTCCGGCCATGTCGATCAGAAGCACGCTGTGAACACCGCTTTTTACCAGCTCCTTGTTCAGAATTCTTTCTATTTCCTCCAGCTGTTCCTGGCCCAGAGTATATTCGGTAAAAGTGACGTCGTCTTCGTAATCGGGGCCCAAGGATTTCCCTCCTAATCTGGAATTTGCCAATTAATAGTTGGAAAAAATAAAGGGATAAAATTTGGCTCGAATTGTTTTTCGGGTACGCCGGGAAATCCCGACAATCTCTGAATGATCCTATACCATCATCAGTAAGACCGGTCAATACCACTTATTGCAAATTTTGGGAATAGTATATTTTTCAGGTTTTGAAGAACGCCGCCGTTAATCAAATTCAAGTATCTAAAATTCTGAAATAAAATTGTTTGCACCGGTACCTGAGCCCCTCTTATTACCAGCGGTTGCGGACCATGTCAACACATTCCCCTCGCTAATTTCACTTATGTTCTCTTTTTACGTCCGGAACGGCATTTGGTAATATTACCAATTTATTATCCGCGACCGGCTTCATCCGGCACGCTTGACCATCGGGGTAAGTTATGGTACAAGTGCAATATTTCAATCCTGAAAATTACGCAAGCTTCTCTCCTCAACCAGAAGGTGAAATCTCAGAAGGGGGAATCCATGATGCAAACCATTCCTGATTCGGATATTTGGCGGCGGCTGAGCCGGCAGGCCCGGGCCATTCGGCAGCCGGAAAACCATTTGAAACATCTTCTCGGTCAAACGGGCAGATTCGATGCCTTTTCACGCATCGGCGCCGGAATCTTCTATGATTTTTCCCGGCAGCGCATCGACCCTGAAGCCCTATCCTTATTGATGGAGTTGGCCCGGTTCCGGCAAGCAAAAGACCGATTCGTTTCCATGACCCGGGGTGAAAAGATCAATACCACCGAGAACCGGGCCGCATTGCACACCGCCTGCCGACGCTTTGACGATGCCGCGATCACCGTTGACGGCGAGGATGTCATGCCGGAAATCGAACGGGTACGGCAGGAGATCAAAACGTTTTCCGAAGAGGTCCGTTCCGGCCGCATCATCGGTTCCACCGGCAAGCCGTTCAAGCATGCGGTGATCGTCGGAATCGGGGGGTCCTACCTGGGCGCCCAATTCGTCTCGGAAGCCCTGGCCGCTTATGCGGACAAGGGGATCGCACTCCATTATCTGTCCAATGTCGATATTCACAATTTCGGACGTGTGGCCGACAGCATCGATCCTGAATCCACCCTGTGGATCATCATATCCAAGAGCTACACCACCTCCGAAACTCTGGCCAATACCGAACAGGCCTATACGTTTATGAAGCAGAAGGGGCTTGATCCTTCCAGGCATGTGGTCACGGTGACCAGTAAAGGCAGTCCCGGGGATGATCCGTCCAACCCGGTGATTCGCACCTTCCATATGTTCGACTTCATCGGCGGTAGATACAGTGTGTCTTCTGCTGTCGGCGGGGTGCCCCTGAGCCTTTTTTTAGGGTATGACCGGTTCGAGTCTTTTCTGAACGGGGCTGCAGAGATGGACCGGCACGCAGCAGAAGCGCCCGTTGAATCAAACCTTCCCCTGCTGGCCGCCCTGATCGGGATCTGGAACAACAATTTCCTGGAATATCCGGCGCTGGGGATCATCCCGTATGCCGATCCGCTCAGCAAACTGGCGCCGCATGTTCAGCAGCTCTACATGGAAAGCAACGGTAAGCGGGTCACCAAAGAAGGGATCGATCCGGGTGCATCCACCGGGGTCATCGTTTTCGGCGAACCCGGCACCAATGCCCAGCACTCCTTTTTTCAGATGGCCCATCAGGGGCGGCCTTTTCCTATCGATTTTCTCGGTATCATCAATCCCCACTATGACCAATACCGGTCCGTATCCAAAGGGGTGACCAACCATCAGGAACTCTGGGCCAATCTTATGTCTCAACCCCGGGCCCTGGCCGAGGGAAAAACGGCTGAGGACCCGGCCAGATCCTTTCCGGGCAACCGGCCTTCTTCGACGCTGATCCTGGAAAGCCTGTCCCCCCTAAATATCGGCCGGCTCCTTTCGTTTTACGAGGCCAGAACCGTATTTGAAGCCTTTATATGGAACATCAACCCGTTCGACCAGTTCGGGGTAGAACTGGGCAAAAAAATGGCCTCCGAAATCAGAAAAGAAATGGCGGCTAAAAATCAAGATAAGGATCATTTTTTTGACCATTTAGACCAAAATGCCAAATTTTACCTGGAATCCCTTTACTCAGGCGAGATAAAGATAAAGTGAACAATTTCTTTGTTCACTTTATTAACCAATAGAAAGGGAGTTAAAAAAATGGTAAAAAATTTTCGAAACAGCATGGTTTTCATTTTGGCAATTTTGGCAATAACCGTCTTCACCGTGCCTGTCTGGGCCCAGGATACCGGAAAGATCAACATCAATACGGCTTCAGAGGCCGAATTGACCCAGCTGAAAGGCGTGGGGCCGAAAACGGCGGCGAGTATTATTCAATACCGAGAGGAGGTATCCCCTTTCATGACACTCGAAGATCTGATGAAGGTCAAGGGGATCGGTGAGAAAACCTTCGAAAAAATCAAAGACCGCATCACCGCCGGAGAGACCGGAGAAAATGCGGCCCCGGAAACCAAAAAGAAAGGCTGACAGGACCCGTCCATAATTTGTCCCAAACGGTGATCTTCAATCGGGGGCATCAGCTCTGTATCGGGAAGAGCTGATGGCCCCTTTGATTTTACAGGGAGGCGAAAAAATGGTACACCAGTGGGTGAAACAGTTTCGATTTACAGCCATTGTCACTTGCGTTTTACTGGGGTTCCTTGGTATATGCGGTGTGACCGACGGATCGGGGAATATCTGGTCCGACGCCAAAATTCGCGCCTTGCCGGATGCCAGCTTCGCCGCCGTGGAAGTCAGAGACGACGGGACCCGCATCCGGCACTGCCCGTACCGGGACCTGAACGGCAACATCGACGGAGAACAGCTGATCTATTCTCTGGGCACCTTTTCAGAAGAAAAATGGCTGGATTCGAAGAAAAAAGAAACCGCCCGCCATCTTTTGGAATCTCATTATCAAAAGCTGCTGTCGGAATGGCTCCAGGATGGATTGAAAGACCCGGTCGATATCAACACCGCCCCGCTGACCCGACTGGTGACACTGCCGCGAATCGGTCCGGTGCTGGCGGTCAGGATTCTGAAACGCCGAGAAGCCCATGGAAAATTTGCAACCATCGAAGACATTACCAAGGTGGACGGCATCGGCCGGGGGACCCTGAACGCCATTCGGCACTACATCCGCGCTTCCTGATTCTCCTAAGGGTGACGCGTCTGGTGCGTATTATGCCTATCCTGTGGTATTTCTGCTTGACAGTCTGATGGTAATATGCTCGTGTTCCCGTCCCGAGACGGGAACACGACTGTTTTTTTTAGAATATAATCTCTTAAGTCCGACCCCAAAAAGTACAAAAAAATTATCCACCTCTATGACGGTACCATTAGCTTACAAAGATTACCCAAGGGAGCCTGTTGAATTAGACAATTTGACAGCCAAATTCATGAAACAGGCTACCTTTATTCCTTTGGAATTGAATGATCATGGGCTGTCCATCGTCATGGCCGACACTGATGACTTCAAGACCATTGAGGCTTTGAGGTTTGCTTTTGATGTCGATGTGAATGTCATTCCGGGCAGAGCCGAGGATATCTTGGACGCCATTGAAAGGTTATACGGGGTCGGCAGCCAATCCATTGAAACCATTATTGAAGAGGCGGGCAAAGAAATATATGAAATCACCGGAGACGGAGATACCGATGTAGACCACCTGCGGGATATGGCTTCGGAGGCCCCGATCATTCGGCTGGTGAACCGGTTGATTTTCAATGCGGTCGAGCTGATGGCGAGTGATATTCATTTCGAACCGTTCGAGAGAGAATTCAAGGTCCGATACCGAATCGACGGGGTGCTCCATGAAGTGGAATCCCCGCCCAAACGGCTTCAGGCGGCGATCATCTCCCGAGTGAAGATCATGTCCAAGCTGGACATCGCCGAACGGCGCCTTCCCCAGGACGGGCGTATTAAGCTCAAAATTTCGGATAAGGAAATCGATTTTCGTGTTTCCACCATCCCCACTCTCTATGGAGAAAGCCTGGTCATGCGTATTCTGGACCGGGAAACCCTGATTCTGGATCTGGAAAAAATCGGCTTTCCAGAAGATATGTTGGCTCAGTACACCCGCCTGATCACCCAGCCATACGGTATGATTCTGGTGACCGGGCCCACCGGAAGCGGAAAAACCTCGACACTATATACGACACTGGCCAAAATCAATTCCTCCGAAAATAAAATCATCACCCTGGAAGATCCGGTCGAGTATCAACTGGGAGGGGTGAATCAGATTCAGGTGAACCCCAAGATCGGTTTGAGCTTCGCCGGCGGCCTTCGGTCCATCGTCCGACAGGACCCGGACATTATCTTGGTCGGTGAAATTCGAGACCGAGAGACCGCCGAAATCGCGGTCCAATCGGCCTTGACCGGACATCTGCTGTTTAGCACTCTGCACACCAACGACTCCGCAGGGGCCGTCACGCGGCTATTGGATATGGGGGTGGAGAGTTTTCTGCTGAGTTCAACCTTGTTGGGTATTCTTGCGCAACGACTGGTGCGGGTGATTTGCCCCAACTGTAAGGAGAAGGTACAGCCCGATAAAAAATTACTGGCGTCCATGAAATTGAGTCCCGAGGAAGTCGGCGATATCGACTTTTATGGGGGCCGGGGCTGTGAGGAATGTCGAAATACCGGGTTCAAGGGGCGAATGGCGATTTTCGAATATCTCCCGGTGGATGAGGAAATTCGAAGGGATATTGCCGCGAATGCGAATACGGAGCGAATCAAAGAGACGGCCGCCAAAAACGGCGCCACGACCCTTCGCCAAGACGGGTGGAGCAAGGTGCGCCGGGGAATCACCACCATCTCGGAGGTGCTTCGAGTGACCCTGGCGCATTAATCCCGTTCACTGACGCCATGTCCATGTTTTCGTACAAAGCCACCGATTTATCCGGCAAGATCGTCAAAGGCACGCTCGATGCCGAGGATGAAAGGGGCGCCGCCAGTCGGCTTCAGGATATGGGTTATATACCGATTTTGATCAATCAGACTCGAACTGCCAAGCAGGGTCTGAATCTTGAGCTGGATCTCTCCAGAAGCGTATCCGCTCTATTGGAACACGTTTCCAACCGGGATGTGATGCTCTTTACCCAAGATCTCTCCTCCCTTTTGGAAGCCGGCATGCCGGTGGACAGAGCGCTTTCGATTCTGATCGATGTCACGGGAAAGCGCAAGTTCAAGGACATCATACGAGACATACTCAAATCCGTTCAGGGGGGAAGTTATTTATCCGATGCCATGGCCAAGCATCCCGGGGCTTTTTCCCGGTTTTATGTCAATATGGTGCGCGCCGGAGAGGCCGGGGGGGTTTTAGAAGCCGTTCTGGACAGACTCGGCATTTTTCTGGAAACTTCCCAAGAGCTTCGGGACTATATCAAGTCGGCTCTGGTCTACCCCATCTTTCTGGTCTGCGTAGGGGGAATTTCCATTATTATCCTGATGACCTTCGTCATTCCCAAATTTTCGATCATCTTTGCCGATCTCGGGCAGGCGATTCCCCTCTCCACCCGACTATTGTTGAGCCTCAGCAAGGGACTTCAGACATATTGGTGGTTGATTCTCTTGGCGATCGGAGGTATAATTTTTTGTTTTTGGCGGTATGCGAAAACCGCTCGCGGTCGGCTTCGCCTGGATCGACTCAAAATTCAGTTTCCTTTCATCGGTGATCTGGTCAAGAAGATCGAAGTCGCCCGGTTTTCCAGGACCCTGGGCACCCTGGTGCAAAGCGGGGTGCCCATTCTTCAGGCACTCGAACTGGTCAAAGGCATTATCAATAATTCGGTCGTGGTCGGTGCCATGGAGAGGATTCATGACCGGGTCAAGGAGGGGGAGCGGTTGTCCAAGCCGATGGAGGAGACCGGTATTTTTCCGTCTCTGGCGGTTCAAATGATCACCGTGGGCGAAGAAACCGGCCGTCTGGATGAAATGCTCCTTCGAATCGCGGACAATTACGAAAAAATTATTCGAAATTTGATTAAACGATTCATCAGCCTTCTGGAACCCGCCATGATCCTTATCATGGGCCTTTTTGTCGGGTTTATTGTGATATCCATGCTGATGGCAATTTTCAGCATGAATGAGATGCCATTTTAAGCAAGAGAGTATATATGGGAAATAATAGAAATAAAGAACAAGGCTTTACATTAATCGAACTGTTGATCGTGATGATCATTCTGGGGCTTTTGGCGGCCTTGGTGGGTCCGCGGATGTTCGGAAAGACCGGGAAAGCCAAGCAGAAGGCGGCAAAATCACAGATTTCTTTATTGGAAACAGCGATTGATACCTATCGGCTGGACGTCGGCAAGTTTCCGACCACCGAACAGGGATTGCAGGCGCTGCGGGAACAGCCTTCGGGAGAGGATAAATGGGACGGACCCTATCTGCCCAAGAAGGTCCCTTTGGATCCGTGGGGAAATCCTTATGAATACAAAGCGCCCGGCGACCACAGCGACTACGATATTATTTCCTATGGCGCGGATGGCAGCCCCGGTGGTGAAGACGAGAATATGGACATCGTAAGCTGGAAGAATATCGGGGAATGATCCGGAACGGATCCGACAGGAAAGGGTTTACGCTTTTAGAGCTTCTCGTGGTTCTGGTGATTATCGGAGCGATGGTATCCATGGTAGCTCCGAGGATGACCGGTACGCTATCCAATTTAAATGCAAAAACCACTGCGAGAAAGATAGCGGCTTCGCTGCGGTATGCTAGAAGTATCGCCGCATCAGAAAAGGCCGTCTACCGTGCTCAGTTCGATTTGGTGAGCAGGCAGTTTTTAATCGAAAAATTAGAGGGGTCTTCAACCCGCATTAAATTCATGGGTGAACCCCGTGATGATGCGCAAATTCTTCACTCACATCGCTTTCAAGAGGAACTTTTCTTCACATTTGGGGAAGATCCGACCAAAAAATCAGAAATGAATGTTTTTTCCATTCTTTTCTATCCCAGCGGCGGGAGCAGCGGCGGCGACATTATTATTGGCGATGCGCAAGGGGAAGGATACCGTATTCGGGTTGATTTCATTACCGGAAGTGTGCGTCTTTTTGAAACTTGATGAAACCGATCAGACGCTTTTCTTTTATTCAGGGTTTCACATTGATCGAAACCCTCACCGCCATGATGATCCTTTCCATCAGCCTGGTGACGATTTTTCAGCTTTTTGCCGGGGGGCTTCGGTCAGCCCGATTTTCTGAGGAGTATAACCGGGCTGTTTTTCATGCAAGGGCGAAAATGGAGTCCATTCTTTTATTTGATGAAATGCGCGAAATGGAATTGGGAGGCGAGCTGGAAGACGGATTCCGCTGGGAAGCATCGGTTTCACCTTTTTTCCCTGAAACAGAAGACAGGTTCCAAACGGTGGGTTCCCCGCTTCAATTGTTCAGTGTCGAGGTTCGTGTGATCTGGGATTCCGGAAATCGTGAGCGGGATTTTGAATTGCAGACGCTTCATATAGCCCGGCATCTGCAATGAGATTTGACCATGAAACGGGATTTACCCTGATGGAACTGATGATTTCGCTCACCATCACTGCAGTCCTGCTCACGATCGTGTTCAGCGGGTTTCGAATCGGCGTTCGGGCCTGGGAAGGCGGAGAAGAAACGGTGGACTCGCAGCAGCGTTACCGGGTTGTTCTGGAACTCATGCGCCGCCAGTTGAACTCAGTCTGTCTTCCGAATCCCGAAAACAGCCGCCAGCAAAAATGCTTTTTCAAGGGCGATCGAGAGGCCATGGAATTCCTGTCGTACCATTCTCTTGTCCCCGGGAACGAGTCCCGACTGGTGCATGTATTCTATCGTATTTCCAAAGGTGAAAATGGTCACCATAGACTTGAATTTTCAGAAAAAAATTTTTTCCCAAACAACTCGAATTCCACATTTCGGTTTCAGTCCGAGGACGATTATTACCTGTTGATCGATGATGCAGATCTCCTGGAATTTGAATACCTGAGAGAAAATCCCTGGGCTTCATTCCAGCTGCAAAATGGATCCGGCGATCTGGAGAAATTATCATGGATCACTCAAATAGACGAGGAACAGACCCGTGCTGTAAAAATCCGATTCAAGCCCGATGAGGGTTCCGGATTGATTGAGGTTTTAGTGCCTTTCAAAAACAGGGGCGGTCCATGAAGATAGTCCGCAAAGATGAAAAAGGAATTGCGCTCTTTATTGTGTTATGGGTGCTGACGCTGCTGACGGTGATCGTGGGTGAATTTTGTCATGCCATGCGCAGTGAACTCAACATCACACGAAACTTCAAAGAAGAGGTCCAGGCATACTATCTCGCTTACGCTGGAATGAACAGAGCTGTTTTTGAGCTGGCTAGTGGGGGATCCGGTGCGCCAATTTCCGCTTCCCAAGAAGCGGAAGGTTCTGAGGCCGGACCGGTTCAATGGCGGGTCAACGCAAATAAACGTCTCTTGCCTTATGGCGTCGGCACATACAAGATCCATATTGAAAATCTCAGCGGACGGATCAATATAAACCGTGCGGGGCCGAACATGCTCCATATGGTTTTGGAATCGTTTGTTGAAGATCCGGATAAACGACAGGTTATCGTCGATTCCATTCTGGATTGGCGTGATCCGGATGATCTTCACCGGCTCAACGGGGCAGAAACAGATTATTACGAATCGCTTTCACCTCCATATGAAGCCGGGAATGACTTCTTTTTCACCGCGGAAGAACTGCTTCTGGTCAGGGGGGTTACCGCTGATCTTTTCTACGGGGGTCTGCGGGATCTGATCACCGTGTATCCCCCTGTCCATCCTTCGGAATTGAAGAGCTATTCACACCTGCACCCTGTTCTCCAAAAGGAAAGAGAAAAAAACAAGCATGATTACAACAAGATAAACATTAATTCCGCCTCTCTTTCTCTGCTGAGGACGATCCCGGGCATGACGGAAGAATTGGTTCCGTCGATTTCAGAATATCGATCCAAGCAGAATTTTAATACCTTATATGCGATCAAGGGGCTGGAAGGAGGAGAAATATACGGGAAGGTCGCTCCTTACCTGACCGTGAAAGAACTGCCTGAATTTTTTGTTGAATCCTATGCAAAATTAAATAATAGCGAGACGAGATACGGCATACGGGCTCTGGTAAGAATAGATCCTAAAGCAAAAGCTCGTTTTCGTTTCGTGCAGCTGTGGGACGGCATCGCTGAACCCGCTCGGCAGAGGGAAGAGAGTTGATTTTTCAGTTTAACCTCGGAATCGATATCCAAGATGATAAATTGATGATATCCCAAGTGAAGCCTTCCTATAGAGGCATTCACCTGGAGTCCTATGGGGTCTATTCACTCGATCGCGAGATACCGATACAGGAAAAACTGGGAGCGGTCAGAGCCCTCATTGAAGATTTTAAAAAAGAAAAAAAGATCGGTTCAACCGATACATATTTAGGTATTCCGGCTGATTTAGTGATGTTTCGTGAAATCGATCTGCCGCTTACGGTGAAAGAAAATCTGAATACCGCCCTCAAGTATGAAATAGGCAAGCATATTCCTCTTTCTGTAGAGGATATTTATTATGACCATCAGGTTATCCATGAAGACAGAAAACAGAACCTGTTACGGATTTTTTTGGTCATTGTTAAAAAAAAAACATTCCAACCGTATCTCGATTTCTGTCAGACGCTACCCGGAGGGATTTCCGGTATAGAAGTATCTTCTACAGCTTTGGCAAATAGTATTTTTTATTTTCAAGAATCCGAAGATTCTTCATTAAAGGAGATCCTGTTTCGAATCGCCGCCAATGGCGGAAATTTTTCCGACCACATTTCGAACCTTGATCTGCCCTCCATACCGGATCGGAAACGGCCATCTTCCCAACTTTTGCTCAGCTGCGGACTGGCTCTGAAAAATCTGTGCAATGTACCGCTTCAGATCAACCTTTTGCCTGATCATTTCCAAAAACGGCCCGGCCGGATCGGAAAATACACCATGATCGCTCTGGCCGTTCTGATGTTTCTTTCCATTCTGACCTGGGGGGGCAGCCAGCTGTTTCGGCATCGGATGATTCTTGCCGGCCTTGGCTCGGAAATTGAGAGATTGTCGCCTGAAATTGACAGGATCGAAACAATCAGAGGCGAAATTGAGGAAGGGCGACAATACTTGGACCAATTCGATGGTTTATACAAAGAGGATGTCCCTGTGATCGATATTTTAAGAGAAATTACCCAAATACTGCCGGAGAATGCCTGGATCAGCGAATTTTTTCTCAACAATGAGCAAATCCGCTTGAACGGATTTGCGGATTCCGCTTCGGATCTCATCGGGATTCTTGAATCTTCACCGATTTTGAGAGATGCTGTGTTTTTGTCTACCATTGTTAAAGAAGATAATGGGAAAGAACGGTTCAATATCGGGCTTTCTGTGGTTCCTTATAAAAACTCAAAGGAAGCCGCCAATTCATGACGCGAGAAAGAAGATTTATCCTTATTTCTGGTGCCACTCTTCTATTTTTGGGATTGATTTATCGCCTTTTCCCCGGGATGACGATGCCGCCGCCCACCGTTGAAAGCATCAGAATGAAAGAAAAACAGCTCGAGAGATATCACCAAAAACTTCAGGAAAAGGATGTGCTGCAGCAGCAGTTGGTAGCGGTGAAACAGGAGATTGTCAGATCAGAAGCAGCATTGCTTGCTGCGGATACCAGCGCCCTGGCTGCAGTCGAAATTCAAAATATTCTGAATGAAATCGCAGATCGAAGCCGTATCAAAATCAGCACCATGCGGGTACTGAGTGCAAAGGAAATGGAAGACAGCGCCTTTGTGTCGATTCCTGTTCAGGTAACCTTCGACTGCACCATTCGGCAATTGAAGGAAATACTGTATCGGATCGAATCTTCTCCAAAATTACTTCTGATTTCCGAATTCCGTACGCGCCTGAACCAAAAGCGGGGTTTTGAAAAAATTCAGACAACCCTCACGGTCAAAGGGTTCATGGAAAAGGAAACGGGATAGGGTAATATGTAAAATGATTTCAAGATTATGGATTATAAACTCGGTCCTTTGCCTCGGTATTCTTTACATAAGCTGGAACGCTTACGAGGTATGGACGAGCCCTTTGGAGATGAATGCCGCTTTAAACGCTGCAGAGAAAAGCCCATCTGAATCCCGGCCGATTTCATCCGGAATCAAAAAACGAGCGATTCCGTCTGAATCGGCGTTTGAGGTCATCCCCGCAAAAAACCTCTTTTCTCCGGAGAGAGAAGAGTACATCCCTGAGGAAGAAAACGCACCGGAAACTGAGAAAGTGGCTGCTACACCTGCAAAGGTTTCAGGGAAGAAAATTGATCTATACGGCGTCCTCATGCGCGGCGATCTGAGGAAGGCGCTGATCAACAATCCGGATCCCAAAGTGAATGACCGCCCGAATATCTGGGTTAAAGAAGGAGATGTTCTGGGACAGTTCAGGATCGATTCGATCCAAAAAGAGAGGCTCATTCTGGTCGATGGGAATACGCGCTATGAAATATTGTTGTATGATGAAAAAAAGGATGTTCCCCGGCAGGCTTCGCTTCCTGCCGAAAACAGCGTGCCCCAGGTGATCCGCACTCAGCCGGGCGGTTCCGTCACGGGAAAACGCCCGAAAGTGGATGTAAAGGATTCAGAACCCGGATATGAAATGGTGAAGACCCCGTTCGGTTATGTAAAACAGAGGAAAAAAACACACCAATGAAGCGGATCTGTTGCCGATGTCTGCCCTTCTTATTTCTGTTGTATATGGTTCTTGGCTCTAATGGATGCGCAGTGCAGGATTCGCATCTGAGGTGGGAAAATGGAAAACAGGTCGGTACTGCCGCCCTCCCGCCTGTGCCGGACCGGCCTGCCCCTCCCGTCATCGACACGAAAGGTCCTTCAGCTGGAATTGAGCCGGCTGCCAATGAACCCTCCGTTCTTTCTTCCTCGGGAAAACCGGAAGCGGGCCGCTCTCTGTTCGGGCAGGATGCTTCCGCCCGAACACCGGCGGCCCGTCATCCGGGAAACCGGAGCACCGATTCTTTCCTCATCAGTGCATCGGAACCCGAACTACCTTCAGGCGCGTTTAGAGATCGCCCGGATGAAGCCGATACCCAGGAAGCGGTCTTTAATTTTGAAGAGGCCGATCTGAGGGAAGTGATTCGGACCATGGCCGATATCCTGTCCATCGACTATATTTTAGATTCAGACGTCAAAGGTACGGTCACGATTCATACTTCCGGTGCGCTGGACCAGGGGGATATTTTCGATATTTTTCTGCAAATCCTTGAGCTGAACGGACTGACCGCCATCAGGGAGGGGAACCTGTATAAAATCACCAGTATAAAAGATTCATCCCGCATGTCTTTGCTGGCCCGATATGGACGGGATGCCGCCGGTATCGATCCGGACCAGAAAGTGATGATCCAGGTGATTCCTCTATCCTATATCGCCGCTCAGGAGATGACCAAACTGCTGGAACCGTTTATGTCGGCGAATGGAACCCTCATCTCCCACGACGATTCCAATACCCTGATGGTTGTAGACCGGGCGGTCAATATTTACAAGGTGCTGAAGCTGATCGACGTTTTTGACGTCGATATATTCGAAAAGATCGGTCACCGGTTCTATACCATACGGAATATACCGGTTGAGGAAATGGCCGATCTGCTGAGGGATATCCTGTCTGCCTACGGAAGAGATGAAAAATCGGGGGTGCGGCTGATCGAAATCAATCGGATGAACCAGCTTTTGATTCTGAGTGAAGATCCGAAGCTGTTTAGTGAAATTGAAAAATTTCTTCTTCAGCTCGATGTGGCCGGAGAAGGGGTGGAACCGAGAATATACGTCTATTCGGTTAAAAACGGTGAGGCGGAAGAACTGGGGCAGCTGTTGACCTCCGTTTTCTCCGGGAAAGGGCCGTCGGCGGCCGAACTCCCTGTGGCCGAGGCGGTTCAGCCGAAAGAATCGAATCCGTTTGCACCCCCCGATCCGTTTGAAAAACCCGCTTCCTCCGAAAAACCGACTGCCGTGACTCGGCCCCCTGCCGAAATCCCGGTTCCGCCTGGGGCTCCGACTGAAACCAGAGGTTCTGCGACACTTCGCGGAGAGGTCGCCATCACCTCCGACAGCATTCGGAACGCGCTGATTATCGAAGCGACTCCGTCAGATTATCTCGTCATCCGGGATATCCTCGAGCAGATCGATGTGCTTCCCAGACAGGTGTTGATACGGGTGGTAATTGCTGAAATCTCCCTGGATGGACGGGAGGAACTCGGGGTCGAATGGAGTTATAAGAAAGGCCCCGGCGATCTGTCGACTTCCCTGCTGAACGCCCAGATGGGAAGCTCCGGACTGCAATTTGCGGTCGGACAGGCGGATCGATGGAGTGCCGCACTGTCCGCACTTGCCCAGGATAATAAAGTCAATGTTCTGTCCACCCCTACGGTTCTTGCATCCGACAATAAAGAAGCCAAAATCAATGTCTCCACCAAAGTGCCGGTCGCCAGCGCGGAATATATATTTGATTCCGGCGTGTCCGGGGTGACCCAGACCAATATTCAATACCGGGATACCGGTATTATCCTGTCTGTGACGCCCCATATCAATGAACGGGGGCTGGTCAGCATGGAATTGCAGCAGGAGGTCAGTGAACAGGGAGGGGGCGTTGAAGTCGGCGGCCAGAATTTTCCTTCTTTCCGGGAAAGGAGCGTGAATACGACACTGACGGTCAAAAACGGCCAAACGATTATTATGGGAGGCCTTATGACGGAGAGGGAAGAGAAAGGAAACAGCGGGGTTCCCTTTTTCAGCAAATTGCCGGTAATCGGATTTTTATTCGGAAGAGATACCAAAGAGTTTTCAAAGAACGAATTGATCCTTTTGATTACCCCTCAGGTGATTAACACATTGGATGAGGTGGACAGTGTAACGGAGGAGTTTCAAAAAAGAATAAAAGAAGTGCAAATGAACCTGGGATAACCTGAAACGAAAACCCGCTCAACGGAAAATTTATTAAAGCGGTTTGAAGAAAATAAGGGCACACAAACTCCTGCAGTTTTTCATTCTGGTGCTGATCATGCATATCGCACTCGGAATGCGGTCGGCTGCTCCTCAAGTTCCTTCCAAAATCTTGATTGTTATATCACAAAAAATTAAACCTTACATCGATGCCTTGAACGGAATAGAATTGTTTCTAAAATCCACGGGAGTTTCCTATGAGGTTTTTTATCTGGATGGCCCGGAAAACCCCGATCTTTTATCTCAGGAACCATCACCAGCAAGGCTTTACACGCTTTCCGTCGCGATTGGACCCGAGGCGGCGGTGTTTTTGTGGGAACGTACATCTGAAAATCCTTTTCCGGTACTTTACACGATGATCCTTCATCCCGAAAAGCTCTCAGACGCCCCCAAAAAATTATGCGGGATTCCACTCAGCATTCCTGCCAGAATTCAGATCACCGATATCGCCCATATTCTTCCGTCTTTAAAGCGGATCGGTCTTCTATATGATCCGGCCTATAATCATCATTTTTATGAAGAATCTTCAAAATACGCCCTCTCACTGGGAGTCGAAATCGTGCCTTTAAAAGTATCTTCCAAGAAAGAGATCCCTGGTGCATTGCAGAAAAAATGGCCTCATATCGATGGACTTTGGCTGATCCCCGACCGGACGGTCATATCCGAAAGTGTGGTTCAGTATCTGATCAAGGAAATGCTTTTGAAAAAGATACCGGTTATCGGGTACAATCGATTCTTCTACGAATCCGGTGCGGCCTTCAACTTCATTTTTGATTATGAGAAACTCGGCAGGCAGACCGCTGCATTCGCCGTTGATCTTCTTTCCGGCGGACCCTGCGGGCAGAAGGAACCGGAATATCAAGTCTGGCTCAATCAGAAGGCGCTCACCAAAATCGGGATTCCCTACTGGGTCGATAACTCTGAAACATTGAGGGTCTTTCCATGAAGGGATTGGGGATTCATTTTCGGCTGCTGCTGTCTGCCATACTGCTCATCAGTGCGACGACCTTTGCTTTGGGCTATCTGGGAATCAATATCGCTCATCAATTTGTCAGGACCCGGTTTGACGAGCGGATACTCTTCCTTGCCAGATACATCGCCTTGAATTCCGAACTGGGTATTCTGATCGGTGACAGAAGTATGCTGACCCGGCTTTCCCAAAACCTCCTTTCGGAAAAGGACGTGGTCAGGGTACTCATTTTCGGAGAAGAGAATGAAATTCTGGCGGACGAGTTCAGGGAAGAGACCGGTTCTCTCTCCAAAATCGAGGTGCCGGTGATTTTAAAGGAAAAACCGGTATTTCCCTGGAATCTGAACAGACAGCGGGACAATCTTGAGATTGGGCGGGTCCGGGTGATCTACAGTACGGAAGGCATCAATCAGTTGCTGACCACCATGAAGAAACGGTTTCTTTGGCTTTCCTTGTTCATGGCTTTGGTGGCGGTCATATCCTTCTATTTTATTTCCAGGTCTATCGTGGCGCCGGTAACCCGGCTCTCCGAAGCGGTTCGGGAGGTGGCCAGGGGACATCTGGCACACCGGGTTAAACCCGGGAGGTTGCCGGAAACACGGAATCTCGCCATTGCTTTCAATGCCATGCTCGACTCTTTGGAAACCAGTCAGAAAGAGCTGGAAGAGACACAGGGCAAGATGATTCGACAGCAGACCCTGGCCGAAGTCGGAAAATTTTCCATGATGATCGCTCACGAAGTCAAAAACCCGTTGAGCATTATCAAAAGCTCTCTGGATGTCTTAAAAAAGAAAATTGACGGTTCATCCGAAAATCTGATGGTTTTGTATATCGAGGATGAAATCAAACGTCTCAACCATTTGATAGAGGATTTTCTTTCCTTTGCCAGACCCACCGTTCCCAATTTTCGCAAAGTCGATGTCAATGCCCATCTTTCGGAGTGTGTCAATCGGTTTAAAATGCAATTTCTGGATAAACCGGTGGAAATTGTGGATGCGATTCCTGCCGATCCCTGCTATTTGAAAGTCGATCCGGATCTGCTGATGCGGTCCATCAGCAATGTTTTAAAAAATGCGGTGGATGCGATCGACCTGGAGGGGAGCGTCCTGATCGAAGCCGGCCAGATCGACCGGCGCTGGCGGGTGGAAATTTCGGATCAGGGGCCGGGGGTTCCGGAAGAGATCCTGAACAAAATATTTGAACCCTTTTTTACCACACGCTCCAAAGGAACCGGTCTCGGGCTGGCCTTCACTGCCCAGGTGATTTCCGCCCATGGCGGAAGGGTTTACGCAGAAAATATGCGTGAAACAGGGGCCTGCTTCCGGATCGAGCTGCCGGTCTTGCATGAATTGAACACCAAAGAGGCTATCTGTCATGAGTCGCATACTGATTGTGGATGATGAAGCGCGCATGCGGCATCTTCTGTGTTTGATGTTGGAGGGAAGAGGGCATGCCGCGGAAGAGGCCGGGGACGGGGCCGAAGCCTTGAATATGCTCCGCCGGGACCATTTTGATATGGTGATTTCGGATATCAAAATGCCCCGTATGGACGGGATTGAACTGCTTCGAAAGATTCAGGAAGAAACCATTCTGTGCCCCGTCGTGTTCATTACCGCTTTTGCCACCATTGATTCGGCGGTGGATGCCATGCGGCAGGGCGCCGCCGATTATATCACGAAACCCTTTGAAGAAGAGCGCATTTTCCTGACGGTGGAAAGGACCCTGAATCTGTCGCAGATTCTGAATGAAAACCGTGAACTTAAAAGGAGACTCCGCCGGGGGGAGCCCAAAGAAAAAATTGTGTATGTTTCAGAGAAAATGGCCTCTGTGATCGATCTGGCTCAGCGGGTCGCCCAAAGTGATTCAGCCGTCCTGATCAGCGGAGAATCGGGCACCGGTAAGGAACTGATCGCGCGGTATATCCACCGGATGAGTTCCCGATATGACAAACGGTTCGTACCCGTCAATTGTGCGGCCATTTCCGCCAATCTGGTGGAGTCGGAGCTGTTCGGCCATGAAAAAGGCTCCTTTACAGGCGCTGAACGCAAGGCGGAAGGAAAATTCGAATACGCCTCGGGAGGCACCCTTTTCCTGGATGAAATCGGGGACCTCCCCCTGGAAGCCCAGGCCAAGCTGCTCCGTGCGCTTCAAGAAAAGAGAATTCAGCGGGTCGGGGGCAATGCGGAAATACCGGTGGATGTTCGGGTGATATGCGCGACCAATCGGATTCTGGTCGAACACGTGGATACCGGCGAATTCAGAAAAGACCTTTTTTTCAGAATCAATGTGTTCCCCATACAGCCGCCGCCGCTGAAAGAACGGATGGAGGATGTGGTTCCGCTGGCGAACCATTTTTTGCAGAAATGCAGCGCCGAAAAGGTGAAACTGGAAGAGAGCGCGGTTCGGGCCCTGTCTTCCTATGAATGGCCGGGAAATGTGCGGGAGCTGGCAAACGCTATTGAACGTGCGGTCATTCTTGCTGGTGAATCCGGGGCGATTACCCAGGAGACGCTCTCTTTTTTAAAATCCGGATCTGAATGCAAACCCGATGAAGGGGCCTTCACCCTGCCTGCAGAAGGCCTCCTGTTGGAAGAACTTGAGAATGATCTGGTGAAACAGTCTCTGTATTTGACCGAAAACAACCAGACCGCCGCCGCCAGATTGCTGGGAATCAGTCGGGCAAAATTTCGGGTTCTGATGAAACAGGCCGGTATCAAATAGATGGATCGATCGCTGCTCAGAGTCATTTATGTCCTTCTTGTCCTGTCATTCGGGTGGCTGCCGGAATCGGCTTCCGTTTCTGCAAATACACGTCCCCACCCGGAACATATTCAGGATACCATGCTGATGTTTGTCGGTGAAACCCTGGAGGTCCTCACCATCGCCTCGAGGCGCGAGGAAAGCGTCCGGCAGGCGCCGGCGGTGGCCCAGGTAGTGAACCGCTCCGGTTTCCGGTATAAAGGAGCGGATACCCTCGCAGAGGTATTGGAAGATGTCCCCGGTTTTTTCATGGCCGATAAGGAGTGGGGAACACAGCCGTTTCTGCGAGGGATTCCGGATTCGATATTGTTTTTGTATGACACGGTTTCCCTGTCTTCCGACATGTCCAAATTTTTCCACCCCCTGGATCGGGATCTTTCACTATCCGGGATTAAAAGAATCGAGATCATTCGCGGGCCCGGTTCCGTCTTATGGGGGCCCGATGCATTCGCCGGCATTGTCAATGTGGTGCCCATGACCGGCAGGGATTTTTCCGGAATTGAAACCGGAGTCCTGTATGGAGAGCCGGGAACTCAGAAAGGCGTCTACACGAATGTGGGGTATGACGCCGGCCCCTGGAACGGGTTTTTGTCCCTGAGCGGTCATGAAGGCGATGAAAATGACCTCGATCGCACCGTGACCGATTTCTGGGGGGACGGCCGTGAACCGGTGCCGCCGGGGGATCGATACGGTTTGGAAGCCCCGGGGTCATCCCGGTATGTCGAGGCATCCGGACATTTTGCGCTGGAAGACTGGCTGACGGTGACGGGCCGGATTTCAGACAGCCGCAGGGAATATGGCATGCGATCCGAGGAGGCGCTTTCCTGGTGTGAAAACCGGAACGATCTGTCGGGAATTCTGAAAATCGATGCCCGGAAAAAACTCGACCGAGTGTCGCTGATTCGCTGGACGGGCGCCCTGACCCGGCTCGATTTTGAACATCAGATCATTGACCGGACCCTGGATCAGCATGAAACCGCCGCCTATACCGAACTGATCTATGATCGGTCCTTCTGGTCGGGTCGGGGGCTTTTGACCGGGGGGGTCTCCTACCGGGAAAAACATGTGGAGAATGCCCCGATCTGGGACGGCTATTTCCCCGACTACCTGAAGCCCGAAAATGAATTTCTCCTGCCCATCATCACTGAAGTCGATTATTCTACCCGGCTTTGGTCGCTTTTCGGGCAATACAATCACCGGATAGGGGATTTTGATCTCTGGTTCGGAATTCGAAACGACGATCACGACGAATATGAAGATCATATCAGCTATAATACCGGGCTTTCCTGGACTCCGGCTCCGGAGTGGATCATCAAACTGCTCTACGGAACCGCCTACCGAACCCCCTTTGCCAAGCAACTGAGGGAAGATGACATCCCCGAACTGGAGAACATCGAAAGCCTCAATCTTCAGATCGCCTGGGAGCCGACCCGGCGCTGGGGGGGCAGTATCTCCGGGTTCTGGAACCGGATTGAAGACCACGTCATGGAGGACCCCTATGCAGGGCTGTCCCTCCCCAATCACCAGACCCTGACCGGCCTGGAGCTTCGGGCGCATTATTTTCCGATCCCCACCCTCGATCTGTCCGCAAACCTCACCCTGATCCATAATTCCGGCCCGAAGGAGGAATATCGGCTGCTGGTGGATACCTATATCGATGCAGACGGCAATCTGGTCAAGGTATTCGAGGAGGTCAGCTATCCCTTCAACAGCGGTCCGGATGTCATCGCCAATCTCATGGCGACCTGGAAGCCGTCTTCCCGGCTGACCGGTTATCTGAAGCTGGGATATACTTCCCAAAGGCATCTGATTTTTCCGAGGGGGGACCGGTCTGTCTCCACCCCCGATGTCCTTCTGGTCGACATGGCCGCAACGGTTGAAAACATCTGGGGAAAGGGGCTGGACCTCGAATTTTCCGTCCGCAATGTCCTTGACCGGCAGTATGAAACCCCCGGCACCTATTCCCTCATCGACGGGAAGCCGGTTTCCGCGCAGATCATTCTCCGGAAGCACTGGTAAGCACCCTTTGAAGGGACGATCCCGGGGTGGCTAGATTGAGCCATTCTGGTGATCATCGACCACCGATTTTGGGGAGTTCGGAGATCTTACTGGAAGGACATGAAGCATTTGAAGCTCGAAAAACTAAAAATATTTCAGAAACTTAAATGATTTCAAGTTTCAATCGGCTCACTTGGAAACGATTTGGCATAAATTTTGGATACCTATTTCGGCGTTATGAAGAGCACACGATTGACACCATCGGCCATCTGGTTCATCATTCTGATTTTGGGTACGTTTTCTCCCGCCTTTGCGGATGCGGATGCGTTCCGAAAGTTCGAACTGGAACTCCAGCTGCTGGATCGGATCAATGACGCCCGAATGAATCCCCTGGCGGCTGCTGAAGCCATCGGCTTGGATCCCGATCAGGTGTTGTCGGACCTGCCGCAGCTTGAAGACCTTCTTCGCGAAGGGTTCTATCCGCTCTATTTCAATGCCGATCTCAGGGAGGCTGCGAGTGCACATACCCAAGACATGCTCCATCAGGATTACTACGGAAGGGTATCGCCCGACGGCGCCACACCGCTTGATCGGATCCGCTCGGCGGGCTATCTGCCCGAAGAGGCCGGAGAGAGGTTGGGGGTTCTCGGATTCTTCAACTTTATCGACCCGTCCGAAGCGGTGGACCGGATCTTCGAAAACATGTTCCGGGAAGAACTCGATCCCAACCGAACCGAACCCCGCCTCATCCTGTCTCCCCGAATGGAAGAGGTCGGCATCGGTTTCGACGGCGGCGCCCTTACCTTGAAAGGGGTCCGCTACAATGTCTATCTGGTGACCTGCGATTTCGCCAAAAGCCCCGTTTCCTCCTTAGAGCTTGCATTTTTAAGTCTGATCAACCAGGCCCGGGCCAATCCCCTGACCATGGCCGCCCATTTCGGCCTGGATCCTGATGCTCTGTTGGCGAATATGCCCGAACAGGAAGCCCTTGTTCAAAATGGCATGCCGCCGCTGGTCTTCAACCGAGAACTGTATCTCTCGGCCCGTTCCCATGCAGAAGACCAACTTGAGAACGATTATTACTCAGCGCTGTCCCGGGACGGAAGCAGTGTATACGACCGGGTTTCGAACGCCGGTTATGATCCTCAGATCGTCCTGGAGGCGATGCGGCTTCTTTCCACTGTTCAATATGTCAGCCCTGAAGAAGCCGCGGGAATTCAATTCGAACGAATGTTTATGCGGGAGCTGACGCCCGGGGCGTCCCGGCGGATAATCCTGAACCCGGATCTCAGGGAGATTGGGATCCACATTGTCACAGTGACGCCTGAATTCTGGAAAACCCGAGAGATCACCAATGCCTACAGCGATTATTATACACAACTGGTGGTAATGAACGCCGGCATATCGGCCGATTCAGTCTTATCCGAGGCAGTGAATTTGTCAGATCAGGTATATAATTTGTCAGGTCTGGTATATACGGATTGGAACGGTGATGGTATTTTCGGAATTGAAGATTCGGTCCCTCATGTGCCGATTGCTGTGTCCGGGGATTCCGAGGATATGTTTTTTCTTTCGGATCGTGCGGGCCGCTTTTCGGTCGATCTGGAACAAGGGGAATATTCGGTTTCGGCTTGGGTTCAACCAGATCCGGAAGCGGTTCAGGTTGAAATCGACAAGTCCAATGTGAAGGTCGACTTCGAGGTGTTTACCGAAAGGGATGGAGCGGATACCTGACAAAAAGTGGCTTTTGGGCTTTGGCCGGAATGTTTCCGGTTGACAAAACCTAAAAATTTTCCTAAATCCCATATAGTCCTGAAAGATAATTACACGGAAAAGGAGGTGATAGAAGTCGGTCCTCTGCTGGACCCAACGAAAAAGAGTATGAACTGAGATGCAGGTTGTACATGATGAAATTTGTTTTTTTTAACCATTAATTTTTAAAGATAGGAGAATTAGATGATTAGGAAGAGTTTGGTACTTCTCACGGTGTTCGCTTTCGTTTTCGGTATGGCCGGCGTAGCCCTCGCCGCCAACCGCGTGGAAGTGAAAGTAACCTCTGAACCGATTCCGCAGGATTCGGAATGTAGCAAGGCGGGTGGTTTCTCT
>CAZNLT010000057.1:0-30854 GCA_964573705.1 uncultured Desulfobacterales bacterium
GCCCGCGGGGGGCGCGACCGCTGATGTGCAAATGATTGATTCGAGGGGACAATTCTTTGGATTTCCGCGAACCGATGAAAAGCACATCAATATCCGCTGGTCTGAGAAAATCCAGATTGTGCGGATATTTCTTTCAATTTCAGCACTTTGTAGCCACCTTTCTTTGAACTTTTGCCCCGGTTTTTACGGATGTGAGCTTCGGGTTCGCGAATGGCGTTTTTCGGGATTATAGGATCAAAGGGCCTTCCTGGTCAATGGATGGTTTTGCGCCGATGTGCTCTACGCGGTTTCGCCAGTTGGCGCCCAAGAAATAGAAGCGCAGGCTGTCGTACTCCGGTTCGATTTCATCGATCAGGTGTTGACGGAACACCGCCCACTGGGCCGGGTCCACGATACACTCAAAAACCGAATACTGCACCCGTTGTCCGTAATTCTTGCAGGTCTTCGCCACCCTTCGCAGGCGTTTCGCGCCGCCTTCATCCGAAGTCGCCACATCATAACTGACCAGAACGAACATCCTTATCCTCCTTTACTTGATAACGACCGGCGGGTATCCGTCCAAATCCCCCCTGAGGTGCCGGGCCAGGAGCAGGGCCTGGGTGAAAAAAAACAGGCCCAGGGGCATTTTCTCTCCGAGAAACGGATGCGTGACCTCTTCCTGCTTCCGGGTCTGATACACCGTCAAAGCGTTTTTTCGAGTGTCATCACTCATCCGGACCGCGCCGGCCTCGGATATTGTGAATCCTTTCGAGGTCACCTGACACCGATTGATCAGCGATAAAATCAGCCGATCGACAATGACCGGGCGGAACTCCTCCATCAGATCCAGGGCCAGACTGGGCCGGCCCGGCCGGTCCTTGTGAAAAAAACCGACGGCCGGATCGAGCCCCACCGACTCCAGGGCCGAGGCAACATCATGGCAGAGCAGCGTGTAAAAGAAAGACAGGAGGGCATTGACCGGGTCCAGGGGCGGCCGCCGGCTCCGGCCGTTGAAAACAAAATCCGTTTTCTGAGCGGTGATCAAATGGTCAAAGACGGAAAAATAGACGTGGCCGGCCCGGCCTTCGATCCCGCGAATGGAATCCATGGACATGCGGCTGTCCCGCAGGCTCTTGAGCAAGGCGGCCAGTTCATCCGCCGCTTTCTGAACCGCATCGCCATCCAGCCGATCGCTATGGTCCCGGATCGCCCGCTGGAGGATGGTGCGGCTGTTGGATATTTTTCCGATGATCAGAGACCGGGCGATATCCGATGAGCGGTCGGATTCATCCGCCCGCCGGTATTGCTCCCGACGCAGGAGGACGTTTCCGGAGACAGGCCCCTGCACTTTTGCCAGGTACCGGCCGTATTCGGTCAGAAAGCTGATGCTCACATCCCGCTCGGCACAGAACCCCATCAGAAAAGGGCTGCACGAAACCTGGCCGAAACAGACGATCCCGTCCAGGGTGTGGACCGGAAACTGGGCCAGGGTTTTGCGGTTGACTTTCACCGCCACCGTTTCCCCTTCTTTGGAGAGGTAGGCGCCCTGGATGGTGACGAACAAGGTATTCAGATGTTTTCTCATGGATTTTTCAGTATCCGGTTCAGGTAATCGTGTACGGATCGGCGCTTGCCCATGGCGCGGGGCAGACAGGTTTCCACGAATGAACAGGTTTTGCAGGCGGCGGTGGGGGTCGGCGGCGGGGTCTTTCCGCTTCGGATCATGTCATGAAACCGCTCGGCGGCTTGGCGGGTCTGCTCCCGCAAGGGATCATCGAACCGGACGGTGCGGCGGCGGCGAATTTTCCCGTAGAACAGGTCGCCTTCAAGAATGTCCACGGAGAGCATTTCTTCAAGACAGAGGGCCTGGGCGCACAGCTGAACCCGGTCCCAGTTGTCCTTTTTTTCTCTGCCGCGTTTGTATTCCACCGGCCGGACCCGGTCCGGATGGAACTCCACCACGTCGGCCTGCCCCGTTACACCCAGTGCGAAGGAGCGGATCGCTACCGAGAATTCGGCCCGGACCCCCTTTCGGGTTTCATGGGCCTGCACATGCACCCGGTCGTGCATAATCCGCCCTTCGGCGGTGAACCGGTTTTCAGCCCATTCCCGCTCCACGTGGATGAAGGCGCACTGCCGCTCGCAGAACAGGATGTGCTGAAGCCCGGAGAGGGGCAAAAGGTCGGATTCAGAATACATGATTTGAATGGATACTTATCAATTGACCTCAATTCCTGTTTGTAACACCAAATGAAATATCGCCTTGAAAATCAATCCAATGACCAGCAAGGCGACCATGCGCGTTACCATCGAAGCCCAGGTCACCATTCCACAGCATATCCGCCGTCTGCTGAACATCGGCCCGGGTATGAAAGTCGATTTCATTACCCAAGGCAAACGGGTTTTCCTGGTGAAAAAAGAAGGCCCGGAAGCCCGACCGCCCCGGTTTCGGAGGCTTCGAGGCGCAGCGACCGTGAAAAATACCACGGATGAAATCATGGCCCTGACCCGAGGGGATTAATGGGCGGCATACTGGTTGGTCCCGCTGTGGTTTTAATCTATTGAACCGCCCCACCGATGCTTATCCGCCTCTTTAATTCAGGGCCACTCTGCATTGAATCGGATATACCTCCGGCTCGTAATTCCCCTGTGTGTATTGAGAAAATTTCAGGTATACTTCACTTCGGAATGATCACTTTTTTCCCAGGCACATTGCCGAACCAATATTCTCGAAGGGTTGTGAAGACAGTTGCAGCCCTAATTTTTCCAGGTCGGCAGGTTAAATCATTCGGTTCTTAAGATTCGGTTAAAATTCAGAAATAACAGATTTATTAAATTTTTGTAATTAACTCCACCCCATCAGGGAGATCATTTTCTGCGATTTCGACGGTGTAATCGGTGAATGATCTACCGGGTTTAGCCTCGTTATCGAGGTTGGCAGTTACCAGATCGAACAGTTTGTGAGCCGGAGCGTTACCCAGTTTGGATTCATGTTTGAAAGCAAACAATTTTCTGGCCGCCATCTTTCCTCGTGCGGCAGAGTGGTCATGATCAAACATATTGATGAGTGCGTCCCAAAACAATTCCAAATCGGTTTCAGAAAATCCGGTCTGCGCGGCAAGATGGGAAGAAATAAACCCTTCAGCTCGATACAAGGCATATGGCACAATATGTTTTCGTCCCATTGTTCGGTTATCACCGGATTGAGCTTCAGCCTCCTTTTCAGTGGCAACGGCCATGCGGGTGATACTGACTTCAAGGGGTAAAATACGATCGATGCTCCTAGCAAAAGATAACTGTACCGGCCCCCTCACCTGCCCGCAATTCACACCTGTAGACATGACCGCGCCGAAAGTGCGTACATCAAAAAAATTGGCGCACATCCATTCTCGGGCCTTTTCCACCTCCGCACCGGACCCTTTTCGCTTTTTTCCCTCCTCTTTTCCTGCTGCACCAACCGCTTGGTGCGCCCTTTCATGAGTTTGATTCAGAATGGCTCGTTCTCTTACATAAATTTCGAAGGGAGATTTGTTCTCTTTTACAATTTCAACGAAATTGCGAACTTTTCGTTTTATGCATACATCTGTAACCAGTCCCAGATTGGTCTCGGGGTCGAGTCTCGGCATATTTCCTGCGTCCGGATCACCATTGGGGTTTCCGTTTTCAACATCAAAAAAATAAACGAATTCATACCGATTTTGAATGCCGCTCATGGTTTAGATCTCCTTTTTGTTTTCAGATCTTTTGTAAAGTTCGGGTCGCTGATGATAATATCCTAAGGCAAACAAGCCCTGATCTTCAATGTTCAAGTGTCCTGGAAAAGAATCTATATTTTCGACAATTTCCTCGATCCGCTTATCCGACAAATAACCGTAGTCTGATTTTTGGATATGATGCTGAGTTAACCTTAATAATTGAGGAAATACCGCTCTCGGCGTTGCTGAAGCTGAGGCATAGTATCGATCCTTAATCGTAGCCTTGGCCCCCGGCAAAGCATCTTTTTGGGCTTTTTCCAAAACAGCGAACAGCCGACCCAAACGGTAAGCGATGTTGTTTGACTCTTTATCCAGACCCATTTTCACCTCCATATCCATTTTTTGGTTAATTCGGAATTTTCGAACCAGACAGGCCTTTATCATTGCCGCCCTGAGATAGTTAATTTGCCGATCAGCACGAATACGTGTGATAGCAGCCGTAAGCAGGGTTTGGGGGTACATTGCTCCTGTAAGAATAGACCGCATGAATGAACCAGATAGAAGCGGGGACACATTATCTAATTTTCGAAGCGTTGCGGTTTCTCTCAGCAGTTGCCACATGCCAGGAAAATCCGGGTTGTCTTCATATTCTTTGGCAATCGAAAGATCCTTGAAATGCTGCCCAATTTTCGCACAAACATCCCCTACAGTACTGACATGCCAGAACCTTACGGAAAGACGGGAGGCATTCGGGGAGAGTCCAAGGATATAAAGCCGCATGTCCGGATTTTCTGAAAAATTTGAGGTTTTCCCCTGTCGGACAGCCTCCAAAAAATCGCGTATCTGTTTATTATCACTTTCGGATGGATCAAAAAGCACTCCGAACATGCCTTCGATTTTCGAATCACGTTCTGTCCAGAAAACGGTAGTGGCATCACCAATCTGAATCTTCTGTCGACTGTCGGCCCTCAGTAAAAAATTCAGAGCTGTATTGTAGGCAAAGACGGCTTCTTCACCGACCGGCGAATTAAAACTTTGGGTTTTTCCGTATGATGTAAAGGCATCCTTATTAAAGGATACAATTGCGGCTCCAGAGGTCTGAGCACCGCGCACACCTTTGATCAGAGGATGGAGGCGAGCAATGGAGGTCTCCTCACCACTGATAAGACAGCGACCCATTACTTCCGAGGCATTCTCTATTTGATATTTTTTCCAGATTTTCTTTACCGCGGCCCTTTCATGAACATAGCCCAATTCCCCCTCAAGTTGGAACACCACATTCTGACCTGCTAATTCACCCCAGTTTTCTAAATCCGGTGCATCCTCGGGGGCCCAAGAATCCAGGAACCGCAGGATTGCCGAAAGCCCTTCATCTTCAGAAAAGTCACAAAGGTGATGGTGAAAGGCTCTATAAGACTCGAACATCTTCTTCGCTCTTTCCGGCTTTCCTTTATTATCAGCACCCAGCACATATCCGGTATTATCCCACGCAAAATTGGGAACAATACCAACCGTACGTTGTACCGCAGGCGCCGAAATCGTTTGAGGCAACAGCTTTTTCCCTTTTTGAAGTCTGATGTCCTTCGGATTACCTGTTAACACCCCGTTCTTGTCAATCACCAGAGCAAAATGGGCTTTCTGTTGACTGAACCCGGGTATCGATATCTCCTTTCCAGAATCATCCGCCAGCCGGTTGTAATATCCGCACAAGGCTTGCAGTATCATGACTTCACCTCCCCCGAAACAAACGGCGGCACAGTGATGATGCCATTATTCATTTCAGCTCTGAAAAAATGCGGCTCCATCCGGTTTGCGAAATCGATATCGTGCAGCATCCAGCCCAAATCCTTCTCCCCTGCATACGGCGACGACGGGAATTCATCTACAAGTTCAAAAAAGGCCGGAAATTCCCGGCAGCCCAAATAAGGTTGATGGAAAAATTGTCCTTTCCCTGCTCGACGCTTAAACATTTCAATGTGTTTGGCTGTATTGTTTACCCCCTTTCGAATTTCAAAGTGAGCTTCAATTCCGTACACCACATCGCGAAGGACCATCGCCGCCCGTTGCTGACGATCATCTTCGATAAAGGTTTCTACAGGAGCGCGATTATCTTTCATCGCCTTTTTAATGTTTCCGGCCGGCAGTTTTCCGGCCAGTTCATTTCTTCGGATGTTATCGAATTGAATCGGATTGAAGACATGAATACGGTCAATTACCCAGCGAATTTCAGGTTTCCAATAGATCGCCTCAAGAATCCCCCGCGCGGCGGATGGCGTAATCACATCATAACTGACTCGTTCCACTTTCATTTCGGGGCGAGTGAAACAAGCATACTCTCCCCACACTTTTAGTTTAATACCGAAAGCCAATAGAACCTCCTGGGCTAAAGAGTTATCCACGCCCCCGAATTCGGGAACGACTTCATGCACTTAGTTCCATACACTAAACAAAATATTTCAACCCTCGCTTATACTCTAAACAAAATGAAATTATAGCGACAAGATATTTATTAGAATAAACTTAAGAAAAAAGTCAACAGTTTTTTTGATAAATTTTTCTTTACCAAATGAGGCTTTCAACTTCATAAAAGGTCGGGTCTTCCGGGCAAAGCCCAAGGTCTTCTCTGTAGATATCCTTATTGATCAGTACCGAAAAATGCTGTTGGACCCTCTCCACAGCACCGGCAGCCAAAAGAGAAGCCAACACCTTCGGAGGAATCTGGACCGTATACCGCTGAAGCTTTCTGGCGACCCCCCTCACATATTCACTAAAACGAAGCTGTTGAATCAATTCTTCGGCATTTTGATCGAAAGGAATAATTACAGGCTCCATAGCTTCCGAAATGATACGAAACTTCCCGGCGATATCCTTAAATGGAAAATCACCTTTCATCGCTCCTTCACGCAAATCCTGTAAAATTCCCTCTCGGTCCAGTTGATCATCACCCCGGCGCCAAAAATTTGTCTCAAAATATTCCCGCACCGCATCCGGAGATAGAATATCCTCATGATGTTGCATGACCATTTCCGCGGTTTCCGCATTCAGTCTAAAATTTCCGGGCGGCACCCCTTCTTCCGGCAGAAATACGAATACCCGTCCACCCTCCTTCAGTTTTCCCTCTCGGTTGCATCTTCCCGCCGCCTGGGCGATAGAATCAATTCCGGCTGCCGAGCGAAATACGACCGGGAAATCGATATCCACCCCCGCTTCGATCAATTGCGTGCTGACAACCCGGCAGGATTCACCAGCTTTCAATGCACTTCGGATTTGTTCTATTTTTTGGGTTCGGTGTACCGGACACATGAGCGCACTTAGATGGTAACAATTTTTCTCTTCAATTTTCTCATAAATTGTACGGGCATGTTTTCGGGTATTCACCACACATAAGACTTGCGTGAATTCTTGTACTTTCCCGGCAATGCTTTCATCTGACATTCTCCCGATAAATTCAGCCCTTACCCTCTTAAAAAATTGATACAAACGGCTTGGCTCGGGTATGATCTCCCGATCATCAGGTATGTCCAGACGCCATTTGAAACGGTCACTGGAAAGAGCCGGTTGGGTGGCGGTACACAGCACAATACTGCTGTTGTATGCGCATGTGAGTTCACGAAGCGCTTCAACGCACGGCCGAATAAAAGGAACCGGAAGCATTTGAGCCTCGTCCAGTATCACCACGCTCCCCGAAATGTTGTGAAGTTTTCGGCACCGGGATGAGCGGTTATGGAATAAGGATTCAAAGAACTGGACACTCGTGGTTACAATCACGGGTGCATCCCAATTTTCCGATGCCAGACGGGATCGGCGATCCTCATTCGTTTCTTCTTTGAAATCATAGGTGCTGTGGTGCTCCAAAACCGCTTCTTCTCCCAGAATATCTCGAAAGACCTGGGCGTTCTGCTCGATGATGGAGGTATACGGAATCACGTAAATGATTCGCCGCATGCCGTATTTCAAAGCATGCTTCAACGCAAAAGCCAGAGATGAAATGGTTTTTCCTCCGCCGGTGGGGACCGTTAAAGAGAAGAGTCCTGGAGTTTTTTCAGCGGCCTTCAAACAGTCTCGAAGAATTTCTGCACGGTAGGTATTGATCTCTGAAGGTTCAGCATTTTCAAGCAGCTTTTGGAGTGCCCGATCCAGCTTTTCGTTGAGCTGATCAAAAGTTGGATAACCTTTTCGCCAATTTGATTTTTCCGGTACCATGAAATTTTCAGTATCCAGGAAATCGGAATCCACCAAACAGGAAAAAAGCATCCGAATGAAAAAGGCTACCTGAAACCCGACCCGATTTCCGGTCCTATCCAGAGCAAAGGGCAGTTCACCAGGATTTTCAAAATGAAGGATATTTTCCGGGCATGCCGACCAGTCCGGTACTTTTTTTTGAAGTCGCTTGAAAAGACAGGAATCGTTATCATCATTTCCATTGGCCAGTCCCGCATGATGACCGGCAATGGCATACGCCAAAACCAATCCAGCCCATTTAAAGGCGCCATTGGCATATTGAGCACCGGCTGTCGAATGGTCCGGCTTTCGGGAAACCTGTTCTATCAGGGCATCCGGATCGAACAAACCGCCGATCCGCTTTTGAAATGCCGGAGAAAATTTTCCCACATCATGCCACAAACCGGCAAGTTGAGCCCATTTCTCCGCTTTAAAGGGTTTTGCAAATCGGTAGGCCATGTCACCCACATTATTAAGGTGATCAATCACCGTTTGCCGTCGGCCGTCATCAGCTATTCGAGCAAGATAGTCTTCCATTGGAAGCCCCCGATAATTCAACTACTGTTTGAACCGCCTCAATTCTGGTATACAGGCATACCACACCCACGGTGACAAAATACGTCCCACATCCAATTTTTTTTCTGATTTTTTTGAAAAAAGCCGGCGTCTCCAAAACAACCATCCGGCCTCATTTTTGATAAGAGACATAAACCCCGCCATTTTGGCAATTTCATCCACAATCTCGCGCCGAAGCGCCGCCGGCGACTCCACGACCACATCCGCCCCGAACCCCAGAATCATCATCTTCACCTCCCGGAAATCGGCCACCGGAAAAGCCAGCCGCACCCCGCCGTCGGGCAGTTCCTCCATCTGCTGGTCTTCATGCCAGACCTGCTCCCGAATCCATCGGGCGCGGTGGGGCGTAAATCGCAGCACCACCGGAATATGATCCTCCGACTGAAACAATCCCGAACAGACGGTTTGAAACACCTGGGCAGACACCGGGCTGCAGCCGTGCCAGGTGGCGGAAAACCCTTCCTGCAGCCGATCCGGAGACAGCCCCAGTTCGGCCGTGTCGGCCATCAGCTTTTCCCCGAACCGCCGGATCGCGTTGCTGATGAACCCGCCGGCGGTGCCGGACAGCAGGCGCCTGGCCATAAGCACCGCCAGAAGTTCCTCCTGGACCACCGGTATTCGGGGCAGCTCAAAAGCGGAATCCTCGTAGGCATACCCGCGCCGGTTGTGATCATAGACCAGCGGCGCACGCAGGCGATCTCTCATGAAGGTGATCAGCCGTTTCGCGGTCCGGCGGGACACCTCAAACCGCTCGGCCAGGTGGCGGGCATTCGGAAACCGGGACGCACGGATCTGACGGTCGAACCAGGCGAGCCGTTCCTGATAAAGGGCGAAGGACATCGGGATTCCTCCTGCATGAAGAAGGTGGAGCGGAACTTCTGATCCGTGACATATACCACAGTGTCGGCATGATCAAGGGAAATATTTCAGTAACCGGTGGGAAAAATTTTTACACAGACATCACCACCCCCACCCGGCTCACAGCCATCGCACCGTCTTTGAAACGGCCCCGGCGGCGGCCGACCTTGTAGGTCGAGGCGCAGCGGCAGCAGGATATTCTCCACCCATGAGTGAAGGGACCGGTTGCTGGATTGAGAAGGGGTGAGGCAGCAGGGTGATACAGATTTGTGCTGAATCGGATCTTTTTGGCCGTATCGGCGGTGATGCTCTGGCTCCGGCGGCGGAGCCGGGATGACAGCCACGGCGGGCAGGATCACGGCGGATCGGCACCCCTGACCGACATGATCCTGCGCACCCTGGCCGGTGTGGCCATTGTCTGGCGGATCGGCGGTCCGGCGGTTCAACGGGGGACCACCTGAGAAGGAACGGTTTGTATTTTTTCTTTACACCCGATCCCCTATGAGATAAGTAATACTCAGCGGCAAATAGAGGGGAATATAGATAAAACCCCGATTCGGCCTTCTGCGAAATGGCCGATGCTTTGCGACCATGAAGGCGATCCGGCGGCGTGTGGATCCGGACCACCGATACGGGTGCAAACTGAAGTTGGGATGATGTCATGGAAGAAAAACCGGTCTTGGTCGTCGATGACGAAATCCAGATTCTGACCATGTGCCAGAAGGCTTTGTCCAGAAACGGCTATCTTCCTTTTGTCACGCAGTCCCCCGAAACAGCCATCAAGATACTTCAAGAGAGGAACATACCGGTGGTATTTATCGATCTTCATCTCCACTCCCGCACCGACGGGGTGCAGTTGGGGCGACAGATTCGAAAACAGGATCCAACCATTCGATTATATGCCATGAGCGGTTATGCATCCCATGAGATGCGAGTTGAATGTGAACAGGTCGGGTTCACCCGATTTCTGGAAAAACCGGTGAGCATTCATCAGCTTTTATCTATTTTGCAGGAAGAATTTAATCCGCAGACCTCCAAAACCGTAAACCGATCCGAATAATGCCGGCTGCAAAGAAGGATGTGTCCCCACAGCAAGATGGAACTTCACTCGAAATCCCTTCTTTTCCTCTTCATTCAGAACCCTCCAGACCCGGAACCAAAAACAGGGACGGGTTCCGGTTATGAATGAAATCGTTAAACATACGGCCGAAAGGTGTTCGGCCATCCTGGAGATTCTCGGGGTGGGAATCATTACCGCCCTTTCTCTGTACGCCCTCGGGTACGCCCTCTTCAGGCTTGTTCAAGGAACCAATATCGGCACTATTTTTGAAAAAACCCGCAATCGCCTCATTCGAGGTGTTCTGCTGGGCCTTGAATTTCTGGTGGCCGCGGACATTATCAACACCGTTGCCGTGGAATTATCCCTGCACAGCGTGGCGGTGCTGTCGATTATCGTGGCCATTCGAACCTTCCTCAGTTTTACCCTGGAGGTGGAAATGACCGGCAAATGGCCCTGGCAGCAGAAACCGGATTCAGGGAGAGAAGAAAAAACCGGTCGCCCGGACGCCGACCATTCACAGGCGATCGATCATCCCGCCGGCCATATTCGCGACGGCGAATCGGGCGGAAAACAGAAGATCTGATGAATTCGTTCCCGGCCCTGTCGGATTCGGGCCTGAATTCCTACCTGGCCCGAATCGAATACGAGGGAGACCTGTCCCCCAGCCTCCCGGTGCTGGAAGCGATTCACCTGGCCCACGCCACCCATATCCCCTTTGAAAACCTGGATATCCTTTTAGGCCGACCGATCCGCCTGGATTTGAACAGCCTGGTGGACAAGCTCATTCTGAAAAAACGCGGGGGATACTGCTTCGAACAGAACCTGCTTCTGTATGCGGTGCTCAGAAAACTGGGGTTTGAAGTCACCCCTCTGGCGGCCCGGGTCCGGTACCGAACAACAAAGATGCGGCCGCGCACCCACATGATCCTGAAGGTGACGGTGGGGGGCCTCTCTTGGCTGACCGATGTCGGATTCGGGGCCGAAGGGCTGATGCAGCCCCTTCAACTGGTGCCGGACCAACCCGCATGCCCAGTTTGCATGGACCTGCCGGCTGATGGAAGAAAACGGGCTCTGGGTGCTTCAATCCCATCGAAACGAATCCTGGATCGATCTTTACGCATTCTCCCTGGAGCCCCAGGAGTGGATCGACTACCAGATGGCCAATTACTACACCTCCACCCATCCCGACTCCATGTTCGTACAGATCCTCATCGCCCAGCATATTCGACCCGAAGCAAGGCGGTTTCTGCGGAACCATGAACTGATCACCGATGACGGGCAGTCCGTCTCCAGCCGGACATTGGCGGACGATGAAGAACTGCTTCGGGTGCTGAACCGGGTTTTCGGGCTCTCTTTTCCGCCGGGGACGCGGTTTCAAGCCAAAGATTTGGACATTCCTTAAAAATCTCGCCTTCTTTTGACAATTTGATGGCTAACCCATTTATGGCATGGGATTTTGGGTTAGATAGGTAAAGATAACACCGAACAACTTGCATTTCTCGGCAATTTTGTCCGCTTGGGCATTAATAAGCAAAACGGGAGTATGGATTCCTTTTTTGTACGGAACGGCCGGAACATTCGAATTAGATCCGAGATATTCTATTCCCCTGACAATGGTCTCGGAGAGCTTTTCCTTGCAGGCATCTTTCGTCTCGTCGTATTCCGAAAAAGACTCCGGGTCATCGAAAGCGACTGAGAACTCGTGGCTCAACACATATCGCAACCTTTCATGATACCCTCTGAAATCGGAATGCTTCGCAAATGTATGGTCCCAATCGGCGATAAGCCAGGACTCTATTTCGGGAGAAGCAAACCCGATTAAGCGGTTCATACCTTTCCCTCCGGGGACGCAATCAATTGCCTCGCTGAAAGCCCGGTTTTGCTTTTCAACATCCCGGCAATCCAGATCATCAATTACCAGGATGCAATCGCAGGTGCCGTACCGCAATGCATTGGATAACTGGTACTTGATCTGTTTCGACAAATTTTTACCGGTTTTGCCGAGTGCATGAATGGGATTGCCGGGTTTCGGCCCTTTTTTAGGCACCACCGGTGTGTATCTTTCAAATTCACATTCAGGGAAATTTTTTCTCAAGAAAGGCACCAACCCTTGAATTTCAGATTCACCACCTCCGGCGAAAAGCCAGACTACCATGGCCAGCCTCCGATTGCAGGATCACCGATCCGGTAAAGATCCCCTAACTCCCATCCCTCCTCCAATTTTGAGGTCAGGGCGGCTTCGGATAAGCGTTTCGGGGTGAAGTGGCGGTGACCATCGTATGTAAAGCAGATGATATCCTGGGGACGATCTGTAAAGTGGTCCAGCAAATCCGGGCTATGGGTTGTCACGATTACCTGCGTCTTCTCGGCGGAGGATAAAATCCACTCCGCCAGTGTCTTCATCCAGGCCGGGTGAAGACCGACTTCCGGTTCATCGATCACAAGCAAAGTAGGCGGTTCGGGTGAAAGAAGCGTTATGGCCCAACACAGCATCCGAACCGATCCATCCGACATATCGCTCAAATAAAACCGTTCCCCCATTCCTTCCATATGCCACTCTATGGTCAACCTGAGACGACCGGATGGAATCGCTCGAATTTTGCTTGTGCCCGGCAGTACAGACCGCATCGCATCGTTGATCCGTTCTTCGAAATCGACATACTGTTGATATAGATTATGAAAAACGATCGGCAGATTTTTACCGGAGGAAGACACATGCAAATCCGCAGGTCCGATTTTTGGCTCTGATTCCCGGATATCCTTCAAATTCATATCATTGGCATTGTAAAATCGCCATCCGGACATGCCCTCGATCAACCGCCGACGGACCTTGTAAACAGGGGTCAGATCAGGGGAAAGCCCCTTTTCCTCCAGCAGTTCAGGAATCGCATTCAGTGCCAGCCGGTTCGACGGAAGTGTGTCCAAGTTATCGAGCTGAATTTCCCGCTTCTTTTCATCTTTGAAGAAAGAAATGGTTCCAACAGGAGAACCGCTTTGTTGAAAATACACATAAGGGGGTCTGTTTTTCGGGTGAGCGCCCCCCCCTTCCTTCAAATTTTCTCCCCATTTGAATACGTGATGATTGTCTTGAGCCTTTAAATCAAAATCATAATGAATGCTGCTTGGCTGCCCGTCGATAGACTTAAAGTCAAAACCAAAGTGGATGATACCGGGCGGATGGACGGATCCGTCCAAAATTCGCAGGTGCCCAAGAGAATGAATGGACTGTTCAAAGGCGGATACCGCTTGGGATTCTACATCTTCGGAAATCACCGCCTCTTTCAAAAACTTTAAAACCCGAAGAAGGTTGCTTTTCCCTGATCCATTCGGCCCGATGAGAACGTTCAACGCTCCCACTTGGAGGCCGTCTCCACCCAAAAGCAGATTTTTGAAATTCTTCAACCAAATCCGAGACAGTTGATATTCAGAAGGCATCTTCCCACCTCTTTTTATACTTTGGAATTGCTTACATAATCAGATAAATCATAGCCCATTCGGATGGGATTCTCAAGGCCGCTCTATGTGTGGAAACCATTTGCAAGAAGAAGCAATATTTCCGACATCACGGATTCACCCCATACTCCTTCAACTTCATCTGAAGCGTCCGCCGGCTGATGCCGAGGATTTCAGCAGTGCGGGTGCGGTTGCCGTTGGTGTCCTGAAGGGTTTGCAGGATCATTTCTTTTTCCATTTCCTTGAGGGATTTGCCTGTGGGAAAGGAAGCCGCGGCGGTTATTTCGTCTTCGGGACCCGCCTTCCGGATCGCATCGGGCAGGTCTTCGGGGGTGATCATGTCTCCCCGGGCCAGAATCACGGCCCGCTCCACGGCGTTTTCAAGCTCCCGGACGTTTCCCGGCCAGGGATATCGCATGAGAAGATCCGTGGTACGTGGGACGAATCCTTTGATCAGTCGCCGGTTCTTTTCGGCATATTTTTTGAGGAAATGATCGGCCAGCAGGAGGATGTCCTCCCGCCGATCCCGCAGGGGCGGAATCGGCAGGGTCACCACATTGAGCCGGTAATAGAGGTCTTCCCGAAAGCGGCCGGTTTCGATTTCGGTCTCCAGATGCCGGTTGGTCGCCGCAATGACCCGAATATCCACGTGAATGGTCTGAGCACCCCCGATCGGTTCAAAACTCTGCTCCTGAAGCACGCGCAGAAGTTTGGGTTGTAGTGCGGAGGACATCTCAGCGATTTCGTCGAGAAAGATGGAGCCGGTATGGGCCTGCCGAAAGCGGCCCTGTTTTCGCCCGGTGGCGCCGGTAAAGGCGCCCTTTTCGTGTCCGAAAAGCTCACTCTCCAAAAGGGTTTCAGGCAAAGCCGCGCAGTTGACGGTGATAAAGGGCTTATCCCGGCGAGGGCTGTTCTGGTGAATCGCGTTGGCGATCAGCTCCTTGCCGGTGCCGCTTTCCCCCTGTATTAAAGCGGTGGCTTCGGTGGGCGCCACCAGGGAGATGGTTTCAAACAGCGTTTTCATGGCGGCGCTGCGGCCGATAATGTTGGGAAAATCGAATTGCTCCCCGATCCGAGCCTTCAGGTACCGGTTTTCCTGCTCCAACCGGCGAAATTGAAGGGCCTTGTCCACCAGAATTTTCAACTCGTCGATGTCGAGGGGTTTGGTCAGGTAATCATGGGCCCCGGATTTGAGTCCATCCACCGCAGTCCCCACCGAGGCATAGGCGGTCATGATGATGACGGGAATCCCCGGGCTGATCTCCTTGATCTGTTTCAGCGCCTCGATGCCGCCCATCCGGCTCATACGGATATCCATCAGGATCAGGTCGTAAAACCGGTCCTCCACGGCGGAAACCGCCCGGCGCCCGTCTTCGGCATGGGCCACCGCATAGCCTTCGGCGGTCAGTACCGCCTCCAGCATGCGGCGGTGGGAGGCATCATCATCCACGATCAGAATGTTCGGGTTCATGGTCTCCTTTCTGCAAACGCTCCCGGGGAATGCGAATGGTGAACCGACTGCCCCGGTTTCTGCCCGGAACCGGGCTGTCCACCTGAATTTGTCCGTGATGGTTTTCCACGATCTTCTGAACAATGGCCAGCCCCAGTCCGGTTCCTTTTTCACGGGTGGTGAAAAAAGGATCAAAGATCCGGTCGATGTGTTCGGGAGCAATCCCCGGCCCCTCGTCCGCCACCCAGATTGAAAAGCCCTCGCCCCCCTCCTCGGGGGCGGCCCCGATTTCCACCACATCCCCCGGTTTCACCTCCTGAAGCGCGTTGAGGATCAGGTTGAGAAGCACCTGGGTCATCTGACCCGAATCGAAACAGAGGGTGCCGAGTTCAGGGGATACCCGCTTTTCAAGACGGACCTTCCGGGCCTCGGCATCCGCCTCCACCAGGCGAAGGGTATGGTCGATCAGTTCGTCCGCTTTTGCCGGAATCGGGACGGTCTCCATGGGGCGGGCGAAGGTGAGCAGGTCGGTGACCACCCGGTTGATCCGATCCACCTCTTTGACCATGATGGCGGCGTACTCTCCTTCTCTGGGGCGGTCTTTCAGGGCATGACCGAGAAACTGGGCGAATCCGCGTATGGAAGACAAGGGATTGCGGATTTCATGGGCCACCGCGGCCGACATCTTTCCGATCGCCGCCAGCTTTTCCGTCCGCCGCACCCGCTCCTCCAGCCGCTTGATCTCCCGAAGGTCCCGCAGAACCACCACCGCGCCCTCGCAGTTGCCGGACGCATCCGAAATCGGGGTGACACTCAGGGCCAGGGGAATCTCCTCTCCGGCGGGGGTTCGGTGAAGCACTTCACGGTCCAGAAACGAGCGACAGCGGGTGAGGGTCTCGGCAATGCCGGTCAGTTGAAAGTCAAAGACGGTTCCGAGGTGTATCCCCTCCAGTGCATCCCGATCCAACCCCAGCAGGGCCGGGGAGAGATGGTTGAAGGTGAGCACCCGGCCTTCGGCATCAATGCTCAACAGTCCGTTGGCCATGCTGTCGACCACCTGCCGGGTGTAATCCCGGGTCTGCTTCAGGGTCCGGTTCATTCGTTGGTAGCTGTGAATGACGAAAATGAAAAAGAACGCGCCCGCAGCCAGGGCCGCCAAAATGGCCGCCATCACGAACGCATGATGGAGATCCTCCTGCCGGGCCTCCTCAAAAGTCGTCATCTTGAGTCCGATCATCAGAACGGCATCTTCGTGCAGATGCGACTCAGCGGAATGGCGCCGCATCATCCGCGCATGATCGGAAGCCATGCCTTCCATCCCCGCCGGCGCCGGCTCGAAGGGTTTGGCCAGCTCGTATACCGGGGTGCCGTCGGGCAGTCTTCGAAATCGGCTCGCCATCCGGTCCGCACCAGGAAAATCCGACCGCCAATCGGGAAAGGCCGATTCGATCGAGGCGCCGGAATGATGAATCACCCTTCCGCCGGAATCGACCAGATAAATATAGGCGATGTCTTCGCTTCGGCCGGTTTCCACGATCAGCCGCTCTACGGAATCCCCTTGCCACAGGGGGGTCATCATCCAGGCCCGGGCGCCGGCTTCGATCGCCTGTATCAGGGCGACCCCTTCCCGGTGGACGAACCGAAGGGCATGGGACCGGGCCCGATCCAGGTTCTGGTAGGTGGAAAACCCGATAAACAGCAGCAGCATCAGCACCATGGCCACGATGGAAAGCGCGGGCAGGTACAAGGTTTTGGGGTGCGGTAATTGCATGATCAACTCTTTTGCCAGACAGGGACCATCTGAAAAAATAGCATTCCCGATGAAAGGGTGCAAATTTTTTTCCCATTTCCCATTAAATTCCATCCCGGTGAGCGCAATTTCTGCGCATGCCTGACTTATTCAAGTCGATTACAGGGAAAATTTTGGCAAGCTAAATCCAAGGCATGACATTTGCTCCATCGATGATGCGCACAGCAACTCCGTCACGGTGTTCAGTCAGATTCTCATTTTCAACCTGGTGGCCGTGGTCCTGGGATGGCTGGTGGACCGGCAACGCCGGCGCCAGGAAAAGATGATCAGCTCTGAGAAGCTGGCGGTGCTCGGCCGGGCCGTCACCGATTTTTCGTCCGTTTGAGCGCGCACCATTCGCCGCACATGGAACAGGCCTGATTCGGATCACCTTCGGCCTCCGGATCAACCTTTTCCAGATAGTCGCAGAATTTGGCGGGATCAATGGCCAGGTTTTGCTGACCCTCCCAGTCGAATCGCTCCCGGGCCCTGGACATGGCCAGATTCCGCTCGATCTCCCGAGGATGGTTTCGGGCCAGATCCACGGCCGAGGCGGCGATTTTGGAGGCGATCACCCCTTCCCGCACATCCTCAAGCGTGGGCAGGCGCAAATGCTCCGCCGGGGTCACATAACAGAGAAAATCGGCGCCGCACCAGGCGGCCAGGGCCCCGCCGATCGCACCGGCGATGTGGTCGTATCCGGCGGCATAGTCGATCACCAGGGGGCCGAGCACATAAAACGGCGCGCCCTGGCAGATCTCTTTTTGCCGCCGCACATTCTCCTCGATCAGATGATACGGCACATGTCCCGGACCTTCCACCATCACCTGCACATGGGCATCCCGGCAGCGCCGCACCAGTTCGCCAAGTACCTCCAGTTCACCGAACTGGGCCGCGTCATTGGCATCCGCCGTGCAGCCGGGCCGCAGACCGTCGCCCAAAGACATGGTAATGTCGTAGTCCCGGGCCAGCTCCAGAATCCGGTCGAAATGGGTATACAAAAAGCTTTCCCGCTGGTGGTGCTGCATCCAGGCCACCATGATGGAGCCGCCCCGGCTGACCACCCCCAGTACCCGCTGTTGCGCGAACGGCACATGCTCCCACAGCAGCCCGGAATGGATGGTCATAAAATCGACCCCCTCTTCCGCCTGCTTTTGCATCACCGTCAGAAAACGGTCCGGGGTCATTTCCGACGGATGGTTCAGACCAATCATGGCTTCGTAAATGGGGACCGTGCCCAGGGTAACATTGCATGCCTCCGTCACCCGCCGACGGAACCCGCTGATATCCCCGGCGATGGACAGATCCATGACCGTATCGGCGCCCGCATCCACAGCCGTTTTCACCTTGATGATTTCATTTTCAAAGTCGCACTGAGTGGGGGATGTGCCGATATTGGCATTCACCTTGATGCGGGCGCCGGCGCCGATGGCGATCGGATCGAACCGGTGCCGGCGGTTCCGGCAGATGACGATTCTGCCGGACAGCACCCGCTCGATCAGGGTATCTTCATTCAGGGATTCGTGTGATGCGATTTGCGATAGAAACCCCGGCCGTTCGCCGTTTTTAAGTTCGTCAATGAGTGTACTCATTTTCTTTTCTCCTCAGGCATATCGCCGATAAGCGACATGCCGAAATTCGAAAAAGTGCGCCCGAAGACGCCTTTTCTGGTGTGAACCGGTCTGAACAAAAAAAGCAGGTACAGCGTTTCACTGCACCTGCTTCATCAGCATGCCGGGTTTTCGGACCCGTTGCAGTGTTTCCTTTCGCTGGTATTATCCAGGTCAAGTTCGAAGGGTAAGATCTCAGCCCTCAACGGAGGGCACCCCTAACACTTGATTAAATTTTATGATAACGACCTTATGTTTTTACATACGCGCTGTCAACCTGTTTCAATCCACCAAGCGCATCCACCCGGTATCCTTATTGACCAAAAGCCGGTCCACCAGAGAGCCGTCGCTTCCATTACCAGCCATACCCGTATTGGGGGCCGCGGCCATGCCGAGCGCGACGGGGACCGCCCATCGGACAGGGGCCCTGTCCCCTGCCCCACGATTGCCGCATTTCGGCCGGGGCCTGATTTTGAATTTGGGCACAAAGATCATTCATCTCCTGCCGCAATTGGACCGCCTGATCCTGCTGCGGATCAGGCTGGGCCATCAGGGTTTGATATTCCACCCGTTTCTGGGCGAGTTGCTTGCGGAGATCGGCTGTATTGTTCATGAACTCCGCGTATGCCTGGGGATCCACATTGGCCATGTGCCGACCGCCCATGCCCCGGAAGCCGCGTCCCTGCCCATACCCTCCGCTGCCCCATGCCCAGACCTGGGATACGACAAATCCGACGGAGAGGATCAAAACCAGTGCGATCAGAATTTTCCTCATGGGTAGTAACTCCTTTCTTGGTTAGGGATTCCAGCCCGGTCATTGAATAAACGGGCTGCTGGTGTAAAAAAACCTTAGTTACTTGAAAAAATAAGCAAATGGCGTGCCATGGTTCAATATAAAATTTTATTACCTGTAATATCAGTTATGTAAATACAGATAACCTCCACGCAAACAGTACGACCGATTACCGGTTGGGTATTTTTTACCCATATTTTTCGGTTTCAAAATTCCATTGTCCATTTTTTACCCATGTGATAGGGTATGCCTGCACAAGATGCGATCCCATCGCCGGAATGCATGGGATCACCCAATAGCAATAGCATCGGGGTTCAATGCCATTTATACGAAACATCAAAAACAGACCCTCCATTCCGCCCTCTCCCTGGATAATCGTGGGCGCCGCGATCATTCTGCTGGTCATCGTGGTGGTACTGGCGGTCCAGAATATCCATCGGGAAAAGCGATACATGTCGAGGATCCTCAGTGAAAAGGGCGCGGCCCTGATCAAGGCGGTCGAGGCCGGCGCCAGAACCGGCATGATGGGAATGATGTGGGGGGAGCGTCAGGTTCAGCGGCTGTTGGAGGAAACGGCAAGCCAGCCGGATATCCTCTATCTGGCCATCACGGATGAATCGGGCCGGGTGTTGGCCCACAGCGACCCGAACCGGGTCGGAGAACCCTTGCGGAAGAATCTCCATCTGATCCCTCCACCGGCGGTGGCGCAGGAAACCTGGCACATTGTTCAAGCCGAGGACCAAACGCGTGCTTTTGAGGTATACCGGTTTTTCCGCCCTCTGGGACCCCCGGGGGGACGAGGCCGCGGCATGGGACGAATGCATGGCCGGACCGGCATGAGACACCGCATGAACTGGTGCGGACCCGACGCGTCTCAGGAATGCGACACCCTGATCTTTGCGGGCCTGGATGTCGAACCCTTTGAAGAAGCCCGAATAGAAGACGTTCGCAATACCGTCATCATTTCATCGGTCCTGATTCTGCTCGGCTTCACCGGTTTTCTGTCCCTTTTCTGGGCACACAGCTACCGGACCACCCGCCGTCTGCTCGAGGATACCAGCGCCTTTGCCGATGAGGTGGTGGCCAATCTTCCGGTGGGGCTGATCGCCACGGACCGGGAGGGACGAATCGCTTTTTTCAATCCATCGGCGGAGTACATCACCGGCATCGAATCGGGCGCGGCATTCGGAAAAGCGGTCGATTCAGTGCTTCCGCCCCATTGGTGCGGTCTGGAATCGCAGATCGAAGCCGGCCGTCCCGTGCTGGATCAGGAGATGGAATGCACCTTTTCCGAAGGCCGCACCGTACCGGTCAGCGTCAGCGCCTCTAGAATTATCAACCCGGACGGCGACCTGGTGGGACGGATTCTGATTCTGAAAGATCTGGGGGAAATCCGGCGGCTTCAGGAAGAGATCCGCAGGAAGGAGAAACTGGTGGCTCTGGGCGGGCTCGCCGCCGGGGTGGCCCATGAAATTCGAAATCCGCTCAGCTCCATCAAGGGGTTGGCGGCCTTTTTCGGCGGCAAGTTTGACGCCGGGAGCGAAGACAAGAAGATGGCCGACGTCATGATTCAAGAGGTGGACCGCCTCAACCGGGCCATCAGCGAACTCCTCGATTTCGCAAAGCCTTCCGAAGTCAGGATGAAGCCGACCCCTTTAAAACCGGTATTGGCCCATGCCATTCGACTGGTTCAGCAGGATGCGGAGAAAAAGAACATCGAGATTCGCTTCTTGCCGGACCCGAATCTGCCGCCCGCCCGTCTCGATTCAGACCGGTTCTCCCAGTGTCTGTTGAACCTCTTTCTGAATGCCATCGAGGCGATGTCCGGCGGCGGAGTGCTGTCGATCCGCAGCTTTCCCGAGGCGGATCACCAGGTTGTAATCGAGATCGAAGATACCGGCGGGGGCATCGCCCCGAAGGACCTTCCTCAAATTTTCGACCCCTATTTTACCACCAAGCCCTCGGGAACCGGGTTGGGGTTGGCGGTGGTCCATAAAATCATCGAAGCCCACCACGGCCGCATTCGGGTCCGCAGCACACCCGGCGAATTCACCCGGTTTTTCCTGTTCCTTCCCGCGGATGAAGGAGGTCAAGATGACGACCGACAGCCATGATAAGACGACCCTTCTCGTGGTGGATGACGACCCGGCCCACCGGGTCACCCTTCAGGCGATCCTCAAAAGCTGGTCTTATGCGGTCGAAACCGCCGCCGATGGAATCGACTGCCTTCAGAGGGTCAAAGAAACCCCCTATGATCTGGTATTGATGGATGTCCGCATGGCCGCCCTGAGCGGCATTGATGCTCTGAAGCAGATCAAGGAATACAACCCCGCCATACCGGTTCTGATCATGACCGCCTATTCATCGGTGGCGTCTGCAGTGGAAGCCCTGAAGGCCGGGGCCTATGACTACCTGACCAAGCCGCTCGATTTCGAGGTGCTGAAGCTGACCCTTGAACGGGCCCTGGAGCATGCCGGCCTCAAATCGGAAAACCGGCTGCTGAAAGACCGGCTGAGCGGGGATTTCGATTTCAAAAACATCATCGGCAGAAGCCCGGCCATGAAAGACCTCATCGACATGGTCGCCACGGTCGCCCCGTCCGAGGCCACGGTGCTGATCACCGGAGAGAGCGGCACCGGAAAGGAGTTGATCGCCCGCTGCGTCCATTACAACAGCACCAGAAAGGAGAAGCCCCTGGTGACAATCAACTGCGCCGCCCTGACCGAAACCCTTCTGGAATCGGAACTCTTCGGCCACGAAAAAGGAGCTTTCACCGGCGCCGACCGACGGCGCGAAGGCCGCTTCATGCAGGCGAACGGCGGGTCCATTTTTCTGGATGAGATCGCGGAAATGTCCCCCATGATGCAGGGCAAACTGCTACGGGTGGTCCAGGAGCAGGAGCTTCAGCGGGTCGGCGGCGATGCGGTTATCGAAGTGGACGTCCGGACCGTCGCCGCCACCAACCGGAATCTGGTGAAGGCGGTGGAAACGGGCGATTTTCGGGAAGACCTCTATTACCGGCTGAATGTGGTGTCGTTGCATATTCCCCCGCTTCGGGAACGGCAGGAAGATGTCCCCCTTCTGGCCCAGCATTTCCTGAACACCTATGCGGACAAGAACCGTAAAACCGTGAAAGGGTTCACCCCGGGAGCCATGGACCTCCTGGTAAAGCATGCCTGGCCGGGAAATGTCCGCGAACTCGAAAACGCGGTGGAGCGGGCGGTGATCCTGGTGCCGGGGGAGTTTATTTCGGAAAAGGAGCTCCCCTTTTCCATCACGGAATCGAATCAGGAAAAAGCACAGGGAAAAGCCGTCTCTACTGAATCTCTAGCGCCTCGATCATTGGAAGAAATCGAAAAAGCGGCTGTTCTTTCCGCGCTGAAGGCCGCGGAAGGCAACAAGAGTGAGGCTGCCCGAACCCTGGGGATCAATCGGAAGACGCTTCATAAGAAGCTGAAGCGCTATGGAATTCATTAGCCGTTGCGAACTGCACAATGGTCACCGCCGGCCTTGGAGGAAACTGCAGCCCGTGCGTTTTCACCCTTCCCCTTCTCGGTCCGGGCAGAAACCGGAAAGAGGGTTGAGGCGATATCCCATCCCCATCACCCGGTAATCGATTCACCTGCAAAGTTATCCTTGACAGTGCCGGCCTGTCCCATTTATATTCCAGAAAGACGATATGGAGGAGCCATGAAAGAGTTCATCAAAGTCATGAAGGCGCTGTCCGACCCCAGCCGGATCAAGATTGTCAAACTGCTTCAGCAGCGGGAATTATGCGTGTGCGAAATCAAGGAAGCCCTGGGGCTGGCCCAATCGACCGCCAGCAAACACCTCCGGATTCTGGAAGAGGCCGGGCTGATCACCTATACCAAAGACGGCCTTTGGGTCAATTATCGCCTGGCGGACGGATCGGAAAGCCCTTATGCGGCCAGCATGCTGGGCAATCTTCGCCATTGGCTCGAGGAAGAGAAAGAGGTGGCGGCGGTCACCAGCCGGGCGGCAGAACTCGATCGCTTTAAAATCCTGAACAAGAATTGATTTGGAGGGACCATGAGCCAAGCGGCCTCCGCCGAGGACCGCATCCGGCAGGGCTGCGACATGGATCCGGATGCACCGGCGCAGAACGAACCGAGTCTGATCGACGGGTCGGAAATCTGAAAACCGGGCTCCCAACTCCTTCCTGTTGGTGTTTTTCAAACAGTTTATTGATAATCCCGCTGACCGACCAGGCTCGCCCCCTGTTCAACCGGCTCAAGGAATGGCGTCGGGAAAGAGCCATGCGGGATTCGGTGCCGCCGTATGTGGTCTTCGACAACCGCCAGTTGGCCCACATTGCCGTAAAAGCGCCGGAAAGCCGCAACCGCCTTGGCGAGGTTGAAGGCGTGGGAAAAGCCAAGCTGGAAAAATACGGCCCGGAAATCCTCGGCATCATTCGACAGAAAGCGGCGCATCCTTCCGATTCCGCAGCGCCCGCAGTCGCACCGCCCGCTGAAAAAATCAAAACCGAAAGCAAAGGCCCTACCGAACTCCAGACTCCGGAAAAGGAGGATTCCCATGAGCCATGAAGACCTCTCCGTTTTCATCCGGTGGAAAAAATTCATGGGCTGGTTTTTCGATACCACCGAGAAATTCCCCCGGCGCATTCGCCCCACCCTGACCATCCGCATGGAAAACCTCATTCTGGATGTGCTGGAAAGAATCGTGGAAGCCGCCTACACCCGCAATAAAACCGCCATTTTGAGGCAGGCGAACCTGGATCTGGAAAAACTCCGGGTGTTCACGGCCATTTGCCACCAGCGAAAACACCTCTCCAACCGGGCCTATGAATATACGGTCAAAGAGCTGTACGAAACCGGTAAAATGATCGGCGGCTGGGCTAGAGAGACAAAGCCATGAAACGGATCGGCCGTCTGTTTGAGCGGTTTTCGAGATCCGAGGTCAGACACCGGGAAAGGGGGCCCGGCCCGGACGAATAACCCCGAAACCGCCGCGGTGAGTAGGCCCTTTCGGGCTCGAAAACAGCGGCGGTTTCTTTTTTTTGGCAGACCGCCCTACCCCACCGCCATCCCGCGCCTGGCCGCGGCATCCCCCATGGGCACGGTAAACGGACACTCCTTGAGCTTGGAACCATCCACCTCCCGAATCAGTGCGCGCGCGAGAATATCGGTCGGATCGATCAGCGGCGCCTGAAGATCGGACGGGCCCAGGGCCAGCGGAATCTCGGTGCATCCCATGATGATCGATTCGGCCCCGGCCTTCGTCAGATGATCGGCGACCTCCCGCAGCATCCGCCGGGCCGGTTCGGTGACCGGGTTGGAAAACCCCTTGATCCCGAACGCCTTGTGATAGATCGCCTCATGCACCCGGTGCTTCCCTTCATCATCGGGAACCACGATATCATAGCCCGCCGCCCGGAAAACCTGCTGATACACGCCGCTGTGATAGGTTCCCAGGGTGCAGAGCAAACCGATCCGCCGGATATCCGGCCGGCACCGGCGAACGTGGAGAAGGGTCTCTTCAATCATGTGAAGCAGACGGACCTGGATGTTTCTTTTTTCGATGCAGGAGACGAGAACATCAAAAATAGCCGGCGAGTGGCTGGTATTGCAGGGGATTCCGATGACCTCGGCCCCGATCAGACTGGCCTTTTCGATGATATTGCAGATCTCGATTCCCGGGTTGGGCAGCGACCGGTTCATGAGGTAGGCGGTGCGGTCCTGGACCCGGCAGGGGCAGGATAAAAGGTAGATCTCCAGATGATCCTGGTCGGAACAGGCCCTGGTGTTGTCGAACACTTTTTGAATCAGGTCGAGCCCCGCATAGGGGCCGACCCCCCCGATGATGCCGATGGCCCGTCGCATGGGATTATTTCCTGCGCATGACATGAATTCCGTTCCAGTCCGGGGGCGGGGGATCTTTCAGGTAGCCCCGGCAGCGCCGGATCAACAGGGCCGCGGCCCGGTCCCCGGCTTTTATTTTGCGGATGCGTTCAAATCGATCGATCGCCTGCTGCCAGTTCCGGTCGAAATAATCCTGCATCGCCCGGTTGTGCATGCCTGCGAATCGGGAAACATTCTGCCGTTCCGGTCGCTTTTCACAGAACAGCTCATAGATGTCGATGCCTCTGGTTTTCCCTTTCACGGCGACCCGGTCCAGGAGCCTTGCTTCAAACCGGTCTTTCACCTCCTGATAGGTGCTTTCGGTGATGATGATCCGGGTGCCGTAGACCTTATTCAATCCTTCGATGCGGCTGGCCAGGTTTACGCTGTCCCCGATGGCGGTATAATTGAACCGGTCTTCATAGCCCATGTTGCCGACGATGGCCTCTCCGGTGTGAATGCCGATTCGGGTATGAAAAAAGGGATCGTCGGGATGACAGTTTTCTTTCTGCATGCACAACAGTGCGCGTTGGCATTTCAGGGCCGCGAGGCAGGCGTATTCGGCATGATCGGCGACCGGAATCGGGGCGCCCCAGAAGGCCATGATCGCATCCCCGATATACTTATCCAGGGTGCCCTTTTGATCCAGAATGATCCGGCTCATCACCTCGAAATAATTCCCGAGTTGGTCCACCAGGTCTTCGGGCTTCAGAAATTCCGAAATCGTGGTGAACCCTGCAATATCCGAAAAAAAGAGGGTCAGGTTCTCTTTTTTGCCCTCGAGCACCGCCTCTTTCTGGGTGACGATCAGCTGCGCCACCAGATCGGCGGGCACATATTTTTTGAATGAACGCAGCCCCTTTTTCATATTGAAAAACGAATTTTTCATGTTGTCGACTTCGATCAGAAAGGTGCGGATCTCCCGTTCGGAATCGAGCTCGAAGTTCCGAACTTTGTCCATTTCGCGGGAAAGCTGAATCAGGGGTATGGAAATGGACCGGGAGAAAAAGACGCCGACAATAAGGGTAATCAGCACCAGGGCGAAGGATATCAGGAAAACCAGCATCGTATTCCGGTAGACGAACCCCATGATGTCTTCCTCGGGAATGATGACGCCGATGGTGAAGGGCAATTTGGCGTCTTCGGGAAAGGGGGTGTATTTGGCCAGATACCGTTTTTTTTCATGCTCGAATGAAAAGGGCAGATTGTTGGCGATCGCTTCATCCCGGTTTCTCGTTTTTTCCGAAAAACTTGCAAAGGATGTCGAGATCACGGCATCATCGATGTCTTCGATTGAAATCAGCTCCATGGTAACCTTCCCCTCGGGGGTAACCCGTTTTTTGAAGAGCGTTTCAATCTGCTTTTCGTCTTTGACCGGCAGAGAAATGATCTGGTTCTTTTCATTGATCATGAAGGCTTTTCCGGTGCCTTCGAGTTTGAGGGAGCCGAGAAAATAGGAGAGTTCGATGATGCCGATATCGATGCTGGCCACGCCCAGGATGGCCCCGTTTTCATCGGTCACCGGCATGGCGCTGGAGATGCCGGGCTGATTGTCCGAGGCGAAAAAATAGACCTCGGTCCAGATGAGGTCCTTTGCGTTCACGGCCTGTTCGTACCAGATCCTTTTTCTCGGATCATATCCGGAATCGAGCGGTTCCCGGATGGTCGTGAACTCATCCGGATAGAGCGGGTCTTCATGCTCCCAGATGGTTTCCACATGATCCGGCTTTCGGGTGATGAACTTGTTGCTGAAGGTATTGTCCGCCATCCGCTTTTTCATGAACAGGTGGCCGTTCTCGTCCCCGAAATAGACCATGTTGAATTCGCGGTTATGCTTCAGCAGCTCCTCGAAATGGTCCAGCAGGAGCGTTTCATTTCCGTAATTGGTTTGGATCAGAAACCGGATCAGCCGGGTGTTCCGCTCCGAAGGGGCCATATAGGCGCGGGTTTTGCTCAAGACCGAAAAGGAGATCTCCTCCATCAGGTCATCGGCAAGAAAATAGAGGGATTGTTTCGAACCGAAATAGTTGACGCCGGTCACGATCAGGCCGGTGAAAATGATCAGCGTGGAAATCAGGGTGACGATGCTTACGCTGATTCGAAACCTGAGTCTCGCCATAGGGGCGCCCCGTCCTCTGCGGATACACTCTGCTTTTCGGCTACGAACATGGTAGCGGTGATATTGCCCAGAACAATCAGAAGGGTCCGCCACGGGTCCACAATCGGGTCGACCGCCATAAAAATGACAAGCACCGCTTCCACGGGCAGGCCCAAAGGAGAGAGCACAATCCCGATCATGGAAAGGGTCACCATTCCGGATGCGCCCGCCGTAGCCGTTCCCGCAAAGACGGACCCGACGATAATGATGAGAAAATCCGAGACACTCAATGCATTCCCGTACAGCTGGGAAACGAAAAAGGCGGCGACGGCAAAAAAGAGGATATTGCCGTACCGGCAGATGGTGATGCCGAGGGACAACACCAGGTTGGTCGAGGTCTTTTCAAAACCCAATTTTTCTTCCAGGGCCTGTATGGAAGCCGGAAGGGTGGCGAAACTGCTCCTGGTCGCCAGTGCGATGATGACCGGTTCGCTGATCGCCTTGACCGCGGTGGAAAGCCTCTCTCCCGATTTTTTCCAGATCAGAAGGATGCAGACGCAAATGAAAAACAGCCCGGAAAGATAAAAGATCAGAATGAATTTCAGGGCCGCCGTGAGAATGGGAAGCCCCACGCTGGCCACCTGATCCGAGATCAGACAGATCAGGCCGATAAAAAGCCCGTACATCGCCCATTTGATGATCACCTGAAATGCAACGAAGAGGGAGGAAGAGAGGGTGATGATGAAATCACTCGTTTCCGGCGGCGTGAATCCGGCCGCAATTCCGAAAATGATCGAAAAAAAGACAATTTCAAGGGCGCGGCCCGAGGAGAGAGCGGAAAAAATATTGGAAGGGATCATGTTGACAAAAAAATCGAGAAACCCGGCGTCCTCGCCGGCCTCGACCGGCGGTTCCGAAAGCGAGATTTCCATATCCACCGGGTATGCGGAATCCTTGATGATTCGACCGAGTTCCGCCACCTTTTCCTGCCCCAGGACCCCGGGTTTGCCGGCCACCCCCGCGATCGTTCCGACCAGGCTGGCGGCAAGCAGCCCGAACGTAAAGACCAGGGCAATGGTTTTGAAAGATTCCCGCCCCTCTCGGGTCCGGATGATTTTGGCGATGCTCGACACGATGGCCGCAATCAGGATCGGAATCACGCACATCTGAATGAAATACAAATACATTTCTCCGATGGGCGCCAGCAGGGACGATATCCGTTTGGAAAACAGACCGATGAAAATTCCGATCAGGATGGAAACCAGAATGAGCACCGGATGATTCAGCAAAGCCCAGGCCGGCTGTTTTTTCGGACCGCTCATGGTGCATCTCCGCTTTTATGAAAAATTTCCGGATACATGTCCAGAAGCTTCTCGGGAGTCAGTTTCAGGCGGCAGGATTGAAGATAGATATTGAGCCAGGCGAGCAGATGGGTTTTGTCGGCGGCCACCGCCACGGCAATCGGGTCTTCCTGATCCGTAATCAGGACCGTCTTTAACTTGACCAGGGCGTCCTTTCTTCCCCGGACGATTTTCTTGATTTCCATCTCATCCCGGTAGGCTGCCAGTATTTCTCCCGTGAAGACCGCATCCACCACTTCATTCCAGGTGGCGTATTCAACGATCTCCGCGGCCGGGAAATTTTCCCGGGCATAGCCGACATAGCTGGAGGCCCGAATCACCCCGAGTTTGCCGGTAAAATTCTGGATGAATTCATATTCCGACATCCGCTGGGTTTTTTTGGCAAGCCCCAGGCGATTGATCAGGAGCCCTTGCCGAAACACGATATAGGGGTCCGTATACCGGATCACCTTTGCCCGGTCCAGGGTCCGGCTCAGTTTGGAAACGGCGATATCCGCCTTTCCCTCGACCACCAGATCCACCACGCCGTTGAAGGAGGTCGCCTCCCGATTGAAAACCGCCCGGACCCCGAGTCTTTCGGCGATCCCTTTGGCCAGCATGACATCAATGCCGCTCAAATTCCCCGAAGCGTCTCTGAAATAAAAAGGCGGCATGTCATTTTGCGTCATGGCGATGGTGATCTGTCCCTGATCCAAAATATTCCGGATGGCTGGCGGGAATGACCCGGTTTCAGGGGAAGCCGAAGCTGTCGGATTGGATAAACACAGAAATGAAAAGAAAACCGGCAGGAGCATTCTGAAGAGGAGGTACACGCTCATCCTTTCTCCGTTAGTTCTGATGGGGCGGCGTTTCCACAGAGATAATCGAGAAACAGACATGACATGATCAAACCGAAAGATCAATAGGAGAGATCCGGTATTTATCCGGTAGGAAGTTCCGATTCGGCGCCAGGGCCGTCAACCCATTGCAGCATGCTGCCTTCCCGACCTTCCCCATGGGCTTCGCCGGGTTGGAAACAGGCGATCTTTGACACGCCCCTGCGCCTCTGATATTTCACGGTCCGAAAACGCTCTCTTGACTCAGAAAAAGAACGGGTGCGGCCGCCAATGTATTTTCTCCGTCTGTACTGCAAGAACGCCAAAAAAAATCGAACCGGAAAATTTGAAATAGAGCCAAACAACGGATCGATCCCGAAATGGACCATTCTTTCTTCCGGAAGCCCCGATCCGGAAACCCTGCGCCTGATCGCGCTGTCGGTCGCCGGTCCCCGGTCCGCTTCGCCCCTCGGTTCGTTGCTTGAACCGTTGTTCCATACCCCGTCCGCGCCCCTGCACCTGGAGTTCGTTCTCTATTTTCATCCGGAAACGGAAGGGAAATGCAAATACCGGCACCGTCGCCTCGGAAGCGGCTTTCGAATTTTTCCGGACGGGACCCATCATCCCATCCCCGGGAAAAAATCCGAGTTTTTACCCCCGGGCGGCAATTACCGAAAAATCAGCCATTCCATAAACCCGGCCATACGGTTCATGCTGGCCTACGGACCCCGGTTCACGGCCCACCAGGGGACCGACGACTTTGATTTCACCAGTCCCCATTTTATCGCGACCCGGTTTCATTCCCTGTTTCACCCGTATGCGAAGCTCACCGACCCGGAGGCGTTTTTACGGATGCTGCGCTACAAAGGCGCCAGATGCAAAAAACGGACGGCCTTATCCATCTTGACCAAACTCAGCGAGCTTCTGGAACACCATTTGGGAATCGATTCGCGCCGTTTTCCCGATCGCTCCCAAGACGTCGGGAGGACCTGGCGAGAATTGCCCCCCGATCAACGGAGAATGATATTGCCGTTGATGGATATGGCCCGCCACCTGTATGACGCCTTCAGGGCAACTAAAGATCCTTTTGACATGCCGGGGGTGGTCCTCCTGCACCGTCCGGATCTCTTCTGCACCGCCGGCCGGTTTTCCGCCTGGATCAAGCTGGTCGATGCGCTGCTGCCGAATATGCAGTTCATCATGACGCTTTCCGATCA
>CAZNLT010000058.1:0-30545 GCA_964573705.1 uncultured Desulfobacterales bacterium
AATGGCTTCGGAATGGGTTTTTACGACCATGTTCTCCCCTTTTTCATTAAAGGTGCCATGTCTATGGAAATCTATTCCCCTGAGGGGATGAATTCAAAGTGTCCCATATTAACACAATCCGGAGCCTTCTTCAAACCCAATACTTTTTCGAAGCCGGTGTATTCTCTGTTGGGATCCGCCTCTCCTACCGGGCATTCGACATCATCCTGTCCGAAACCCGCCTAAGCGGCTCAACCGGTTCTCCCTCGATGCCCTGCTCGGTGTATCAGAAAGGGTCAGGTGTCCCATTTTCAAACAGTTGGCATTTTGATCAGCTGGTTCAAGTCTAAACAACAAAGCGGAGTACTATAAAAAAAACAGCAGCTTATTCCGAACAACAGTTTTAATTAGAGAATCTTCCTGACTGGCACTTGGATTGCAATAGAAGTCGATGCGGATGTGGTGATTGGCCGTTTCGTGTCGACCGGGTCCATTTCGGTCCCTGGGTGGATAAATCATGGGCTAAGTTCGTTTTGAGGACTTTGTGGGGATGAAATCCCTATTGGAGGAAGCCGATGCGCCATAAAAAAGAGGTGATGATTTCTTTTTACAAAACCATGCAGACCATTCGAATCTTTGAAGAGCGAATTGCGGATCTGTATGCCAAAGGACAGGTTCCCGGCCTGGCCCATTTGTACATCGGAGAAGAGGCGGTTGCAAGCGGGGTCTGTGCGGCGCTGAAGAAGGACGACTTCATTACCAGCACCCACCGTGGGCATGGGCATGTCATCGCAAAAGGCGCCGAATTGCCACCGATGATGGCGGAGCTCTTCGGGAAAAAGACCGGATACTGCAAGGGGAAGGGCGGTTCCATGCACATTGCCGATATGGATGTCGGCATCCTGGGTGCAAACGGAATCGCCGGCGGGGGATTACCGATTGCGGTAGGAGCCGCCTGGTCGGCCAAATGGCGGGGAACCGACCAAGTCACGGCCTGCTTTTTCGGAGACGACAGCTCCTCGAACGGAACGTTTCACGAAAGCCTCAATTTGGCTTCTCTCCATAAACTGCCGGTGATCTTCGTCTGCGAAAACAACGGGTACGGCATCTCTGTCTGCCAAACCAAATGCACCCCTATTGCGGATATCGCATCCCGGGCGGTTGCCTACGATATGCCCGGCGTCATCGTAGACGGCAACAAGGTGTTGGAGGTCTATGAAGCCGCTGTCAAAGCGGTTAGAAGGGCGCGGGCCGGTGAGGGCCCCACCCTGATCGAATGCAAGACCTACCGCCTTCGGGGCCATCATGAGGGAGACCCCAATCAGGGGGCCCGGTATCGGACCAAGGAAGAGATTCAGTCTTGGAAAGAAAAATGTCCGATCGAACATTTTAAACAGAAACTGTTGAAGGAAAAGAATGTTACCGAGAAGCAGCTGGAAAAGATAAAAGCTGAAATCGAGGAGGCCATTGAAGCGGCGGTGGTTTTCGCGCAGGAAAGCGAGTTTCCGTCGATAGAAGAGATGTACGAGGATATCTACGTGTCATAGGAGAGTTTGATGAGAGAAATCACGTACTGCGAAGCGCTCAATGAAGCACTGGCGGAATGCATGGCAGCGGATGAACGGGTGGTTCTTCTCGGGGAGGATATCGGGTGTTACGGCGGTATTTTCCAGGTCACCAAAAGTCTATTAGACCGATTCGGGCCCGAACGCGTGGTGGACACCCCGATTTCGGAAGCCGGATTTGTGGGTGCTGGCGTGGGCGCGGCGTTGACGGGGATGCGTCCGGTGGTTGAAATCATGTTCATCGATTTTACCACCGTCTGCATGGATATGATCGTCAACCAGATGGCGAAAATGCATTATATGTTCGGTGGAAAAGGATCGGTTCCCATGGTCCTGCGAACCAACATTGGGGCGGGCAGGGGAACCGCCGCACAGCACTCCCAGAGCTTTCATTCAATTTTCGCTCATATTCCCGGGCTTATCGTCGCCGTCCCTGCTACACCTTATGACGCCAAGGGACTGCTTATCGAGGCGATCAAAAACGACAACCCGGTGATTTTCGTTGAACACAAGCGGTTGTACAACCAGAAGGGGCCGGTTCCTGAAGAAAGCTATTCCATTCCCTTCGGACAAGCCGAAATCAAAAAAGAAGGCCGTGATGTGACGATCGTGGCCACGCATGCAATGGTGAGTGCGGCCCTGGAGGCAGCCGACGAGGCCGCCCGGGAAGGAGTTTCGGCGGAAGTTATCGACCCGCGCACCCTGGTGCCCCTGGACAAAGACACGATTCTCTCGTCTGTTCAGAAGACCGGACGCCTTCTGGTGGCCGATGAAGATAATAAAACCTGCGGTTTTGCCTCAGAAATAGCGGCAATTGCGGCCGAGGAAGCGATTTTCTACCTAAAAGCGCCGATTATTCGAAATACCTCGCCGGATACCCCGGTTCCCTTTTCTCCCCCTTTGGAAAAGGCCTACATGTTTGGCAAGGAAGCCCTGTTGGCGTCGATTCGAAAACTGATGGCATTTGCGTAAGGAAAGGAGATCAGGGTGGCAACTGAAGTCGTCATACCCATGCTCGGCATCACGGTCGAAAAGGGCCAGATCGTGGAATGGCTCAAAGACGAAGGCGACGCAGTGGAGAAAGGGGAAAGCATATTCGTGGTCGAGGCGGACAAGGTGACCACGGAGGTGGAATCGCCCGCCAGCGGAGTTTTGGCCAAGATTCTGCTGCCGGCGGGAGAACCGGTTCCGGTGCTTTCCGTTGTTGCGATCATTACCGAGCCGGGTGAAACGCTCGCTCCCCAGTACACGACGTCCCCGAAACCCAAAACCGAGGAAGCGGTCGTCGAAACTTCGCCTCGAGATGCGCCCGCCGGGCTGAAACCGCCGGCCATCGGTTCGGAATCCGAAACCATCAGAATCGTGCCGGCCGCACGCAAACTGGCCCTGGAAAAAGGGGTGGATCTGGCGAACGTTTCACCGACCGGCCCCGAAGGGGTCATCACATTCAGGGATATCGAATCGGCCTCCGACAGCCGGCCGCCGCAGGCGGGTGAGGCCGGGACTAAGGCTTCTACCCTGGCCCGGCGAAAAGCGGAGGCTGCCGGGGTTTCCCTTGAGGGCATTGAAGGGACCGGCATCCGCGGTCGCATTATGCGCGGGGATGTGGATCAGGCCCTCAGGAGGGAAGGACCTGAAATGCAGGCTACGCCCTCCGCCGCGGATGTGGATACGAATTTCGGCAGGATCATCCTCATGGACGGCATGCGGAAGACGATCGCGCGGCGCTTGTCGAGCAGCGCCTTTACAGCGCCCCATGTCGCTTTCTATGCGGACATTCATATGGACCCGTTGCTCTCCTATCGAGAATCCATTCTTGATGCCTTCCAAGACCGGTACGGACTGCGCCCGTCCATCAACGACTTTCTGATCAAGGCGGTCGCATTGACGATTCGGGAATTTCCTCTTTTGAACGGAGCGATCCAGGAAGATGAGATCCATATTCTCCCGAACATCAATGTCGGTCTGGCTGTGGCCCTCGCCGACGGCCTGGTCGTTCCAGCAATTACCGACGCCGATAATAACGGCCTCTTGGAAATCGTCCGCCAACGGAGCGATCTGGTTGAACGGGCCCTGAAAGGCCGGCTCACAATGGCGGAAATGGAAAGGGGTACCTTTACCATCTCCAGCCTTGCCCAGTATGAGATCACCTTTTTCACCTCCATTCTCAATCCACCGCAAAGTGGAATTCTGTCGGTGGGTAAAACCCGGGATGAACTCGCATTGGTCGATGGAGAGGTCAAGGTCAGGCATATCGCTTCCATGGGACTGGCCGTTGATCATCGCATCATCGATGGTGTGGTCGCAGCCGAATTCATGCGAGACCTGAAGAAAAAACTGGAAACGCCCGCATTTACCTTTTTACATACTTAGAAAATTTGGTGGAATGCTTTCGAAATCTGACATTCAGGAGAAGACGACATGACGGCGGAACTCCGTCCGAACCTAATCGACAGCACAGAATACGACTACGACCTTGCGGTTATCGGCGGCGGTCCGGGAGGATATGTCTCAGCCATTTGCGGTGTCCGCAAGGGCCTGCGAACCGTTTTGATTGAAAGGGACGCCTTAGGCGGCACCTGTCTGAACCGCGGCTGTATTCCGACCAAATCTTTCCATTATGATACCCGGTTGTTCAGGTCGGCGGCACTTACACCTGTGATCCGAGGGAGAGAACATCTGACCCTGGATGTGAACCAAATGGTCGAAAGGAAAGCGAGCGTGGTCAACACGCTGGTTTCCGGGTTGACGGCGCTGGTGAATAGCCGGGGTGTCGAGGTCGTCCAAGGCGAGGGGGTTTTGGAGTCTCCCGGCAGGATCCGGGTGAAGCGACCGGACGGGAGCGTTGTCGCTGTTAAAGTCAAACACATTATATTGGCAACAGGGTCCAAACCTTACGTCCCTCCGTTTATCGGAATCGACGGGAAGCTGGTGCAGACAACCGATGAAATTCTGGACGATCCCGGCTTTCCGAACAAGATCGCCATTATCGGCGGGGGGGTCATAGGCATGGAGATGGCCGCCATCTTCCTCAATGCGGGGACGGAGGTCACCTTGATCGAGATGTTGCCGGACATTTTAGCCTCCGAAGATAAGGATATCCGTGAGGAGATGAAACGGCAGCTTGAGCTTCGAAAAGCCGGTATTTTTCTGAATGCGACGGTCAAAGATCTCTCCATACAAAATTCTCAGGTGAAGGTTACCTTCCAAACCAAGGGAGATGGAAACCTGAAAACCACCCTGGCCGACAAGGTTCTGGTCGCAACGGGGCGAGCCCCTGTTCTAAATGGCATTGATATCTCAAGCCTCGGGCTGGAAACCGATGGTCCGTTCATTAAGGTGAACCGGAGACTTGAGACCAATCTTCCGGGCGTTTACGCCATCGGCGATCTCATCGGTGGCATCATGCTCGCACACAAGGCCTCGGCAGAGGCGGAAACGGCGGTGGAAAACATCCTTGGTGCCGATAAAGGCATCGATTCGCACCTGATTCCCCGATGCATATGGGGACTGCTCGAAATCGGAGCGGTGGGAATGAGCGAAGAAGAAGCCGTTCAGGCAGGTCGAGAAATCAAAACCGGCCGGTTTCCATATGCTATGAACGGCGCCGCGCACGCCATGGGCCACGTTGAAGGCCTGGTGAAGGTCGTGGGAGATGCCGGCACCGGAGAGATCCTGGGCGTCCACATTCTTGGCGCACATGCCACCGATCTGATCTCCGAGGCGGTTTCGGTGATGGCCATGGAAGGGGCGGTAGAAGACCTGTATGCGGCGATCAAACCTCACCCAACCCTGAGCGAGGGTGTTATGGAGGCGGCGATGGACTGGAACCGGTTGGGTATTCACACCCCCAAAAGATAAGATTAATGGAACTGCTGTCGGTCATTCCCATTCAGTTTCTTCATGGTCTCGTCTACGGAATGCTTCTGTTTCTGGTAGCGTCCGGCTTGACGCTCATTTTCGGCATGATGGGGGTGCTCAACTTTGCCCACGGGGCCCTTTACATGCTCGGCGCCTATTTTTCTTTCACGATTCTGCGGCTGACCAGTCAATTCTGGCTCAGTATGATATTGGCCCCGCTGCTGGTGGGTATCATTGGAATTTTGATAGAACGGTTCCTGCTTCGAAAAGTACACCGTTTCGGTCATGCCCACGAACTGCTCCTTACCTTTGGACTCGCCTACATTATCGAGGAACTGGTTAAATGGATCTGGGGCAACCAGCCGCTTCACGTGGAAATTCCAGCAATCCTTTCAGGATCCATCCGGTTTCTGGGCATTACCTATCCTACATACCGACTGTTTATCCTTCTGGTATCGGTGGTCGTGTTTGTGTTGCTTTTCTTGATTCTAAACAAAACGCGGGCCGGGATTATTGTTACCGCCGCCGTCACCCGAGCAGAAATGGTTAATGCTCTGGGAATCAATGTGCCGCTGGTCTTTATGCTCCTGTTCGGCGTGGGCGGCGCCTTGGCCGGCTTGGCCGGGGTAATCGGAGGCCCCTACCTGATTACCAATCCCGGTATGGCGGCCACAATCATCATCGACCTGTTTGTGGTCGTCGTGGTTGGTGGTCTTGGGTCCCTTCAGGGGGCCCTGTTGGCATCTTTCCTGATCGGAGAACTCCAGTCTTTCGGAATTCTGTTCGTACCCCAAATGGCGATTGCTCTCGAATTCCTGCTCATGGCGGTTGTGCTTATCGTCAAACCGGAGGGTCTTCTGGGAGATACAGCCTGATGCGTTCGTCTATTCCCAAATGGATTCAAATTATTTCGGTCATTCTGCTGCTGCTGATCCTGCCGATGCTGATTTCCGAGTACCGGTTGAATCTGGTGATCACCATGATGATTTATTCCATTTTCGCTCTCAGCTATAACCTCTTGTTTGGACAGGGGGGGCTGCTTTCATTCGGACATGCCGCCTATTTCGGCTTCGGGGCCTATGCGACTGCGATTCTGGTCAAGAACCTTGCGGTTCCGCTGCCGATTGGAATTCTGCTGGGTGGAGTGGCCGGAGCGGGGCTGGGACTTTTCTTCGGGGCGTTTGTGGTCCGCATGCGCGGAGTTCCGTTCGCGCTACTGACACTGGCGTTCAACCAGCTCATCTATGTGACCGCCGAAAAGTGGCGGTCGGTCACCGGCGGCGAAGATGGCATTGCCTTCATGCGGCCGAACCTGCATCTTGCCGGGTGGGAAATCGATTTGTGGTCAACGCTGAACTGGTACTACTTTGTTTTATTCGTGATGATTATCTGCGTCTGGTGTCTCTGGTATTTCACCTTGACCCCCCTCGGCCGCTTGAATCTGTGCATGCGAGAGAACGAGGAGCGGACCCGGTTCATCGGCTACAATACTTACGGCAGCCGGTTGATGATCTACATCATCTCTAGCTTTTTCGCAGGAATTGCCGGCAGTCTTGCCGCCGCTTTTCAGGAATTCGTCACCACCACTTTTATCAATCTGGACAAATCAACGGATGTGCTGATGATGACCTTTATCGGCGGCGGTGGAACCTTTCTCGGACCGGTAATCGGTGCATGCGCATTAACCCTGATCAATGATCTGCTGAGCAGTTGGTTGGAACGTTGGGCCATTGTGCAGGGGATGCTGTTTATTCTGCTGGTGCTGTACGCCCCAAACGGTTTGTCGGGAATATATCTGAGCATTCGAGAGCACTGGGCAAAGTGGAGGGTGAGAACGGTACCGCCATGACCTCCGATAATTTTTTTTTAGAGTTAAAAGGATTATATAAGGACTTCCGAGGGGTTGAGGTGATCCAGGATCTGACCCTCTGTGTTCGGAAAGGACAACGGCACGCCATCATCGGACCCAACGGAGCGGGGAAAACGACCTTGTTCAATCTGATCACCGGTCATTATCGGCCGAGCAGTGGCGACATATTCTTCAAGGGGCTTCGCATCTCCGGCATGTCGCCACATCGAATCAACCGTATGGGCATTTCCAGGTCTTTTCAGATTACGAATCTGTTTCCCGGCCTGAGCGTTTTTGAAAACATCCGCTCCGCCATTCTGTCCAAAAAGGGGATTCGCTGGTCCTTCATCCGTCGGGTGAGTGAGATGGAGGCGGTCAACCGGGAAACCCTGGGCATCCTCGAGCTGATCGGGCTTGAAAAGCAGCACCAGTTGCCCTCCGGATCTCTCGATTATGGGGCCCAGCGCGCTTTGGAGATCGGAATTTCCCTGGCAACCGATCCGGATCTGATTCTGTTGGATGAACCCACCGCAGGAATGTCCATAGAAGAGACCCGAAGCATCGTCTCCATGGTCGACCGAATCACAGAGGGAAAAACCCTCGTCATCATTGAGCACGATATGGATGTGGTTTTCTCTCTGGCCGACGTGGTCTCGGTCATCTATTACGGGACCGTTCTGGCCTCGGGTCACCCAGACGCCATCCGAAACGACTCCAGAGTCAAGGATGCCTACCTGGGGGAAGGTGCGGAATGCTAAAGCTGAGCAGCGTTGATACCTACTATGGCGACAGCCACATCCTTCACGATGTCTCCTTTTTTGTCAAAGCCGGAGAGACGGTGGCGCTTCTGGGCCGAAACGGCGTGGGCAAAACCACCATCATGCGCACCATCATGGGCCTCACTCCGGCCCGCCGGGGAACGATCTGCTTTCAAGGCACCGACATCATCCGCTGGAAACCCTTCCAGATCGCAAGAGCCGGTGTCGGCTTTGTTCCTGAAGAACGATGGATTTTCGCTCCGCTGACCGTTCATCAAAATCTCCTGATCGGACTCAAGAACGCCGATCACACGGGTAATGAAGGTTGGACCCTGGAGCGGTGCTATCAGACCTTTCCTTCTCTGCAGAAGCGACAGCATGCCAAAGGAAGAACCCTGTCCGGGGGTGAACAGCAGATGCTGACGATTGCTCGGACTCTGGTGGGAAACCCGGAGCTGATTCTCATAGACGAGCCAACGGAGGGCCTGGCACCCAAAATCGTGGAGGTGGTGGCCGGAATCATTCGGGATATCGGTCGACAGGGGATGACAGTTCTTCTGGTGGAACAGAAGCTTTCCATTGTCCTGGAGCTTGCCGACCGGATTTATGTCATCAGCAAGGGGATGGTCCAATGGCACGGCACGCCTCAGGAGCTGAGAGGGAATGAGGCCATTCGCAGAAAATATCTGGAGGTCTGACGGGGAGCGATGCAAACCATAAGCTTCCCTGGGAGTAATGATAACCCGGAATCCAAGGAGGGACAAAAAAATGAAACGAGTGATTTTTGGTTGTGTAATCGGCATTGTGGCCCTTTGTGCTTGGCAGGGTGTGGTATGGAGTGCGGATACGGTAAATTTCGGTGTTTGCGAGATCCGATCCGGCCCGTTTAAGACCAACGGGGACCGCACCATCTGGGGAATCGAAGCTGCGGTCAATGAAGCGAACAGCCAGGGCGGACTGCTCGGAAAACAGATCGAACTGGTGATCGAGGACAATCAGGGAAAGGCCGAAATCGGTGTCCAGAAGGTTAAAAAGCTGGTCATGCAGGATGACTGTGTGGTGATCATCCAGGGTTCTTCCAGCGGTGTAGGCGGTGCCATAGGTCAAGCTATGCCGCGGCTGAAGCGGATTTACCTCGATACCAACGCTGAAGCCATAGGTATTACCGGAGAAAATTTCAACCCTTATGTATTCCGGACCTGTCTGAACGCCGGCATGCACGTCAAGGCTCTGGCCAACTATTTCGGAAACAAAACCGATCTCCGCAAGGTGTTTCTGATCAATCAAGATTATTCCTGGGGCTATGATGTCGCCAAATACTACGAAAAGGCGATCAAGGAAATCGCTCCGGACACGGAGATCGCCGGCAAGGAATTCCATCCTGTGTTCAATAAGGATTTTGCACCTTATGTGAGCAAAATTTTGGCGTCAGGGGCCGACTACGTGATCAGCGGAAATTGGGGTACCGACCTGACCCAGCTCGTGGTTCAGAGCCGAAAGCTCGGTCTTGATATTCCCATTGGCGCCACCTTTCTGGATGACGACGGGGTGATGAGCATCGCCCAGGAAGCAGCCCAGGGATGCATCCAGGCCAATATGTATATTCTCGGCATTGACACGGAAAAGGCCCGGGAGTTCGAACAGACCTTCCATAAATATTCCGGCGGCAAATGGCCCTCATTCGTCATCATGGAAGCATATATTGGAACCAAAATGTTCATCGAGGCGATCCGAAAGGCCGACTCCTTCGAAACCGAGGAGATCATCAAGGCATTTGAAGGGATGACTTGGGAAGGCCCGATCGGACCGATCACCATTCGGCCCGAAGATCATCAGGCACAGACGCCGGCGGTCATCGCGAAGTATGCCCCCAAAACCAAGTACTATGATTTTCCTTATCTTGAACCGATCATGATTATCCCAGCCGAGAAAATCTCCCTTAGCCTAAAAGAGAGCGGTTGGAAACCGTATCAGCGGTAGCGCGGTTTAGCTTCGGAGTCGCTGCATGGCGGATCCGAAGCACCGGAGTGGTTTTTATGTCGGCCAGGATAAGAATTGCGCGGGATGTTTGCCATGGATGCTGTTTTTCATCATGTTGCCATATCGGTCAGAGAAATGGAGCCGATCCTCCGGTTCTACCGAGATCTTTTGGGATTCGCTGTCGACTGGGATATGGACCACCGCACCGGAGAGGGCTTCTCCAAGGTGGTGGGACTATCGGAAGCGGATGCGCATATGGTCATGTTGAAGGGATTCGGGATGCGGATCGAATTGTTTCACTATTACCATCCGAAAGGAACCGAACTGCCAAGACGGCAGTGCGGCTTCGGGCCGACCCATTTTGCTTTGCAGGTGCGAAAAATTCACGATATCTATAAAAAGCTGGTCGGTGTCGGGGTGCACTTCAATTGTCCGCCCGAAAACCTGCGGCCGGGAGTCTGGGCCGCCTATATGAAAGACCCGGAAGGCAATACGGTCGAATTGGTCCAATACGATAACAAGGAGTAGGGGAATGCGGCTGAAGGAGAAGACGGCGATCGTAACCGGAGCGGCTTCTGGGCTGGGCCAGTCCATGGCCCTGGCATTGGCCCGTGAAGGGGCGGAAATCACGGTCTGGGATCTCCACCGGGATGGGGCGGAGGAAACCCGGCGAAAAATCGAGGCTTTAGGGCGGAGCGCATCGGCATCGGTCGTGAATGTGGCCGACGGAAAGGCAGTCCAATCCGCTGTTGACCGGATTTTTAAGGAGTGGGGCCGAATCGACATTTTGATCAATAACGCCGGCATCTGCCTGGTCAGCGCCATTGAGGAGATTTCAGAGGCGGATTGGGACCGGGTTATGAATGTGAACCTCAAGGGAACCTTTCTCTGCTGCCGTGCAGTCATGCCGTTGATGAAGCGGCAGCGCTCCGGCAAGATCATCAATCTTGGGTCGATTTCCGGAAAAGTTGGCGGAATCGCGGCCGGAGCCCATTATTCGGCATCCAAGGCGGGCGTCATGTGCTTTACCAAATCCCTTGCCCGGGAACTGGCACCCTTCGGCATCAACGTGAACGCCATCGCTCCCGGCGTGATCGAAACCGATATGACCCGGCGGCTCAGCCGTGGCAAGTGGGACGATTATCTTTCCGGCATACCTCTGGGACGTATCGGACAAGCCGAGGAGGTCGCCGGAGTCGCCGTTTTTCTCGCCTCTTCCGAGGCGGGATATCTGACCGGAGAAATCATCGATGTGAATGGCGGACAACTGATGGATTAGAGACTAATCATTGAACTAAAATCTTGAGATCGAAAGGTTGGAAAATGAATAATTACCTGGATGTGTTTTCCCTGGCAGGAAAGGTAAGTTTCGTAACCGGAGGCGGACGGGGTCTCGGCCTCGGAATCGCCAAAGCCCTAGCAGGAGCCGGTTCAGACCTGGTTTTGGTGGCACGAACCGAGTCCCAGCTGCGGGAAGCCGCCGAGTCAATCGCCGCCGATTTCGGGACCCAGGTGGAGACCATCGCGGGTGACCTGACCCAGGTGGAGCGGTTTCCCGAATACATTGAACGTACCCTCTCCCGCTTCGGCCGGATAGATGTCTTTGTCAACAATGCCGGGTCCAATATCCGGAAGCCCTTTCTGGAGGTCACCCTGGAAGACTTTAGGCAAGTCATGGATATTCAGATGAAATCGGCTTATTTCATGGCACAGGCGGCGGCCAGGGAAATGGTTAAGAACGGCCGGGGAAAGATCATCAATCTCGCATCCCTGACGAGCAAAATCGCCGTCCCCAACATTTCAGTTTATGGGGCGGCAAAAGGGGGTATTTTTTCGCTGACCAAATCCCTTGCTGTTGAGCTGGCACCGCATAACATCAATGTTAATGCCGTTGCGCCGGGTTATATACGCACCGCCATGACGGAACCTGCTTTCCAGGACAAGGAGCGTTGTGAATGGATGCTGTCGCGGATTCCCCTGGCACGCTTCGGCAGCCCGGCGGACATCGGTAATACGGTGTTGTTTTTGGCCTCAACTGCCTCGGATTACCTAACCGGGGAGGTGATCTACGTGGACGGCGGCTGGATGGCGGCTTAAGCCTTTATCGGAAAAACAGATTCATATTCTCCGTATAGAAAGGGGAGAATCAGGCTAAATGAAAGCACTGCAAAAGACAGCGATGGGACCCGGGCATGTTGCGGTGGTCGAAGTACCAGAACCCGAACCGGGCCGGAACCAGGTGCGCATTCGCACGGCCCGCGCCGGCATCTGCGGAACCGATCTTCATATATTACACGGCGCTTTCGCGAAGGTCCGACCGCCGGTAACTTTGGGCCACGAGGTGGCTGGCACCGTGGACGCCGTGGGCGAAGGGGTGATCGATTGGCGGCCCGGAGACCGGGTAACGGTGGAAAGCGAAGCCCAGAGCTGTGGCGGGTGTTCCATGTGTCGGAGCGGGCGCTCCAATCTTTGTCCCGACCGACTGGCTCTGGGCTACGGTGTGGACGGCGGGTTTGCCGACGCTCTGGTCGTGCGTCGGGACGCCCTCCATCGGCTTCCGGACGGGGTATCGTTCCAAGAGGGTGCCTTGTGCGAACCGCTTGCCGTAGCGGTCCATGCAGTGAGTGAGCGAAGCCGGGTCGAACCGGGAGACTGGGTCCTAGTCACGGGTCCAGGTCCAATCGGCCTGTTGGTACTGCAGGTGGCACGGGATGCCGGAGGAAACGTGATCATCACCGGGACCGGCCGAGACCAAGAGAGGCTACGATTGGCCGAAAACCTGGGGGCGCAGGCGGTTGTTCAAGTGGATGCAGAGGACCTACAGGAGCGGGTTGCACAGATTACAGGTGGCCGGCTACCGACCCTCGCCTTTGAATGTTCCGGTGTCGGTGCTGCCGTAAACGACTGTCTGGCCTGTCTCCGCAACGGCGGCGAAATGATACAGGTGGGTCTCTGCGGCTGTTCTATCCCGGTGGAAATGGACCGGATCGCATTAAAGGAGATCGTACTAAAAGGTGCCTTTGTTCACACTCGAGAAACCTGGAAAAGAGCGCTTGCATTGATGGCGGCAAAACGGATTGATCTGGGCGCCTTGGTTTCAGGAGAATTTGGAATCGATTCATGGGAGGAAGCGTTCCGACTGTCGGAATCCGGACAGGGAGTGAAGTACCTGCTCTATCCGGAAGCGGCCGGTTGAGCGGGAGAAGGCTACCGATCCGGAGTTCGGGAGTCGACGACAGAAAATTAATAAAAAAGTTGGAGGTGGGGATGATTTCGTTTCAAAAACCGAATATTGAAGCCTGCCTTTCGCCGCGGCAGGTGCTGATTGGAGACGAGGCAGCAAACCGAATCGGGGAGGTGCTCAGCAACTGGCAGGTTGCCGAAGGAAGGGTGTTGATTGTGGCCGATAATGAGGTCGTTCGCCTCGGACTAGTCGAAAGAATTCAAGGGTTCCTGGCCGGGTCCTACGAACTGGATCTTTTCGACGATATTATCGGAGAACCCACACTATCGACCGCCGAGAACCTGGCGGGATTTGCCCGTCGGAAATCCTATTCTGCGGTGGTGGGGGTCGGCGGCGGGAGCGCCATGGATATGTCCAAATTGGGTGCCGCTCTGGCCGTCAATCCCGGTGATGTGACGGATTATCTCGGGATCACACGGTTCGAGAAACCTCCCCTGCCGCTGGTGGCGGTTCCGACGACCGCCGGCACGGGTGCAGAAGCCACCGCCATTTCCATGCTTTCGGTGAAAGACAAGAAAGCGATTGTGCTGAGCCCACAGTTGGTACCGCTGACGGCGGTATTGGATCCGCTCATGACCGAAACCCTGCCCCCCAGGGTCACCGCGGCAACCGGGCTAGATGCGCTGAGCCATGCTCTGGAGGCGTTTATGTCGACAAAGGCCAATCCGTACACCGATACCCAGGCGATCGCTACGATCACCATTGTGGGCCGGTGGCTGAAAAAGGCATTCGAAAACGGCTCAGATATGGAGGCTCGGCGGGCCATGATTTATGCGGCCTTTACAGGCGGGTTGTGCCTGAATGCAGGGGTGGTGCTCGGCCACTCAGTGGCCTATACGATCGCCAACCGCGCACACATCCCCCATGGGGTATCATGCGCCATGGCCCTCCCCTATACGATGGCCTACAACCTGCAAGCGCTTTCGGAACGGTTAACGATCGCGGCCGGTCATGTGCTGGAAACAGCAGATGCAACCGGTGAGGGCCTCACAATCTGGGTGGATGATCTAGTCAGCGCTCTGGGAATGCCTCGGTCATTGCAGGATGTGGGACTGAAGGAATCGGATCTGGGGCCGATGGCCGAGGAATGCATTAACAAATATCCCCGACCGACCAATCCGACCCCGATAACAAAGGAGCGATTGGAGATTTTTTATAAGATGATGTTCAATGGAGATGTTCGGGGCTGCATTAAGGCGTTTGGTTCGGAATAGCAGGGCGATCGAAGGCCGGTTGCCGTCCGATTCCATGCCGGTAGCCGAGACACTGAAATCGACGGAGATCCGGGCGGATGGGCGGCTCCAATTGGAAAAGGGAATGTATGCAACCAATTTTAACCGAAAGGAGCAACAAAATGAAAAGAATAATAGGACTTCTGGTGGTCAGCCACATGTTTTTGGTGACAGTCTTTCTCGGGGGCGCCTTCGGTGCGGAAACGCTGGAAATCGGCGCACTCTACCCCATTTCGGGCGGCCTTGCACTGCTGGGCGAGGAGAGCTGGCGCGGCGCTGAGATTGCCCGGCTGCAGCGGAACAAGGCCGGCGGCATTGCAGGAATGGAGGTTGTTTTCGCGCAGGGAGATGCAAGCACCGTTTCCGCGGCACGGTCGGAAGCCGAGCGCCTGATCGAGCAGAAAAAAGTTCCGGCGATCATCGGCACCTATTCGAGTTCCCGCTGCATGGCTGCTTCGGAAGTGGCGGCTCGCAAGGGCATCCCCTACTTCGAATTGGGTGCTATCGCGAATGCCATCACCGATAGGGGTTATGATACCATCTGGCGCACCAATCCCACGGCGGCCGATTTCAGCAAAGCACAGGTGGACTTCATTAGCCAGTGGTATGCTCCCAAATTGGGCAAAAAGCCTTCCGAGATCCGAGTATCCATCGCACACGAGGATTCCGACTACGGAACCTCGGTGGCGGACAGCTTCTCTGAACTGGCAGAAGAAGCCGGTATGAAAATCGCTTCGATTGAACCGTACGCTGCGAATACCAATGATCTCTCTTCGGTGATTTTCAGGTTGCGCAAGGCCGATCCGGATCTCGTTGTTGCGGTTTCGTATGCCAACGATGCCATTCTGTTGGCCCGGCAGGCCTATGAGCTGAAATTGAAAGCGCCAATAATGGGCACCGGAGGAGGTCACAGCCTGCAGAGCTTCGCCGAGGCCTTGGGCGAAGAGGCCGACGGGGTATTCAATGTTGATTTTACTCAGTATGCGATCAATTTAGATTTTACGCCCGGGCTGAACGCGTTCTATGCGCTGTATAAAAAAACCTTCAACGAAGAACCTCGGTCAGGCCATTCCCTGGCCAATTATATGGGGGCCAACGTGGTATTTGACCTGATCGAAAAAACAGGCGGCAGTTTGGATCCAGAGACGATTCGGAAAGCGGCCATGAAATTGGATATTTCCCCAGGTAGCACAGCCACCGGATGGGGCGTTAAGTTCAATGAAAACGGACAGAATACAGCCGCCGCCCCTTTGGTTACACAGTGGCAGGACGGCATGCTGGTGACCGTCTGGCCCAAAGCAGCAGCCCTCAGAGCGCCCATCATTCAAGAGTAAATCGTTAGTCGCAGGATGCTCTGGCGATAAATTGGGAGCATCCTGCCAAACGCAAAGGAAAGAACGATAATGGAACTCTATATTCAGGTACTCGTGTCGGGTCTACTTTTGGGCGGCGTATATGCCCTTATCAGCATCGGGCTGAATCTGATTTTCGGAGTCGTACGGATCATCAATTTCGCCCATGGCGAAATGGTGATGCTGTCCATGTATCTAACTTTCTGGCTGCACCATCTGTATAATATGGATCCCTACCTGTCTGTCATTATCGTTCTGCCGGTTATGTTCGCCTTCGGTGTTGGGTTTCAACGTCTGGTCGTTCAGCCGATTCTTTCCACCTCGGCCACAATGAAAATTTTTACTACGGTCGGGATTTCCCTGCTTCTTCAGAACCTGGCATTGATTTTTTGGAAGGGCGATTTCAGAACGGTTCAGACGAGCTATTCGATGAGCTCATTAGAAGTGATGAATATCATCATCAGTGTCCCGCGGCTCGTCGCCTTTTGCGCGGCCCTTTTGTCCATCATCATCCTCTTTCATTTTTTGAAGTATACCTATTTGGGCAAAGCCCTTCGGGCCATCGTCGAAGACCACTCGGTGGCCCGTCTGATGGGGGTTGCAGTTGAAAAACACTATCTCTTCGCATTCGGACTCGGCACTATGTTCACCGCTTTGGGAGGGGTCCTGTTAGTACCGTTCTCTTCGGTATATCCCACCGTCGGCGTGCCCTTCACCCTTCTTGCCTTTGTGGTGGTAGTGTTGGGCGGACTCGGGAGCATGAGTGGAACCTTTCTGGCCGGTCTGTTTATCGGGGTGGTTGAATCCTTTGGGGGAACATTTGTCTCCCCCGGCTTAAAGGAAGCGATCTATTTCGCCATCTTCATTCTGGTATTGCTGGTTCGACCGCAGGGCCTTTTCGGAAAGGGAAGGGGAACCGAAGAGGTAGGATTGAAATGAGGGATGATGGTCGGTTGACATCGGGAATCGGCCGACGGGCTCCGGGACGTAGGTAAGGAATCGTTTCACAAGGGCATTCGTTTGTTTCCAGGTAACCTGAAAGGAGGAGTTATGAAAAAAAAAGCGTTATTTTTATTGGTCAGCATTCTTTTCCTACCGGCATTGAATTTCGGATTGGTCTTTGGTGCCGAAATTCTGGAAATTGGTGCTCTATATCCTATTTCTGGAGGTCTAGCCTTGTTAGGTGAAGAGAGCTGGCGGGGCGCCGAAATCGCCCGGCTTCAACGTAACGAGGCCGGGGGCATTGCTGGAAATGAAATCCTTTTCGTACAGGGAGACGCCAGCACCGTTTCTGCGGCCCGGTCGGAAGCCGAGCGTTTGATCGAGCAGAAAAAGGTGCCGATGATTCTGGGAACCTTTTCTAGTTCCCGTTGCATGGCGGCTTCCGAGGTGGCGGCTCGCAAAGGGATTCCATATTTTGAACTCGGCGCCATCGCCAATCCCATTACTCAGCGGGATTATAAAACCATTTGGCGAACCAATCCCACAGCGGAAGATTTCAGCCAGGCCCAGGTGGATTTCATCACCGACTGGTATGCCCCCGAAATAGGCAAAAAACCTGCCGAAATGCGTGTTTCCATCGCCCATGAGGATTCCGATTATGGTACATCGGTGGCGGACAGCTTTTCCAAAATCGCTGAAAAGGTCGGGATCCAAATCGCTTCCATCGAACCTTATGCTGCCAATACCAACGATTTGTCATCGGTGATTTTCCGGCTGCGCAAGGCAAAACCGGATATGGTTGTGGCGGTTTCCTATGCCAATGACGCCATTCTGTTGTCCCGACAGGCTTATGAATTGAAGCTGAATGCACCGATTATGGGTACCGGCGGCGGTCACAGCCTTCAGAGCTTTGCCGATGGTTTGGGAAAAGAGGCCGACGGCGTATTCAATGTCGATTTTACCCAGTATGAAGTCAACAAGAAATTTACACCCGGTCTGGCGAAATTCGTGTCCCTTTACAAGAAAACCTTCAATGAAAATCCGCGTTCGGGCCATTCTTTGACCAACTACATGGGAGCAAACGTCGTTTTTGATCTGATCGAGAAGACCGGCGGCAGTATAGACGCGGAAAAAATCCGTGAAGCAGCCAATGCGGTCGATATTCAGCCGGGAACGACCGCCACCGGCTGGGGCGTCAAATTCAACGAAAACGGCCAGAATGTGGCGGCCGAATGTTTCGTGACTCAGTGGCGTAACGGGAAACTCGTTACCGTTTGGCCGGAGACCGCCGCCGTTATGGCTCCCATTGTTCCCGAGCAGTAAGTGAAAACCAGGGGATGCGCTCCCCCTGGAGGGAAGGGCATTCTTGCCTTTGCTTTTCCGAATGCGGCCGCAGATTTGTCGAAAAAGGAAGAACTCAGGAGGTAAAATTAAGTGATCAAAAGCAAACTTTATATCATCGGAGCAGTCGCATTTCTTATTCTGCTGGTCATTCCCCTTTTTTTTCACTCGACCTTTGTCCTCCACATGTATACCTTAATCTTTTTTTATACCGCTTTGACTGCTGCGTGGAATATACCTGCTTTCGGAGGGCAGCTGTCCCTTGGCCATGCATCCTTTTTCGGCATCGGCGCTTATACGGCGGCCATTTTATATGTCCGATACGGGGTGACGCCGTGGCTCGGTCTTTTTGCCGCCGCGATTGCGGCAATGCTGGGGGGGCTAATCCTTAGCCTTCCCTTGATCCGTTTGCGGGGGCCCTTCTTCACCCTTGCGTCCATCGCCTTTGCCGAAGTGCTGCGGATGGTCGCCATCGACTGGCGTAGCCTGACCAATGGTTCAGTGGGTATCAATATTCCCTTCAAAACCGGCCTGATGAACCTGACCTTTCAAGGCGGAAAGCCCTTCTACTATATCTCCCTTGCCCTTGCGGTGGGGGTGGTATATCTGACGTACCGGATTCGATACTCGGCCCTTGGTTTTCACCTCAGGGCGGCGGCATCCGACGATGAAGCCGCCAAGGCACTGGGGGTGAATACATCCCTCACCCATTTTATCGCACTGATGTGGAGCGCCGGTATTACCGGCGTGTTGGGGCTTTTCTATGTCTTCTACATCTATGTACTGGAACCTCAGAGCATTTTCTCGCTCGATCTCTTTTCTCTTCAACCGGCGCTCAACGGCATCATCGGAGGGATGGGCACCGTTTGGGGCCCGGTAATCGGAGCGGTTCTGATGACCCCGCTGGGCGAATTTCTAAGATTTTACCTGGGAACCATTCAGCAGGGCCTCAACTATGTGGTCTACGGGCTGGTTCTGGTTGCGACGGTCAAGTTCATTCCCGGCGGCATCGTTTCTCTGCTGACGCCTTTGATCAAACGAAAACGGCGCAAACATGCGGCCAATCTGTCCGAAGAGAAGGAGGCGGTCTGATGTCCCTCTTGGAAGTCGAACAGCTGACCAAACGTTTCGGCGGGCTGGTGGCGGTAAAGGAGATGAGTTTCGAGGTCTTCGAAGGGGAAATTGTTGGGTTGATCGGGCCTAATGGAGCCGGCAAAACCACTGTGTTCAATCTAATTTCGGGCATAATTCCGGCCACAGAAGGAAGGATGGCGCTGGAGGGGCGTGATATCAGCCGGCTGCCGGCCCATAAACGGAGCCTGGCCGGAATCGGGCGCACCTTTCAGGTGGTCCGCCCTTTTGCGATGACGGTGCTGGAAAACGTCATGGTACCTGCGCTGGCCCGGATCAAAAATACCGCGACCGCTCGCAGAAAAGCCCTCGAGGTTCTGGAAATGCTGGGCCTGGAAAAACATGCCGACGCCGAGCCGGGCAATCTCACCCTGGCCCATCGCAAACGGATCGAGGTCGCACGGGCATTGGCCACCGAACCCCGGCTGCTCCTGCTCGATGAGGTGCTGGCCGGTCTCAACCCAACGGAGGTGGCTGAAAACCTGCCCCTGATCCGGCAGGTGCGAGACAGCGGCGTGACCATTATCTTTATCGAGCACCTGATGGATGCCATGATGTCGGTATCGGAAAGAGTCCTGGTGATGGATCAAGGGACCCTCATATCCTGCGGTACACCTGCGGAGGTGACGGCGGATGAATGTGTGATCAAAGCCTATCTCGGAGAGGAGGATCCTCAGTGCTGAAACTCGAAAACGTCGATTGTTACTATGGGGATTTCCAGGTCCTTCGGGATGTCTCGATGACGGTGACGGAGGGCCAAATCGTGGCTTTGCTGGGACCCAACGCGGCGGGCAAATCCACCACCCTGGCCGCCATTAGCGGAATGCTGAAGCCCCGGGGCAGAATCATTTTCGAAGAGACGGAACTTAGAAACGTCAAGGCGGAAAAAGTGGTGGAAATGGGCATCGCCCTGGTACCCGAAGGCCGCAAACTGTTTAAAACCTTGACGGTTAAAGAGAACCTCGAAATGGGTGCCTACACCAAACGTGCCAGGGCCCATGTGCCAAAAACCCTGGAACGGGTTTATGACCTGTTTCCGGTCCTCAAAGACCGGACCCATCAGTTGGCAGGATCCCTTTCCGGCGGGGAACAGCAGATGTGCGCCATTGGTCGCGGCCTGATGGCACAGCCGCGGCTGTTGATGATCGACGAGATGTCGCTGGGGCTCTCTCCCATACTGGCCAAACAGATGTTCCAAATGGTAAAACAGATTGCTGAACTCGGGGTGACGATTTTACTGGTAGAACAGCAGGTCAGCCATACCATGAAGATCGCCCATACGGCATACATCATGGAGAAGGGGCATATTGTCATGTCCGGACCTACTGCCGAGATCGCGGGGAACGAACACGTAAAAAAGACCTATCTTGGACTATGAGGCCCGTTCCGCCAGAGTGAATATTGAAGATTTCCGGGGGTATGCACCGCCGGGTTACGGATTATCGGAATGAAGGAAATGCAAGCATTTGTCAAATACGGCACCGGTCCCTTCGAGACCGAACTCCGGCATCTTCCGGTTCCGGAACCGGAAGATGCCGAGGTGGTGGTTTCGGTCGCCGGATGCGGCGTTTGCGGTAGCGATCTGCATGCATACCGGGCGACCGCCGGTTATGAATGGATTCAGCCGCCGGTGATCCTGGGGCACGAATTTGGGGGCACCATAATTCGAAAAGGGGCCGCCGTCCGGCAGTTTACAGAAGGCGACCAGGTGGCCGTGGTCGGGATTCAGGGCTGCGGACGCTGTCCGGTGTGCAGCGCCGGGGATACCAACCTGTGTGCGGACCGAAAGGTAATCGGATTGAACATGGACGGCGGTATGGCGGATTTTGCCGTGGTGGATGCCCGGTACCTGATCCGTATTCCCGATTCATTGGATCTAACCATGGCCGCCCTGCTTGAACCGGCCTCAGTGGCCGCTCATGCCCTTTCCAAAACTCGAATTCTTCCCGCTGACCGAGTGGTGGTCAGCGGTCCCGGTCCTATCGGGCTGTTTTGCGGTCTGATCGCCGCCTTGGGCGGTGCCAGGGTTCTGATGGTTGGTGCCGGTGCAGACGCAGAAATTCGGCTGCCCCTGGCCCGGCGCTTGGGATTAGACACATTCGATATCACGGCGGGCCCGTTGGAAATGGCCGAAAGCACCGCCTTCAACGGAGCTCAGCCTGATTTATGGGTGGAGGCATCCGGATCGCCCCAGGCATTCAGGACGGCGGTTAACCGGGTCCGCCGAGGCGGCCGCATCGTCATCGTGGGTATCTATAGCCGGTCCTTCGAATGGATGCCTACCACCGCGGTGAGAGCAGGCCACAGCCTCTTTTTCAGCTATGCTTCGGCCGCCCGGGACTACCATTTTATTCTGAACTTGATGGACCGCGGTCGTTTGGATGCCGCCCCCCTGGCAAACATTTTCCCCCTGAGCCAAGCCAATGCCGCCTTCCGGGCGGCCATGGCCGGGAAAACGGTCAAACCCGTTCTGGTGCCTGACAAACACTGAGGGGCGGTTTGCAGTAAATCAACCATGGAGATGAAATGAAAGCAGCAGAATTTTCCCAGACAACAGTTTCCGCATCCGAAGCTATCGTCCGGGTGATCGAGGCTTGCGGCATTCAATTTGTGTTCGGTGTGCCTGGAGGCAATGCCATGCACCTTTTCGGGGCTTTGAGCGGCCGCAGGGAGACGATACGGACGGTATCGGTTCGCCATGAATCTTTGGCGGGGGTGATGGCGGAGGTTTACGGCCGATTGACCGGTCGGCCCGGGATCGTCATGGGGCAGGGGCTTTTCCTTCTAACCAATGCCTTGCTGGGTGTCCTGGAGGCGCACATGGGCAGCACACCGATGCTGCTGATGGCGGACATGACTGACGGCGCTCCGTTTTCCCATCACGCACCCTACCAGGCTGGCACCGGAGATTATGGAACCTGGGACGCCCGGAGAAGCTTCGGGGCGGCCACCAAATCAACCCTCGTAGCTCATACACCCGCCCAGGCGGTTCAAAACACCCAAACGGCGGTCAATATCGCTTTCCGGGGGCAGGGGGGTCCGGTCGCTATAGTGTATCACAGTGAGTCTCTGAAGGGCACGGTCGGCCCAGAATCCGTCCCCAGGCTCTATGCCACCGAGTCTTACAGTCGGCCCGCGCCGCCATGCGCCGATTCGGAGCGGGTCGACAGGGCCGCGGCGGTTCTCTTGAAGGCCGAACAGCCGGTGATCATCGCCGGAAACGGCGTTCGCATCGGAAGGGCTTTTGCCGAACTAGAGCGGATGGCGAATCTTACCGGCGCCGCAGTGGTCACCACCTCCGCCGGCAAAGGGGTCTTTCCGGAGGACCATCCGCAAGCCCTGGGGGTGTTCGGCACGTTCGGTATGCCAGCGGCGAACGCATTCATCGCAGCATCCGACGTGATTATAGTGGTCGGCTCCAAACTCTCTCCCAGCGATACCGCCTTTGAAAATACGAAACTGATCGATCCGACACGGCAGAGTCTCATCCAGGTGGATATCGAACCCCGCAACGCCGGGTGGGTCTACCCCTGTGATCAGGTGCTGACGGGTGATGCCGCGGTCGTCCTGCGGCAATTGTGTGAAGCCGCCGAAAAACGGGGCGGCCTTACTTCGAATGCTTTGGGGCACCGGCGAGGGGCCGTCCAGGCCGAACGGGAAGAAATGGGGTTTTTCAATGAACCGACGTACGCCTCCGATGCACTTCCCATGCTGCCCCAGCGAGTGATCGCGGAATTGCGCCGGGGCCTGCCGGAAAACGCCCTCGTGACCTGCGACGCCGGTGAAAACAGGCTGTTCATGACCCGTTTTTTCCAGACCCGGACCGGTGGAGAATTCCTCTCACCGGCCGCCACCGGAGGGATGGGATACGCCGTCCCCGCCGCCATGGCCGCAAAACTGCTCTTTCCCGAACGGCCGGTGATCGCAGTCTGCGGAGACGGCGGATTTGCCATGTCGATGAACGGGTTGCTGACCGCCTATGAAGAAAAAATTCCAATTGTGACCGTCGTGCTGAACTACAGTGCCTACGGCTGGGTCACCCATTTTCTTCAGGACCAGACCTTGGCCGCCGAGTTTCCGGATATGAAAGCGGCCGATATCGCGCGAGCGATGGGGTGCAGGGGGATGCGAGTCGAAACGCCCGAGCAGCTTGCAGGAGCACTGAAAGAGGCGATCAGCGGCGATATGCCGACCGTTATCGATGTCATCTGTTCGAAGGAGATAAGCTATCGGGATATCCTCTCACCACTGGTGGATAAATGAGTATCCGTGAAGCTTTTTTGAGACTTTGAAAGTTTTGGTTTAATATCAGATTCTGCTGTTTTTTTTGGAAGCTATTTAGGAGGATTACAAATGAATGCAGTGCTTTCTGTTATGAAAGGGCACCGGTCTATTCGCAAGTTTAAAGAAATTGAATTAGAAGACGAATTGGTAAAAAAAATTCTTGAAGCGGCTCAATATGCATCTACTTCAAATTTCATACAGGCGTGTACGGTCATCCGTGTCAACAACCAGGAAACGCGGGCGGAGATCGCTGATCTGGCTGGTCCCCAGCCGTGGGTGGCGCAATGCCCCCTCTTTCTCGTTTTTTGTGCTGATCTGAAACGTGCCGAACAAGCCTGCAGTATGCATAAGGTGGAGATGGTCAAAGGGTTTACAGAGCAGTTTATCATCGCGACGGTGGATGTCGCGCTTGTAGCCCAGAACACCATGTTAGCAGCCGAATCTTTGGGCTTGGGAGGGGTTTATATCGGCGGCATTCGCAATAATCCGGAAAAGGTATGTGAATTGCTTGATATTCCAGACATGGTTTATCCGGTTTTCGGAATGTGCCTTGGCTTTCCCGACGAGGATCCCGGGCGTAAACCTCGGCTTCCTTTGGAGCTTGTGCTGAAAACGGACACCTACTCAGACACCTGTGATGATACCCTTCTATCTGCTTACGATCAGACCTGCTGTGATTATTATAACCATAGAGACTGTGCCAATCGCGACGACAACTGGACACAGCAGATTGCGCGGATGATGAGCCAGCCGTTACGACCTCATATGTTGGATTTTCTTAATAGTAAAAGTTTTTTGCTCAAATAAAATTTCAATAAATTGACCTTGGGAGACTGATATGAAAGGCTATTTTCAGAAAATACTCATCATCAATCTAACCGATCAGACCTATCACAGTGAACAGATCCACCCCTCGGTCTATCGCGACTATCTCGGCGGCAAAGGGCTTGGCACTTACTTGCTGCTGAAAAAAAACAGACCCGGGGTGGATCCCTTTTCCGCAGAGAATCATCTGATATTCGCTCTTGGTCCGATGAACGACACCCTCATTTGGGGATCGAGCCGGTGGGGTGTATATACTAAATCCCCCCAAACCGGGGTCTTTTCCGAATCCTATTCCGGGGGCAAGGTGGCCGAACCGATGAGCCGGACCGGTTATGATGCGGTGGTCCTGGAGGGGACCTCCTCTGAACCGGTTTTTCTTGAAATCGGGGAACACGAGGTGCGTTTCCATGATGCGGCCGAAATTTGGGGGGCAGATGCATATACATCTCAGGACATGGTGACGGAGCGAGTGAACCGAAAGGATGCCGGGATTTTGGTGATCGGACCTGCCGGCGAAAAAATGGTTCGGTTTTCCGTGATCGCCAATAATTATTGGCGTCATGCCGGTCGATCCGGTGCCGGTGCTGTAATGGGTTCCAAAAAGGTCAAAGCCCTTGTTTTCCATGGTTCTCAGAAACGAGAGGTGGCCGACCCGGATGCCGAAAAGGCATTCGTTAAAACTTGGGCCAAGAAGTCGAAAGATTTGCCAGTAGTCAAATTCTTCAAGAACCTGGGAACTCCGGGAATGGTGGATATGGTGAATGAGGTCGGCGCTTTTCCTTCTCGTTATTGGTCACAGGGAACGGTAGATCACCGCGAAGCGATCAGTGCACAAACCTTGAACAGGGACTTCACCGTCAAACCGAACGCCTGCAATCGATGCTTCATGGCCTGCGGTCGAATGACTACCGTCCGGGAAGGGCGATTCCAAGGATTGCGAGTGGAGGGTCCAGAATATGAAACTATATTCGCCTTCGGTGGGCTGTGCATGGTTGAGCGCCTGGACGATATTCTGCACCTGAATGATCTGTGTGACCGTCTGGGCATGGATACTATCACCGCCGGAAATCTGGCCGCTTTCTCCATTGAGGCCAGCCAGCGCGGCAAGATCAATGAACCACTGGAATACGGGAATACGGATGCCATTGCGGACCTGCTGACCCGGATCGCCGCGAAAGAGGGTATCGGAGCAGTTTTAGCCGAGGGGATTCGCCATGCGGCTAAAACCTGGGATATGGAAGATGTGGCGGTTCACGTCAAGGGAATGGAGCCGGCCGGGTATGATCCGAGGGTGTTCAAGAGCATGGCGCTGGCCTATGCCACTTCGGACCGGGGCGCCTGCCATGCAAGGACGACCGCTTTCAAGGGTGAATTCGCAGGGATCATCGATTTTGATCAGATCGAAGGAAAGGCGGCCATGCTGGTCGATTTCGAGGATCGCTTGACACTGATGGATGCGATGATCGGATGCCGTTTTTACCGGGATCTCTATCTCTGGGACGAATTTTCCGAAATCATTAAGATCATAACCGGCATGGAATTGGACAAGGCCGGGCTGCAGCGGATCGCGGCCAATATCCGTGACGCCGTCCGGCTCTTCAATCTGCGGGAAGGCATGACCCATGAGGACGATACGCTGCCGGACCGGTTCTTTGAACAAGGGATCGGCCCTGAAAATAAGGTCATCTCCCGGGAAGATTTCGCCAAAATGAAGGCGGACTATTACCAGATCAGGGGGTGGACCCTCGAGGGGGTTCCTCCCGAGCGCAAAATAGAATAGGTGAAAACTATTAAACAACACCGAGGGTGACGGATTCACCGCAGCCAGCGATCGGCTCTTTTGGGGCGGTCCCGGTGCATTTCGGTGATTAAGGACAGATATCGGATGGGCGCATGAAGATGTATGATATCGTTATCATCGGCGGCGGCATCGTCGGGATTTCCAGCGCGTGGCAGCTTAAGCGACGGTTTCCGGATGCGGCCGTTCTCCTGGTCGAAAAAGAGGCGGCCCTTGCCAGGCACCAGACCGGTCACAACTCTGGAGTGATCCATGCAGGGGTCTATTATGCACCCGGCAGCCTGAAGGCGGACTTCTGCAAACGCGGGGCCGCCCAGACAATTCAGTTCTGTCGAGAGCACGGCCTGCTGTTCGACCAATGCGGCAAACTGCTGGTAGCCACAGATGCCTTCGAATACGAGCGAATGGGGGTGCTCCAGGACCGGTGTGTTCTAAACGGCATCACCGTCGAACGACTGGATGAGGCGGACTTGCGCAAGAGTGAGCCGAACATTACCGGCCTGGGTGCTTTGCGGGTGGACCAGACCGGCATCACCGATTTTCCCAAGATCTGTGCAAAGATGGCCGGCATCTTCATTTCCCTCGGCGGAGAAATTCGGACAGGCTATGAAGTCCGCGACATCGAAGAAACCGCCCGTCAGGTTCGAATCCGGGGCGGATCGAATGACATTCAAAGCCGATATATTCTGGCCTGCGGCGGTTTGATGGCGGATCGACTCGCCAGAATGACCGGCATCGATGTTGATTTCCAGATCGTTCCCTTTCGGGGAGAATACTACCGGCTGCCGGACCGGATGAACACCATCGTCAGACACCTGATCTATCCGATCCCGGATCCCGATCTGCCCTTTTTGGGGGTTCACCTTACCCGGATGATCGACGGTTCGGTCACGCTCGGCCCCAATGCGGTACTGGGTTGGAAACGGGAGGGGTACGGGCGCGTCAACTTCGATCTGAAAGATTGTTTGGGAATGGTCACTTTTCCCGGCTTCTGGAAGGTGATCGGCGAACACCTTGGGTCCGGCCTTCAGGAAATCAGGGATTCGGTCTTCAAATCCGGTTATCTCGAACGGGTCAGGAAATATTGTCCGGCCGTTACGCTGAAAGACCTTCACCCCTATCCTGCCGGAATCCGCGCCCAGGCAGTCAAACGGGACGGTACGCTGGTTCACGATTTTCTGTTTGCTGAAAGCGACCGCTCTTTTCATGTCTGCAATGCACCTTCTCCGGCCGCCACCTCCGCCATGCCGATCGGTGAGTTCATCACTGATCGGATTGCCGAAAAGTTTGGCCTCTAAAAGGTAAACGCGATGACGGTCACCCCGGTAAGAAATCGAATACTTTTCCCCTTTCGAAAGGAATTGTTGATGAAAACGGAGCCCACCGCTTCCACATTTTCCGATTCCCGTCACAATCCGACCCCAGAAAAGGTCGCCTTTTTGCGAGACAAAGCGCGGTTTGTGCGCCTGGAAACGATTCGTCTGATCGAAGTTGCAAAGGTGGGGCACTACACCTCGGTCTTTTCGTGTGCCGAGATTCTGGCCGCCCTTTTTTACGATGTGATGTCGCTTCGCCGGGGGGAGCCGAATTGGCCGGATCGAGACCGGTTTCTCATGGGCAAGGGCCATGCCGCCGTCGGTTTATATTCGATTCTGGCCGACTGCGGCTTTATCCAGAAGGAGATTCTCGACAATTACACCCGACTGGGCAGTCCTCTGGGTGATCACCCCGATATGACCAAGGTGCCTGGAATCGATTTCAGCTCGGGATCACTCGGCCATGCCCTTTCAAACGGCGCCGGAATGGCCCTGGGAGGAAAAAAACTCAACAAGGATTTTACGGTGTTCACGTTGCTCGGAGACGGCGAAACCCAGGAGGGTCAGGTATGGGAGGCGGCGCTGTTTGCCGCCCATTATCGGCTCGACCGTTTGGTTGCAGTTATCGATCGAAACGGTTACCAGCTTGACGGAAAGGTTGACGACGTCATGAGCATCGAACCCCTGGCAGACAAATGGCGCGCTTTCAACTGGGCGGTTTACGAGGTGGATGGTCATGACATTGCCGCGCTAACGGCCCTTCTGCGGGCCGTGAAGTCGGACCGAACCCGTGAGCAGCCCGTCTGCGTCATCGCTCATACCATCAAAGGCAAAGGGGTCTCTTTCATGGAGACAGAGCCCGGATGGCATCTCGGCTATCTGACACCGGCCGATGCAGATGCAGCGGTAGAAGAAATTATTCGTTTGGGGGATAATCATGAATAAACTGCTCAGCCCCGATTCTTGGCAGTATCGAGCGCTGAATGCGATCACACCAGGATTGAATTTTCTCTCAGAGGCGTTGATTGAACTGGTCGAACAAGGGCATCCGGTAGTCGCCGGATCGGCGGACCTTCAATTTTCCAACGGACTGAACAAATTCGCCGAAAAATATCCCGACCGATTCATCCAGTTTGGCATTTCAGAGCAAAACATGGTGTCGGCCGCCGCCGGAATCGCCACCGTCGGTTATCTCCCCTTCGTTGCTACTTTCGCCTCTTTTTTGGGATTGCTCTGCTGTGAGCAGATCCGGATGGACATCGCCTACTGCCGGCAGCCGGTCCGCCTGATCGGACATCACACCGGTATATCGCTGGGATTTTACGGAACCTCCCATCATGCCACCGAGGACATTTCGACTATGCGGGCCATTGCGGGTCTGACAGTGATCTCCCCGGCAGATGGTCCCCAACTGGCAGCCGCCATCCGAGATTCGGTCGACTGGCCGGAACCGATTTATTTTCGGATCGGGCGGGGGCGCGAGCCGGATGTTTATGAAAAGAACATTCCCTATTCTATCGGCCGGGCCGTAGAACACGGCCGGGGGAAGGACCTGACCCTGATCGCATGTGGCATGCCGGTCAAACATACCTTGGATGCTGCGAATGCCCTCCGAAAAGATGGCTTTTCGGTGGGAGTCATCGACATGCCCACCATCAAACCCCTGGACCGACAGGCGGTCCTCAAGGCGGCCGGACGATCCCGACTTCTGATCACAGTAGAGGAGCACAATATCATCGGGGGTCTGGGTTCCGCCGTTGCCGAAGTGCTCGCGGAGGAAGGATGCGGGATCCGGCTATTGCGGCATGGGATACGAGATGAATACAGTCTGATCGCTCCGCCCGCACACCTGTATGCCCATTATCTTCTCGATGCCGCCGGGATCGAATCTGTCGTTCGAAATGTGATAAGATAAATTTATTTATACAGCTGTGGGATGGTCCAGGGGTTAATTTTTGTTGGGAAAACCTTCCTGATAATCGAATTGCCGGAAAAAACGACCCAATTAATTTTAATACAAGGAAAACAAAATGAAGGGACTTTTCAACCAGATACTTCGGATCGACGCCACGCAAAAGGCGTTCGACCTGAGAATAATTCCCGAAGAAATTGCACGGAAATATTTAGGGGGAAAAAACATCGCTTCCTATCAGCTGCTCAATGAAACTTCACCGGGGATGGACCCTTTAGGCCCGGATAACCCGCTCATTTTCACCACGGGTCCCGCAACCGGGAGCGGCATTTGGGGATCCTGCCGGCACGGGGTCTTTACCAAATCTCCTCAGACCGGCTTCTATTCCGAATCCTACTCCGGCGGCACGGTGGCCGAATACATGGTCAGAACCGGCTTCGACGCTTTCACAATTCAAGGGGCATCTGAAGAACCAGTATGGATAGAGGTTGCTGAAAACACAGTTTATTTTCATTCGGCTGAGGAGCTTTGGGGGCTACCCACGTATGAAACCGAAGACAGTATCCGGAATTGGATAAAGAAGAATCGGCCCAATTCTCCAAAGTGCGGTGTTACCGTGATTGGTCCGGCCGGCGAGAATCTGGTGAGCTTTGCCGTCATTGAAAACGATTACTGGAGAAGCGCTGGACGCACCGGCGTCGGGGCGGTGATGGGCTCCAAAAAAATAAAGGGAATTGCCTTTTGGGGCAACCATCAAAAAGAATTCGCCCATCCAGAGATGGTGAAGGCTTTTATCAAAGAGACTGCCCAGCGGAGCAAGGACGATGCCGGCGTTAAGGCATACAAGACAAAGGGTACGCCGATGCTGGTGGATATAATGAATTCGGTTGGCGGCTTTCCCACACGCTATTGGCGCAAGGGTCAAAGTGATCACCGGGAGAAGATCAACGCCGATGCCCTGCACAAACGCTGCGACGTAACGCCTCACGCCTGCCTGCGATGCTTCATGGCCTGCGGCCGTCTATCGACGGTAAAGGAAGGACGCCATGCCGGACTCAAAATCGAGGGGCCGGAGTACGAAACGATTTACGCGTTCGGCGGTCTCTGCGAAGTGGATAGCACTGCCCTTGACCCAAAAATAATTCGGGACTTTCCCAAATCCATGTGGTACGAGTA